>JAHCJW010000108.1 GCA_026126125.1 Devosia sp.
CTTGTCCCAGACCTTTCCTCCGCTCCCTCCCGGTTCCACCATCGGCATTCTGGGCGGGGGACAGCTTGGGCGCATGCTGGCGCTGGCCGGGGCCCGGCTCGGGCTCAAGAGCCATATCTATTGCCCCGATCCCGATAGTCCGGCTTTCGACGTGACCCCGCTCAAGACCGTGGCCGCTTATGACGACGAAGCGGCGCTGCGCGCCTTTGCCGAGGCGGTCGATGTGGTCACCTATGAATTCGAGAACGTGCCGGCGGCGACGGTGGAACTGCTGGCGGGCCTGAAACCATTGCGGCCCGGCGCCAATGCGCTGGCCATCTCGCAGGACCGGCTGGCGGAAAAGGCGTTTCTCGCCGCCAAGAACATTCCCGTCGCGCCCTATCGTCCGGTGCATTCGGCGGCGGAGCTCGAGAGCGCCATCGCCGAACTGGGCCTGCCTGCCGTATTGAAAACCACGCGGCTCGGCTATGACGGCAAGGGCCAGCGCGTGTTGCGCGATGCGGCCGATGCCGCGGCGGCCTTCGCCGAACTGGCGCCGCATCCTTTGGTGCTCGAAGGCTTCGTGCCGTTCGAAAAGGAAATCTCGGTGGTGGTGGCGCGGGGGGCCGACGGCACGGTTCGCGCCTATGATCCGGCCGAGAACGTGCATCGCCATCACATTCTTCATACCAGCACGGTGCCGGCGCAGATTGCGCTCGGGGTGGCCAAGCATGCGGCCATGCTGGCCAAGGTGATCGTCGTGGCGCTCGATTATGTCGGCGTGCTGGGGGTGGAATTCTTCGTCATCGGCGGCGAGCGGCCGAGCCTGATGGTCAACGAGATCGCCCCGCGCGTGCACAATTCCGGGCACTGGACCGAGGCGGTGTGTCTCACCGATCAGTTCGAGCAGCATATGCGCGCCGTGGCCGGCTGGCCGCTGGGCGATCCGGCCCGCTATGCCGATGTGGTCATGCAGAACCTTGTCGGGGACGAGGTCGAGATGGTGCCCGGCGGCCTTGAGGGCCAGACTCAGCCCCATCTTTACGGCAAGAGCGAGTCGCGGCCGGGTCGCAAGATGGGCCATATCAACACAATCATCCGCTCGGCTTAGGATAATGCCGATCAAATCCACAGACCTGGGCCGGAAAAACCGGCCAAAGCCCGATTTTCTCGACTCTTGCAGTGGACAAGGCGCCACGAGCGGGCTATAGACGCGACCACGGTGACTGGCTCTCGCTGGTCGGCGCAAAAGTCTATTTGGCTTTTACGCTTCCATCCAAACAATTTGCATGAGCTTTGAAGGGGCAGTTGACCTTTGCAAGTAGTCGTTCGCGATAACAACGTTGACCAGGCGCTGCGCGCGCTGAAGAAGAAGCTGCAGCGCGAAGGCGTCTTCCGCGAAATGAAGCTGCGCAACTACTACGAGAAGCCCTCTGAGAAGAAGGCTCGCCAGAAGGCCGAGGCCGTTCGCCGCGCCCGCAAGCTGGCCCGCAAGCGCGCTCAGCGCGAAGGCTTGATTGCCGCTCCGGCTCGCACCTAGACCATAGCGCGAGCATCAATTTTCAAAACGCTGTCCTTCGGGGCAGCGTTTTTGTTTTTGGGGGATGGGCTGCCGTCAAACCTTATATTCAGCAGGCGATCGGCATCGTAAAAGCGCGTCGCATTTCTTGCAGATCGGAGGCCAGCCGTCCCATCGCATGGACCACCGGGATCAATCCGGTGGTGACGAAGACGGCAAAGCTCGGATCGACGTGAATATCCGATGCTCTCATCCCTTGTTTTCGGCCCGATGCTTCAGGCGTCACGCCTTTTTTCGCCGCCAGTTCCACAGCGCCAGAACGGTGATCAGCAGCGCGACGACGGGCAGTTGGATGGTCAGGGCGGTGATGGCGTCGGGGAACAGCGCACCGGCCGCCAGCGAGCCGGCAAAGCCGCCCCCGACCTGGAAGAAGCCGGTGAGGGCGGCGGCGGCTCCCGCCATGCCGCCAAAGCCCGCCATGGCGGAGGTGGTGGCGCTCGGGCCGATAAAGGCCAGGCCCAGCATCCAGACGCCCACCGGCGCCATCAGCGCGATGATGGAGAGCGGATAGAGACGGGGCAGAATGGCGAAGCCGAGCCCGCTCACCACCATCAGCACCAGGGCAATGGCGATCAGCCCCGAGCCGCCGACCCGGGGGGCTAAAAAGCTGGCGGCGACATTGCCGGCGATGAAGGACGCGGTCTGTGCCATCATCGTCATGGCGAACTGGAAGGGCGTCATGCCCAGATCGTCGATGAGGACGAAGGGCAAAAGCGCGGTGAAGCCGTGAAAGCCGCTGAAGGCGAGCCCGAGCAGCAGCGAGGGGACGACGAAATCGGCGGCGCCGAGCAATTGGCGATAATTGCCGAAGATGATGGCGGGGCGGAACGGGATCCGCGCCTCTTCGGAGAGGGTTTCGCGTACATTGGTGCCGAGCAGGGCCAGGATGGCCAGCCCGAAACCGGCCATGACGACGAACATATGATGCCAGGAGCCGAAGGCCAGGATGACGCTGCCCAGAGTGGGGGCCACGGCCGGCATGATGGTGAGAATGAGGTTCACCATGGTGAGGATGCGGATGGCCTCGGCGCCGCTGAAGCTGTCACGCACCATGGCCCGCGACAGCGCGACCCCGGCCGAGACGCCGAACCCCTGGATGAAACGGCCCAGAAACAGCACCTCCAGCGTCGGAGCGAGGGCGGCGACGAGACTGCCGATCACATAGATGGCGAAAAAGGCGATGCCGACGCTGCGGCGGCCGAAGCGATCCGAGAGCGGGCCGCAGATCAGCTGGCCGAGCGCGAAGGCGGCGAAATAGACGGTCAGGGTCAGCTTGCCGCCCGTATCGGTGGTGCCCAGGTCGGCGACCAGGGTGGGCAAGGCAGGGGCGTAGAGCGTGAGGCTGAGCGGGCCGGTGGCCACCATCAGGCCGCCGACGATGGCGGTGCGGCGGGCTGACATGCCCGCCGGAAGCGGAGTGGTCACTGTGCGGCCGACCTTTCGAAAAAGGCTTCGGCCTTGGCCCAGATGCCGGCGTCCCATAGGTCGGAATGGCCGGCGCCGGGAACGATCCACAATTCGTTCGGGTTGGTGACCAGCGTATAGAGCCGCTCGCCATTGGAGACGTCGATGACGGTGTCGCCGGTGCCGTGCGCGATAAGCACCGGCTCGCTGACCTGGGCAATCCACAGATCGCTGCGGAACTGGTCGAGCATTACCCAATTGACCGGCAGGAGGGGGTAGCGTTCGGCGGCGACGCCGACCGCGGAGAGATAGGGCGTTTCGAGCAGCAGCGCTCTGGCCTCGCGCTGGCTGGCGACATAGGTCGCGGGCCCGGTGCCCAGCGAGCGCCCCCAGATGACGATGGGAAAACCCTGCTGCGCCGCCCAGTCATAGGCGGCGATGGCGTCGGCGAGAATTCCGGCTTCCGAGATCTGGCCTGGCGAGGCGGGAAAGCCGCGATAGTCGAAGGCGAGGAAGCCATACCCGGCCGACACGAATTGGGCATAGCGCTGGTGCTCGGCGGTAAAACTGCCCGAATTGCCCTTGTAATAGACGATCAACGGCTTGCCCGCCCGGGGTGGCGCGTACCAGCCATTGATGTGTTCGTCGCCGACCGGCAGCGAGACCGCTTCGGCGCCGGTGACGCCGGCCTCGGCCAGTTCGGTAATGGGACCCGTCGCTTCATATTGCAGGGCGCGCTGGTTGAAATACATGTAGCCAACCGCCGCCGCGTAGACGATGACCACGATAACGACAATAGCGAGCAGAAGGCGGCGCAGGAGCTTCACGGAAAACCTCATCGGAGTGCTTCCGTTTCCTCATAGCCCACCCCGGCAGCGCCGCGAAGGGCGGATTGCGCCGGGATGGGGCAAAGACTGGTTCAGAGTTCAGAAATGGTTTTGGCCAGAACCTGGTCGAAGACCTCGTCGGGCTGAGCACCCGAAAGAGCGTATTTTTCACCGAAGATGAAGAAGGGCACGCCGCGTATGCCTTGCGATGCGGCGTCGGTCGCCAATTGCTCGGTGGTCTTGAGCATGTCGGCATCGTTCATGGCGTCGAGTGCGTCGCCCCGGTCCCAGCCATATTGGGCGGCGATATCGGCGAGCACGTTGTCGTCGTTGATCTGGCGATGCTCGAGGAAATAGGCCTCGGCAATGGCATTGGCCAATTCGTGCTGGTTGCCATTGGGCTTGGACAGCCGCGTGATCGTATGCGCCTTGGCGGTGTTGAACATGCGCGGCTGCAGGGACAGATCGAGATCGATACCGGTCTTTTTCGCCTCGCCCTGGACCCGCTCCCACATTTCCTTGGGGTCGCGGCCATATTTGACGCGCATCATCTCGCCCACATCCACGCCTTCGGGCGGCACGGTGGGATCGAGATAAAAGGGGTGGTTCTCGATGACGACCTCAACGTCGCCGGGGAGGCGGGCAATGGCCTGGTCCAGCCGGGTCGAGCCCACGAGGCACCAGGGGCACACGACGTCGGTAAACAGATCGATCTTAAGCAGCTTGGTCATGAATGGTTCCGGGCGTATCCTGCCGTGAAAGCTTCCCAATTGGGGCTTGCGCCAGGCGAAGGCAAGAGGGCACCTGCGGGTAACTACGCCTTGGGCGGCAGGCCATTGCCCTGCATCAGCGCGAAGGGGGGCGACCAGGACGCGGCGAGCGCCAGACCGAGCGCGGCGCTGATCCCCAGCCAGATCAAAAGAGGCACCATCACCAGCCCCGCCAGGGGCGAGAGGCGGGCCAGGCGCCATGTCGTGGCTCCGGCCAGCAGCAGCAGGCTCGTCGCCAACAGGCTCAATTGCAGGGAATCGAGGGCGGGGGCGAGGAAGGGGAAGACGATGAGCGCCAAGATGAGCGCGCCGCTCCAGCCGATGCTGCGATAGCCGTCATGGCGGGCGGCCAATTGCGCGGCGATGCCGCAAAGCGGCAGCAGCGAGAGATGCAGCATCGCGCCGACCCATCCGGGCAGGCCGAAGGGGGCGAAGAACAGCGGCATCAGTCCCAGGGATTCCCCGGCAAGATTGGCGAGGCCGAAGAGGCCCAGCGGCAGGCCGGCGGCGATGGCAAGAAGAGCCAGATCGCGCAGCCGGGTGCCGGTGTCGCGGCGAATGGGCTGGATGAACTCGAAGGCTTCGGCGGCCATGTTCCGGCTCCCCTGGGCAAATTCTCCCAGATCAATGGCCGGAGAGGGGGTTGGGTTCCGTATACGTCAAGCGATCCGCCTTGCTCCTGGGCGCCCGGGAGCCTATTGCGGGGCCGGTATCACGGGAAGGACGACGCCATGGCCTCCGATTCTGCCGAGCGGATCGACGCGCTCGAAACGCGTATCGCCTATCAGGACCACACGATCGAGGAATTGCACCTCGCCATGACCGAGCAGTGGAAGATCATCGATCTGTTGCAGCGCAAGCTGGTCATGCTCGAAGAGCAGGTGCGCAATGGCAGCTATATCGCCGACCCGGCCAGCGAGCGCCCGCCGCCGCATTATTGATCGCTGTGGATCGCGCCATCTGCCGAACAGAAAAAAGGCCCGCCGAAGCGGGCCTTTTGCGAGGATGGAAGCGCCGGGGCGCCCACCGGGTGGTCAGTGGCCCAGCGACTTGACGATGTCTTCGGTGACCTTCTTGGCGTCGCCGAACAGCATCATGGTATTGTCGCGGAAGAACAATTCGTTCTGCACGCCGGCGTAACCGGCAGCCATGCCGCGCTTGATGAACAGCACCGTTCCGGCGTCTTCGACATTGAGGACCGGCATGCCATAGATCGGCGAGGTCTTGTCGGTCTTGGCCGAGGGGTTGGTCACGTCATTGGCGCCGATGACGAAGGCCACGTCGGACTGGGCGAATTCGGAGTTGATGTCTTCGAGTTCGAACACTTCGTCATAGGGCACATTGGCTTCGGCCAGCAGCACGTTCATGTGCCCCGGCATGCGGCCCGCCACCGGGTGGATGGCATATTTGACCTCGACGCCGGCAGCCTTGAGCTGGTCGGCCATTTCGCGCAGAGCGTGCTGGGCCTGCGCCACCGCCATGCCGTAGCCGGGCACGATGATGACCTTTCCAGCGTTCTTCATCAGGAAGGCGGCGTCTTCGGCAGCACCCTGCTTGACGGGGCGGTCATCTTCGGCGCCCGAGCCAGCCGTGGCGGTTTCGCCGCCGAACCCGCCCAGGATCACCGAGATGAAGCTGCGGTTCATCGCCTTGCACATGATGTAGGAAAGGATGGCGCCCGAGGAGCCGACCAGCGCGCCGGTGATGATCAGCGCCGTATTGCCCAGTGTGAAGCCAATGCCCGCAGCCGCCCAGCCCGAATAGGAGTTGAGCATCGAGACCACGACCGGCATGTCGGCGCCGCCGATCGGGATGATCATCAGCCCGCCCAGCACCAGCGCCAGGACGGTGATCAGCCAGAACAGCCAGGGATCGGCGCTGATCGCGAAGGCCCAGACCAGCGCGACGAGCGCCAGGCCCAGCACGATATGGATGGCGTGGCGCGCCGGCAGGATGATCGGCCTGCCGCTCATATTGCCGTTGAGCTTGGCGAAAGCGATGACCGAGCCGGTGAAGGTGAAGGCGCCGATGGCGACGCCGATGCTCATTTCGATCAGCGCCTGCGCATGGATATGGCCGACCTCATCGACGATGCCGAAGGCGCCGGGCGCGTAGAGCGCGGCGGCGGCGACGAACACGGCGGCAAGACCCACCAGCGAGTGGAAGGCGGCAACCAGTTGCGGCATGTCGGTCATTTTCACCGAGCGCGCGATATAGGCGCCGATGCCGCCACCGAGCCCGAGGCCCCCGACGATCAGCAGCCAGCTCATCCAGTCGCTGGGCGCCGCCACCAACAGGGTGGTGATGACGGCGATGGCCATGCCGATCATGCCGTTGAGATTGCCCCGGCGGGATGAGGCGGGGCTGGACAGCCCGCGCAGCGCCAGGATGAAGAGAACGCCCGAAACGAGATAGAACAGGGCGGCGATATTGGCGTCGATCATCTCGCTCAGCCCTTCTTCTTATACATCGCCAGCATGCGCTGGGTGACGAGGAACCCGCCGAAGATGTTCACCGAGGCGAAGACCAAGGCGATGAAGCCGAAGACCTTCGAAAGCCAGCTGGCATCGGTCGTCAGATGCACGCCCACGGCGAGCAGGGCGCCGACGACGATGACCGAGGAGATGGCGTTGGTGACGCTCATCAGCGGAGTATGCAGGGCGGGAGTGACGCTCCACACCACGAAGTAACCGACGAAGATCGCCAGCACGAAAATGGCGAGGCGGAAGGTGAACGGGTCGATGGCCCCGCCCAGCGCGCCATGCGCGACGGCGGTCGCCAGGTCGGCGGTCTGTTCAGCTGTGGTTTCCATTCTCACGCACCTCCCTCAGGGGTTGCAGGCTTCTTGGTGGCCGGTTTCTTGGCTGCCGGGGCTTTTTTCGCTGCGGCGCCCTTGGTTGCAGACGCCTTGGCCTCCGCCGGTTTGGCGGCGGCCTTGCGGACGGCCTTCTTGGCCTCGGGTTGCGATGCCGCCGGGGCGATGGCCGATGGATCGACGGTTTTCGCTGCGGTTCTGGCCGCGGTCTCGCCGGCTGGCGCCTTGCGGGTCTTGGCCGCCGGCGGCGGGGTTGTCTCGCTGTCGGACGCTGCGGCGGCCGGCGATGCCGGAGCGGCGGCGGGCGCCGTCGAGGCAAAATTGGGGTGCACCACGGCGCCGTCGCGCGTCAGCACGGTGGCCTTGACCAGTTCGTCGTCCCAGTTCACGGCCAGACGCTTTTCCTTCTTGTCGATCAGCGTCTCGAGGAAGGCCAGAAGATTGCGGGCGTAGAGCTGGCTGGCGGTGGTGGGAATGCGGCCCTGCAGATTGGTCAGGCCGACGATCTTGACGCCATTGTGCTCGACGATCGCGTCGGGCCGGGTCAATTCGACATTGCCGCCGCGTTCGGCGGCCAGATCGACGATGACGGCGCCCGGTGCCATCGCCTCGACCATCGCCGCGGTGACCAGCTTGGGCGCCGGCCGACCGGGAATGAGGGCGGTGGTGATGACGATATCCTGCTTGGCGATATGACCGGCGACCAGCTCGGCCTGCGCCGCCTGCTCGGTCGGGGTCAATTCGCGTGCATAGCCGCCCGTGCCGGAGGCGTCTTTGAGCGCCTCGGTCATGATGAACTTGGCGCCCAGCGATTCTACCTGCTCGCCGGCGGCAGCGCGCACGTCGGTCGCCGAAACCACGGCGCCCAGGCGCCGCGCGGTGGCGATGGCCTGGAGTCCGGCAACGCCTGCCCCCATG
The DNA here is from genome assembly GCA_026126125.1 of Devosia sp. Taxonomy (GTDB): domain Bacteria; phylum Pseudomonadota; class Alphaproteobacteria; order Rhizobiales; family Devosiaceae; genus Devosia. Next base: position 8,293 of record JAHCJW010000108.1, read on the forward strand.
ACGAAGACCTTGGCCGGTCGCACCGTGCCGGCGGCGGTCATCATCATCGGCATGGCGCGCTCAAACAGGGCGGCGGCTTCGATGACGGCCTGGTAGCCGGCCAGATTGGCCTGCGAGGACAGAATGTCCATCACCTGGGCGCGCGTGATGCGCGGCATGAATTCCATGGCGATGGCGGTGACGCCCGCGGCGGCGAGCGCGGCGATGTCGGCTTCGTTGCCATAGGGGTCGAGGGCGCCGATGACCAGGGCGCCGGGATTGGCGCCATTGAGCGCCGCCGCTGCGGGGCGACGAACGCCGAGCACGATGTCGGCGCCTTTCACCACCTGGGCCAGCGGGCCGAGCGTGGCGCCGGCGGCCGCATAATCGGCATCGGCGATGCGCGCGCCGAGACCGGCACCGCTTTCAACGGCGAGAACTGCTCCCAAACCGACGAGCTTGGCGACGGTTTCCGGGGTGGCAGCGACACGGCTTTCACCGGCCAGTGCTTCTTTAAGCACGGCAATCTTCATAAAAACTCTCCTACCCGCCTGCCAGCAGGCAGGCTCGTTTTCATGGGGCCTGCGAGACGACGGGGCTTAGGGCTGGATCAGGAAAAAGAGGATGATCATCGACGCAGCAGTGCCGTAGATCGCCCACTTCACCCCGGTGACGAAGCCGCTATATGTCCTTTCGTGCTCGACATAATCCATGGCGGATTCCTGCACGGTGGGGGGATGGGGATGGTTGTTGGCCATTTCGGTCCTCTAAAGCTTCATAGTCCAGAACGTCGGCTGCCGGAGCCTCAAGGCGAGGTGGCTTCCAGCTCGTCGATCAGCCGCTCGATCATGGAAAGGCCGAGCGACCAGAAATCGGGGTCCTTGGCATCGAGCCCGAACGGCTTGAGCAGTTCGGAATGGTGCTTGCTCCCCCCGGCCTTGAGCAGCTCGAAATAGCGCTGCGCGAAGCCTTCACTTGCCTTCTCATACTGTGCGTAGAGCGAGTTCACAAGGCAGTCACCGAAAGCGTAGGCATAGACATAGAAGGGGGAGTGGATGAAGTGGGGGATATAGGTCCAGAACGCCTCATAGCCCTCATTGGCGATTATGCCCTCGCCCAGTGATTCTGCCTGTACTTCCAGCCAGATGGCGTTGATTTCCTCGCTGCGCAGCTCTCCCTGGCGGCGCGCGGTGTGCACCTTGCGCTCAAAGGTGTAGAAGGCGATTTGCCGCACCACCGTGTTGAGCATGTCCTCGACCTTGGAGGACAAAAGCGCAAAACGCTGCCTGGGGTCGGTGGTCTTGTCGAGCAGGGCGCGGAAGGTGAGCATCTCGCCGAACACCGAGGCGGTTTCGGCCAGGGTCAGCGGGGTATTGCTCAGGATCGGCCCCTGTGCCGCGGCGAGGCGCTGATGCACGCCATGGCCCAGCTCATGGGCCAGCGTCATGATATCGCGGGTGCGGCCCAGATAGTTGAGCATCAGATAAGGATGGGCGCTGGGCACGGTGGGGTGGGCGAAGGCGCCCGAGAGCTTGCCATTGCCGGTCGGCGCATCGATCCAGCCCGAATTGAAGAAGGGTCTGGCCACTTCCGCCAGTTCGGGCGAGAACCGGCCATAGGCCTCGAGCACGGTCGAGACGGCGCTGTCCCAGTCCCAGATGCGCTCGTCGCTGGTCGGCAGCGGCGCATTGCGGTCCCAGGCGTTTAGCTTGTCCTTGCCGAACCACTTCGCCTTCATCTTGTAGTAGCGGTGTGACAGGCGCGGATAGGCGGCCTGCACCGCCGTCTGCAGCGCGTCGACCACCTCGCGCTCCACCGAATTGGCCATGTGGCGACTGTCGGCGATATCAGCATAGCCGCGCCAGCGGTCCGATATTTCCTTGTCCTTGGCCAGGACATTGGTGATGTGGGTAAACAGGCGGATATTGGCCTTGAGCACCTTGGCCACGGCGTGAAAGGCGGCTTCGCGCTTTTTCTCGTCCTTGTCGGAGAGCAGGTTGAGCGTTGCCTCCAGATTGAGCGTTTCGCCCTCCACCTCGAATTCGAGCGCGGCGAGCGTCTCGTCATAGAGCCGGTTCCAGGCCGAGAACGCCGTCACCGATTTGTCGTGGAACAGCTCTTCGAGCTTGTCGTCGAGCTGATAGGGTTTGGCTTTTCTCAGTTCAGCGAACCAGGTCCTGTAGCGGGCGAGCTGGGGATCGCGGGCAAGGGCGGCGTCCAGATCGGCGTCCTCGATGCGGTTGAGCTCGAGCTCGAAGAACAGGACCCGGGTCGAAAGACTGGTCAGCGCCTCATTGGTGTCGCCCATGAATTTGGCGCGGTCCGGATCGGTCGAGTTCTGCGCATATTGCAGAAAGGCGAAGGAGCCGATGCGGCCGGACAGATCGCCCAGCGCTTCGCTGTCCCTGATCGCCTGGATGAGGCCACCCGAGCGGGTGAGCTCGATGAGCTTGCCCTTGTAGTCGGCCTCGAATTTTGCCGCCAGCGCCTTGGCCTCTTCCAGCCCGGCCTTGAATTCGGGGCTGTTCTGGCCCGGATAGAGGTCGGAGAGATCCCAGACGGGCAAATTGCCGAACTGGTTATGGCCTTTTTGGGCGGTGGCGCTCATCTCTGTTCCTCTTGGGCAAAAAATCGATCGGGCCGGACCTTATCCAGCGGCGGGGCGGCTGTGAAGGGTGGCCTCACGCCCCCAGGAGCCCCCAGACCCCGTCCCAGATGAGCTTGAGCGCCAGCACGAATACCAGCCAATAGGCGATGCGGTAGAAGAGCTTGGCCGAAATGCGGCGCACGAGGAAAATGCCGAGGAACACGCCGGCGACGCCGACCGGCGCCAGGGCCGCCGACAGGGTCAGACTGCCGGCATTGAGCTGGCCGAGGAAAAAATACGGCACGAGCTTGGCGGTGTTGACGATGGCGAAGAACATCGCCGAGGTGCCGGCATAGATGATTGGCGGCAGTTTGCGCGGCAACACATAGATCTGGAAGGGGGGGCCGCCGGTGTGGGAAATGAAGCTGGTAAAGCCGGCGACGCCGCCCCAGAACGTGCCCCACCCTTTGGAGGGCGGCAGGCCTTCGAGTTTCTTGCGCAGGGGCAGGATGGCGTCGATGACGAAGATCAGCGTCACCACGCCCACCATCAACAGCACGAAGGCGTCGCTGACAAAGGCCCAGAGCCCCCAGCCCAACAGGGTGCCGATCGCGGCGCCCGGCAGCATCAGCTTGAGCAAAGAGCGATCGAACTCCTTGCGATACATCCACACGGCCACCGCATCCATGCACAAAAGCACTGGCAGCATCATCCCCGCCGCATCGCGGGCCGGCATGACCAGGGCCAGCAGGGGCACGCCCACCACGCCCAACCCGCCCAGAAGCCCGGCCTTGGACAAGCCGACAATCAGCACCGCGAGCACGGCGACCGTGACAAAGAGGGGATCGAACATGGGGAAAGCGAATCCGGGAGGTTGGACCTCTATCCCCACCCCGGACGGCCTGGTTTGTCAACGGGCGTGCCGGAAGCCGGTGGCCGTG
>JAHCJW010000109.1 GCA_026126125.1 Devosia sp.
TTTCTTCCAGGTCCTGCTTGGCTTCGTCAACGCCAGCCACGTCCTCGAAGGTCACCTTGCCCTGCGTTTCGGTCAACAGCTTGGCGCGCGACTTGCCAAAGCCCATGGCGCCGCCACGGCCACCGCCCTGCATCTGGCGGATGAAGAAGAACCAGACGCCGATGATGACCAGGAAGGGCAGCCAGCTCGACAGCAGGATCGACCAGAACGGGCTCGATTCGGGCTGGCGCGCGGTGATCGACACCTTGCTGTCTTCGAGGCGCGTGATGATGTTCGCGCCTTCCGGCAGCGTCGTTTCGAAGCGCGAGCCGTCATTGAGCACGCCCGAGACGATATTATTGGTAATGGTGACGCTGGAGACGCGATTGCTCTCCACGTCCGTCACGAACTGGCTATAGCTCTTCTCGGCAACAGAAATCGATCGCGTCGATGACTGGAAGACCTGGAACAGGCCCATCAGCATGAAGAGTATGACCAGCCAGATGGCAAAGTTGCGGAAATTTCCGTTCATCAATCCTGTCCCGGAGGGAGCCGGCGCAAAGCCCGGCAGCATTGGCCGAATGTAAGACCGTCATTGGGGCGTTACAAGGGCAAGACCTGCGGTCTTCCGGCCCTTTCGTCCAGTCATATTGTCGCGAAGGGGTTAATGCGCCGTCACGGCAAAGCCTGCGGCGCTCAATCGACCAGCAATTCGACACGGACCCGGCTGTCAAACGACCAGCCGCCCAGTGCCAGCACGGCTCCCTCGGCGTCCCGCACGATGGGCGCGGTGCGGATCGCCTCGGCCGGCGTCGTCACCTTAAAGCCCAGAACCGCCTCAAGGCGATGCCGGGGAAAGAAATCGGTCGCGGCGGCGACGAGGCCGGTTTGGTTTGAAACATTGGCGATGCGAAACCGCTCGTCCCAGACCAGAGCCGACTGGGGCGGCAGTGGGCGCGCTTCGGGCAGGGCGCGCCCCGGCTCACGCGCCACGACCAAGGCCTCGCCCTTGATGCGGGTGACGGCGCCGAGCAGCGTCGTGCCGCGCGGCAAACTCTGCGTGACGATCTGCTCGAACAGGCGCTCCACCTGCCCCAGCGCCCGTGGCTTCTGACGGCCACCGACAATGGTCAGCACGCGGCCCAGCACGCGCCGGCCGATGGCAGGGCTGAGGGCAGTGAACGCGGCGGCGGGCAGGCTCGCGGCACCGAACCCGTCGAGCCGGACCAGTTCGGCGAAGGCGGCATCGGCCACTTGGGAAAGCGCCAGGTCGGCTTCGGCCATGCGGGCGGCAAAGCGCGACAGCGCCGCGCCATCAAGTCCCTCTTCGGCCAAGGCCGGCAGCAAGCGCCGCCAGCGCACGCGCTCATAGGCAATATCGTGATTACCGGGGTCCTGAGCCGCCACCAGTCCGGCTTCGGCGACGAGTGCGGCAAGCGCTTGCGGCTCCACCTCCAGCAAGGGGCGAAACACGCGCACGCCCTCGACCTGCGCGAAACCGCTCATCCCCTTGAGCCCCTCAAGGCCGCTGCCATGGGCCATGCGCATGAGAATGGTTTCGGCCTGATCGGCGCGATGATGGGCGGTGGTCAAAATCTCGACGCCATCCTCGGCCATGGCGGCGCCGATGAGGCGGTAGCGGGCGAGACGGGCCGCCTCCTGCACGCCGGTTTCGGGGCGCGGGCCCGACCAGACGAGCCCCCTTCCGGTCATGCCGAGCCGCTCGGCCTCAGCCAGCACCATGGCGACTTCCCCCGCCGCCTCGGGCCGAAGCCCATGGTCGAGACTATAGACGAAAAGCCGGGGCTTTCGGGGCTGCGCATCGGCCCAACGCCGAGCCAGCAGCATCAGCGCCAGACTGTCGGGCCCGCCCGAGACGGCAAGGGCCAGCGCCTGCTGCCCGGCCACGGGCGCGAAAAGACGCGCCAGGGCGGCATCATCGGCAAGATCGGGAGTTAGGCCGGCGGACATTCGGCCTTCGCCCTCTCCTCGGCGAGCCGTGCGTTGAAGGCTGGCTGCGTGCCGGAGAAGCGCCTCGAGACCTCATCAAAGGTGCGGCAGGCGGTTTCGCGCTCTCCTGCTCCCGAAAGCGCCATGCCCAGCTTGAGCAGGATATCGGGCGCCCGGACATGGGCTGGATCCTTCTGGAAGGCATCGAGCAACACTTCGGCAGCCTCGTCGTACTGAGCGCGCTGGATCAGCGCCTCGCCGAGAAAATTCGCCGCCTCCATGGCCTGCGGGCTATTGGGGTAAAGCGAAACGAACTGGCCGAACTGATCCTCGGCAAATTCATAGTCGCCCGACACCATGGCCTCGTAGCCGGCGGCAAATTGCGCGTCGGCATCGGCATTGCCGCTCTGGGGCGCCCGCGGATCATAAGAGAGGTTGAGCGGCTGCCCCGTCACCAGGTCGATGCCACCGCTTCGGCCGGTGCCGACGAGCGGATCGGCGGAATGGCCCAGATCATCGACCGGCCCGGCCGCGCCCTCATCGAAAGTGGGGTCGAATTCCTGTTCGCCCGGCAGGGGTTGCACGCCCTGCGCCGGAACGACGGTCGAAGGGACTGCATCGCTGGGGTTCTGCGGCAACGCCTCGGGCTGCGTCACGCCGCCCGCTTGGGTTGCCGCATCAGTTTTTCCCCCGGCACCGCCTTCCAGCACCTGAAAGCGGAACTCGTTGTCTTCCTGCATGCGGTTGATGATTTCCTGCATCTGGGTCAACTGGAAGGTCAGCCCCTCGATCTGCCCGTTGAGCGAGCGCAACTGCTCTTCGAGCTGCTGGATACGCACCATCAACTGGGCGCTGTCGGCCTGCGCCACCATGATGCGGCCCGGCTGGGCGGTGTTGAAGGCCAGTCCCCCCAGTTCGGCCGGCGGAAAGGCGCTCTGCGCCACCGCCACGGCGGTTTCCCCGCCAAGTCCCAAGGCCAGCGCGCAGAGCCCCGCGCGCGCCGTCTTTCCGATCGTCCCGAGCTTCAAACTCTATCTCCCAATATGGATTGCTCGCCAAGATGGGTACCATTGGCCAGCCGATAAAGGCCAATTTTGGTCAAAACAAAGCGCCCGGCCCACTTTCGCGGTGCCGGGCACTCCTTGCCTCCAGTTCGAGACTGGATATTGGTGCTCCTTCTGGAGCGCCAAACTCTCGAGCCCCATGCGATGTGACGGATCAAATCGCCGGCTCTCGTTTTTGTTTACGCAAGGCTTGGCGGAAAACCGGTACCCACTTTTCCGCCCCTTGCTGTTTTTACTGAACGACCGTGACCGCGCGACGGTTCTGGCTCCAGCAGGAAATGTCGTTACAGATCGCCACCGGGCGTTCCTTGCCGAAGGACTGGTTGGTGATGCGCTGGCCGTTGACGCCGCGCGACACCAGATAGTTCACCACGACATTGGCGCGGCGGGCGCCCAGCGCGATATTGTATTCGCGGGTCCCGCGCTCGTCGGCATGGCCTTCGATCAGGATGCGGTAGTTCTGGTACTGGTTGAGCCAGGACGCCTGCTTGTCGAGGGTGGCCATGGCCTCGGTGGTCAGCGAGCTTGAATCGGTCTCGAAGAACACGCGGTCGCCCACGGTGACGATGAATTCCTGCTGGCTTCCGGGGGCGCCGCCACCCGGGCCGAGATTGCCGGCGCCGGTGAGGCCGACATTATCGGTGGAACTGCGCGAACAGGCGGCGATGACGACGACGAAGAGAAGCATCGCGGCAGCGCGCAACGCGGTATTGATGGGTGCGGGGATGACCACGAAAGGCTCCTGGAAAGGCGATAATCTTAAGCACCGCATTTACCGCGCTTAATCTTAAAACCGGGTTTTCTGGAATGGTTAATCTTTGCCTATTGGGGCGCGGATATGGCGGGAATCCGGGCTTTTTCGTGACGTTGCCAAATGGCAACAGCGATGAAAGCCGATCACGTTAAGGTTAAGTCGTAAGAATTGTCGGCGCGTGTTTGCCGCTATCCGCACTCAAACTCCCCCCGGGATCGGAGGAGGATAGGCGGCGGCGCATCTACATCGCGCCAAGCGCGATGCCTCCCTCCCCCTTTTTCAGGGAGAGGGCGGAGAAAAGGCTTTCTGCCCTAGTTGCGCAGGCCCGACCAGGCCGGGTCCGAAGCGTAGCTTTCGGTTGGGATGGTCAGCGGGTTGCGGCCCCAGATATCGACGCTCATCAGGCGCGGGCCGTCATTGCCGCCCGGGTCCTGGAAGAACATGATCACCCGGCCATTGGGCGCCCAGGTCGGGCCCTCGGCATGGTAGCTGGAATAGAGCAGGCGCTCGCCCGAGCCATCGGGGTTCATGATGCCGATATGGAACTGGCCGCCGGACTGGCGGGTGAAGGCGATAAGATCGCCCTTGGGCGACCAGACCGGGGTGGAATAGCTGCCCTGACCGAAGCTGACGCGCTGGGCGTTACCACCGCCGGCGCCCATCATGTAGATCTGCGGCGAGCCGCCGCGATCGCTTTCAAAGACGATGCGCGAGCCATCGGGCGAATAGGACGGGCCGGTGTCGATGGCGGCGCCAGAGGTCAACTGCATCGGCTGTCCGCCGCCCGTGCCCATGGCGTAGATATTGGTGGCGCCCCCCTGCTCGACCGAGAAGGCGACCGTGCCGCCGTCGGGCGAAAAGCGCGGGGCGAAGGTCATGGCGCCGACATTGGCCAGGCGCTGCTGCCGGCCGCTGGACAGCTGCAAGAGATAGACCTGCGGATTGCCATCGGCGAAGTTCATATAGGTGACCATGTCGCCATTGGGCGAAAAGCGCGGGGTCAGCGCCATGGACGAGCCATCGGTCAGATACTGCGCATTGGCGCCGTCCTGGTCCATGATGGCCAGGCGCCGCGTGCGATTGGCCTTGGGGCCGCTTTCGGCGACATAGATGACGCGGGTGTCAAAATAGCCCGTGCCGCCGGCCAATTGCTCATAGATGGCGTCGGAGACGATATGGGCGATGCGGCGGGCCGAATTGGGATCGGTATTATAGCTCTTGCCGACGAGCTGGGCCGCCTGCTGCGTGTCCCAGACGCGCACCGAAGAAGTGATCTGGCCGCCGCGCTCGACCGACCCCATCACCAGCGCATCGACATTGGCGGTGCGCCAGGTGTTGAAATCGGGAGTGGCGGCCACATCGCCGACGCGGATCGGCAACGACGCCGGATCGAGCGGCAGGAACAGGCCTGAACGGCGCAGATTGTTGCGCACGATATCGGCGATCTCCCGCCCGAAATTGGCGTCGGACGAGGCGAAATCGGGAATGGCGATGGGCAAGGGCTGGAAATTGGCGCCTTCCACCACGATGCGCAATTGCGCCATGGCCAGGGAAGAGCTCGCCATCAGGGCACCACCGGCCAGGCCGAGCTTGAGCGCATTGCGCCGGGACAGAACGGTCATCGTTGTTTTTGTCTCCATCTCACCGTCGGGCCCAAGTCTTGGCCAGCAAACGGGCAAATTCAAGGTCAGGGTCTCAGTTCAAGTTCGAGCTGCCGCCACTGGTCATAAGCGGTGGCGGAAAGGGTGAAGGGGCCTTCCTGGGTGGCGGCGACAACGGCCCGTTGCGCCGCCCGCGCGATGCCGGCCCCGGCGGGCGAGGGATCGGCAGAAACGATTTCCGGAATGCCGTTCAGCGTGCCGTCCCGGTTGAGGTTGAGACGCAGCACGACCGTCATGCCGCTATTGGTATCGCTGGGCAGCAGGTTCCAATATCGCCGCACGCGCGAGGCAAGGCCGTCGATCTCGGACTGGCTGAGCCGCGCCGAGGTTCCGGTGGTGTCGCCCAGGGTCGGCGAGCCGCCCTGCCCGGTCGTGCCACCGGTCGTGGGCGCATTGTTGATAATGGCCGTGATGTCGTCGGCGGCGGTCGAATTGGGCGCTGTTGGACCGGGAGACGTTGGGCGCGGATTGGAGGCCGGCGTCTGGGTCTGGTTCTGCGCGGCGGCCTGGCGCCGTTTTTCCTCTTCCTCGCGCAGCCGACGATCGGCCTCGGCGGCAGCGAACTGCTCGCGCAATTGCGCCAGATTGCTCGGCCGCTGGGCGGGGGTCGGCGCAGCCGTGCGCGGCGTCTCCGGCTGGGGCTGGGGCGCGGGGGTCGGCGTGGGTGCAGGCGTCGGCTGCGGAGTGGGGGCTGGCGCGGGCGTCGGTTCAGGTGTTGGCGCGGGTGTCGGCTCCGGGGTCGGAGCCGGTGTGGGCTCGGGCACCGGGACCGGCTCGGGCTCAGGTGCCGGCGTGGGGGTCGGCGGCCGCGTCTGTGGGATCGGCGCCACCGGCGTCGGGGTCGGCACCGGTTCGGGGGTGGGTTCGGGGATCGGCGCCGGCTCGGGCGTCGGTTCGGGTTCCGGTTCAGGCTGCGGAGCGGGTTCGGGCGCCGGCGCGGTTTCGGTCACCGGGGCGGGCGTGGGCACATCGGCCGGAGACGGGGTCGGCTGGTCGAGAGTGGTATTGCCGGTGGGCTGCGCCAGTTCGGCCGGCTGGTCGCTTTGGACCACCGAGGGCGTATCCGTCTCGACCACCGTGCTGTCGAGCTGCCCCATGCGGATATTGGAATATTCTTCGATGGGCACGAGGTCGACCGAGATCGATTCCACGGTGGCCTCGATCGGCTCGGTCGAGCCGAGGCTGATGAGGCCAAGCGTGATCAGCACCACATGCGCTGTAACCGAAACGACGACACCCGTCCGCATGTCCGCGCGCCTATTGTTCGCGCTCGGTGACGAGACCGATCTTGGAATAGCCGGCGGACGACAAAATGCCCATGATGCGCATCACCGTGCCGTAATTGGCCGTGGTGTCGCCGCGCAGGAAGATGCGGTCCTCCGGCGTCGCCAGCGCCGAAACGGTCGCGATGAGGTCAGCTTCACCCACCGGGGTTTCATCGACATAGATAGCGCCTTCCGGCGTCACCGCGACGGTGATCGGCTGCGTCTGGCTCGGCATTTCGGCGGCGGCGGTGCGCGGCAGATCGATCGGCACGCCGGCCGTCATCATCGGCGCGGCGACCATGAAGATGATCAGCAGCACCAGCATCACGTCCACCATGGGCGTGATGTTGATTTCGCTCATTACCGCCTTGCTGCGGCGACGCCGGCGGCGTCCGCCGCCCCCGCCCGATGCAACACCCATGCCCATGTCAGTTTCTCCGCGCTTCGAGCTGGCGGGAAAGGATGGTGGAGAATTCGTCGGCAAAGCCTTCGAGCCGGCCGATCATCTTGCCGGCATCGGACGAGAGCTTGTTATAGGCGATAACGGCGGGAATGGCGGCCACGAGGCCGATGGCGGTGGCAAACAGCGCCTCGGCGATCGGCCCGGCGACCACGGCCAGATTGGTCGAGGAGGACTGGGCGATATTGGTGAAGGCATTCATGATGCCCCAGACCGTGCCGAACAGGCCGATAAACGGCCCGGCCGAACCGACAGTGGCCAGGAAGCCGAGACGCTTTTCCAGATATTCGCTTTCGCGCGCGATGGCGACATCGAGCACCTTGTCGAGGCGCTGCTGCATGCCCACGAAACTGGCGGCGTTCTGCTCGTGGCTGCGCTTCCATTCCTTCATCGCGGCGACGAAAACCGCGCCCATGCCGCCGGCCGGCTTTTCCGACTGCTGCTGATAGAGCTCTTCCAGCGACTGACCCGACCAGAAGATGCGCTCGAAACGGTTCATCTCGGCCTGGCTGCGCTTATAGGTGATGGATTTGTCGACGATGATCGCCCAGCACCAGATCGAGGCCGCCAACAGACCGAGCATGACCGACTTGACGACGATGTCCGCCGCCCAGAACAGTCCCCAGATGGAGAGGTCCGCATGCGGAGCAACCGCTCCCACCGCATCCATGGCTTCCATGACGTGATCCTTTCGGCCCGACCCAAGCGTCCGACCCCATATGTCCGTGCGATGGGGGCGGAATCTGTCAAAATTAAGAGAAATGCCCCGCAATCCGGGACATTGCCGCCCCGGACGCGAACCATTGTTCCGTTTGCCGCATTTATGGTCACCAAGTGGTTAAGAAACCCACTCCAGCGCTGGTTCAGGGCCGGGCCGGAGGCGCGAGGCGCGCACGCAGCGCCGCAGGAAGTCGGGCCGGGCCACCGCTGGTCTTGATCGCCGCGACGACGACATGGGCGGTGGTCAGGATCTTGTCTTCACGCAGAATTGTCTGATCGAGCGTCAGCCGGGCGCCGCTGACCCCGGCCACTTGCGTCGTGACAATCAACTGATCGTCGATGTGAGCGGCGTCGACAAAGTCGATCGCCATGTGGCGGACGGCGAAGGCCAGTCCTTCCGCCGCCAGCGCGGTGTGGCTGATCTCGATGTCCCGCAGGAACTCGGTGCGGCCGCGCTCGAAGAATTTGAGATAGGCGGCATGGTAGACATTGCCCGAGAAGTCGGTGTCTTCGTAATAGATGCGGACAGGGAAACGATGCGCGATCATCGCGGGCGCTCGTCATGCACGATATGGCTGTGACCCGAGGGCAGATCGCGCAGGAACGCCGGAAGCCAGCGCGGCAGGAGATTAATCTGCTCAAGCGCCGCGCCTGCGAGCGGTATCCAGTAAAAAGAGAGGTCGTGCCCCTCGTCCTGGCGCACCAGCCAGGGCGTCTTGCCGTCAGGGCCCTGCTCGGGCAGCTCGGCGGCATAAAAGAAGCCAAGCTCATGAAAATCCTCGCCTTCCCGGCGATAGAAGCTCTCGGAGGTCGCCAGCATCGGCCCGATTGCCGCCGGCAAGGCGATCTCCTCGGCAATCTCGCGCGCAAGGCTTTGGGCGCTGTCTTCCCCGAGCTCGACCCGGCCGCCCGGCAGCATGGCATAATCGTCGTCGTCCTCGCGGCAGACCAGCACATGGCCTTCGGCGACGATGATGGCGGCGACGCGATAGTTGAAACGCTGCCCCTTGATGGGAAAGCTCAGGACGTGGCGGTCATGCATGTGAACTTCCTAGCTCGATAAGGACGATTTCGGGCGGCGCCTGAAAGCGCAGCGGCAGGCCGGAATGACCCAGGCCACTGCCCACGATCAGGTGGCGAGCCTCTTCAACGATATGGCCATGCAAAAAACGCTGCCCAAAAAGCGAAGGCAGAACAGGCGCATAGCCAAAAAACTGGATCTGTCCGCGATGCAGATGCCCCGACAGGGTCAACGCCACCCGGCTCGGCACCTGCGGAAAAATGTCGGGCTCATGCGCCAAGAGCAGCACCGGCGCGGCGTCGGCGATCTGAGCAAGCGTCGCCTCGATATTGGCGAGCCGGCGTCCATCGGCAAGCTCGGCCACCTGATCGCCAAGACCCGCCAGCCAGAAGGCCTTGTCGCGCCAGGGGAGGCGGAGGGCGCGATTGACATGAACCATGACCCCCGCCGCCTCAAGCGCGGCTTGCGCGGCGGGGCGCAACTGCGCCAGCCGGCGCTTGCCCTCGGCGGGATAATCATGATTGCCCAGAACGGCATGGACACCGAGTGGCGCCTGCAAGCCCTTGAAAACATTACCCCAAATCGCCGGGTCGACCGGACGGCTGAACCGCGGCCCATCGTCGTAATCCCCAAGCAGAAGCACGATGTCTGGCTTGAGCGCATTGGTGCGCTCGACCAATTGCTCCAACGCGCGGACGCCGAGCCAGGGCTCGCCGATGTGGAAATCGCTGAGCATGACAAGGCGCAGGGGAAAATCCTGAGGCCAGCCAGGCAGTTGCGGGCGATAGTGCCTCACTTCGACATGGGCTGGGTCGATCCACATCTGCGCGCCGAAAGCCCGCAAACCGGTCTTGAGGACGGTCTTGAGCCTTTGCCGCATGCGCTCAGTCTTGCCCTTCGCCATTGTCGAACAGGCTCGACTGCATGCCGACAAAGCCCTGTGGCAGCGATTTTCCCAAGTGCTGGAAGGCGATAGCGGTCAACATGCGGCCGCGCGGGGTGCGCTGGATGAAGCCTTGCTGCAACAGATAAGGCTCGACGATTTCCTCGATGGCGTCGCGCGGCTCCGACAGCGCGGCGGCGATGGTTTCGATGCCGACCGGGCCGCCACCATAGAAATCGACGATCGTGTTGAGGTAGCGCCGGTCGAGCTGGTCGAGCCCGCGCGCGTCAACATCGAGGCGCAAGAGAGCCTTATCGGCTAACACACTGTTAACTTCTTGCGCCCCATCGACCAGCGCGAAGTCGATAACGCGACGCAGGAGGCGACCGGCGATGCGCGGGGTGCCGCGCGAGCGCCGCGCGATCTCCATCGCCCCATCGGGCGACATCGGCATCTGCATCAGCCGCGCCCCGCGCGTGACGATCGAGACGAGCTCTTCGGGGGTGTAGAAATTGAGCCGCACCGGGATGCCGAAGCGGTCGCGCAGCGGGGTGGTGAGCAGGCCCGCGCGGGTGGTGGCGCCGACCAGGGTGAATTTGGCCAGATCGATGCGCACCGAGCGGGCGGCCGGGCCCTCGCCGATGATCAGGTCGAGCTGAAAATCCTCCATCGCCGGATAGAGCACTTCCTCGATGGCCGGATTGAGCCGGTGAATCTCGTCGATGAACAGCACGTCGCGCTCTTCGAGATTGGTGAGGAGCGCGGCAAGATCACCGGCCTTGGCGATAACCGGGCCGGACGTGGCGCGAAAACCCACGCCCAGCTCCTTGGCGATGATCTGGGCCAGCGTGGTCTTGCCCAGCCCCGGCGGCCCGACGAACAGCACGTGATCGAGCGCACCGCCGCGCTTTTTCGCCGCTTCGATGAACACTTCGAGATTGGCCCGCGCCGCCGCCTGACCCACGAAATCGGCAAAACCGGAAGGACGCAGGGAAACGTCGAGCGTGTCGTCACGGCCGGCAGAGGGAGAAGTCAGGTCGGTCACGCGAGCAATTCCATTCCCGGTAGGCGCTGGGCGGCGAGCGTGTCGAAGGTGACGGTTTTCGCCGCTCCAGCCTCTTCGGCAATCGCCGCTATGATGCAGTCTGAAATATTGGTCCCCTGGCTGACGGCCAAGGCGACGGCCGACCGGATCAGGTCGCCCGCCTCAACGATGACGTTGGTGCTTTCGAATAGCCAGTCGAGAATATCGGCGACAGCAATGTTTGAAAGTCCATACATCCGCGTCAAAACCCAACTCAATTCGGTCACGACCACGACGCTGACCAATGCGGGGTCCGTGTCCGATCTGTTTCGCATGAATTCCAGCGCCGCCAGGCGCTGTTCGGCGTCATCCTCCACGAAGATGCGAGCCAGAATATTTGTGTCGACGCCGATCATCTATCGCCTGGAGGAATGGTGCACATGCGCCGCGATGGCGTAGCCGTTAAGGCTTCGACACTCTTTGCCTGCTTGTTCACGACCCCATCCCCGTTCCTTACAAAATCAAGATAGTAAGGAATACCCCACCGACA
>JAHCJW010000011.1 GCA_026126125.1 Devosia sp.
TGTCCTCACGCGCCGGGCAGCGCTTCTGATATAGGCGGTTCGGGCTGGCCCTGCAAAGGGCGACAATGGATAATTCGCGCTGAAATTGCGTTTGTGCTTTCGCCGGCAAAAACGCCATGCTGCCATAAAGGGAGGATTTACGTTGGGGGCACGCCCTTGCCCACCCCCGGCCTTGTTCCTCACTCCCGGCAGCGCAGATGACGCCCGCCCCTCGACTGCTCTTGTAACCCAGACCCGGCGCCGACCATGTTCGCCTATGTCCTCATCGTCATCGTCGTGGCCATCGCCGTCAGCGCCCTTGCCCAGCGCGGCAATTTCCAGCCGGCCCTGCTGGTGGCCATGGTGGGGCTTTGCGCCTCCTATATTCCCGGCATCCCCCGGCTGGAGATGCAGCCCGAGATCATTCTGGGCGTGGTGCTGCCGCCCATGCTGTTCTCGGCGGCGCGGGATTTCTCCTTTGCCGAATTCCGCCGCCGCATGGGCTCCATCGTTAATCTGGGCGTGTTCCTGGTCTTCGGCACCACCCTGGCCGTCGGCGCCACGCTCACCGGCGCCCTGCCCGAGCTCTTGCCCATCACCGCGCTGATCATCGGCGTCGTCGTGGCGCCGCCCGACGCGGTGACGGCCATCACCATCGGCGGCAAGGCCGGCCTGCCGCACCGGCTGATGACGGTGCTCAAGGGCGAAAGCCTGATCAATGACGCGGCGGCGCTGACCCTTTTTGCCGTGCTGGTCGCCACGGCCGCCGGCACCCATGCCTTCATCGACAATATCGCGCTCTATTTTCTCTATACCGCCAGCGTCGGCATCATCGTCGGGCTTGTGATCGGCAATCTGGCGCAGGGGGCGCGGCGGGTACTGGCCAGCCCGACCCTCTCCACCGCACTTTCGGTGATCATTCCCTTCGCCGCCTATTTGGGAGCCGAGGAACTGCACGCCTCGGGCGTGCTCGCCGTGGTGGCAGCGGGCTTTGCCATGGGCCATCACGGGGTGCAGGCGGGCTATGAGGAGCGCCTGCAGGAAAGCGCCTTCTGGCGCACGCTCGACACGCTGCTCGAAACCTTCGTCTTCGCCTATATCGGCCTGCAATTGCGCTTCGTCATCAACGATGCCAACGCGGCCGGCTTCGATCTGGGCGAATTGGCGCTGGCGACGGTGGCCATCTTTCTCACCAGCGCGCTGGTGCGGTTCGCCTGGATTTTCGCCACCGCCCTGTTCGGCCGCTGGCGTTATCAGCGCGCCAGCCGGCAGAGCGCAGGACGCCCAGCCAATGGCGACGAGCGCGCCCGCGCCATGCCGCAGGAGCCCCTGAGCTGGCGGGAAAACACCGTTCTCGCCTGGACCGGCATGCGCGGCGTGGTGACCCTGGCAGCGGCGGCGGGCACGCCGCTGGTGGTGGCCGATGGCTCGGCCTTTCCCGGGCGCGAGGCCATCCTGGCCCTCGCCTTCCTCGTCACCATCGCCACCCTCCTTATCCAGGGGCTGAGCCTGCCCTGGCTGATCGCGCGGCTGCGGCTGGAGGATCCCGATCATGAGCAGTTCATGCGCACGCAGCGGGCACAGGCCGACATCATCGTGCGGCAGGCGACGCAGGACACGCTGGCCGCCTATGCCAGCGCCCATCCCGATCCGACCGCCCAGCGCATGGTGGCGGTGATGCGGCAACGCCTCTCGCACGACAACCGCAGCGAGACTGCGCGCAACCTCGACGGCGAGGCGGCGCTGCATCTTGGCAAAGTGCTGCTCGAAACGCGGCGAAACCGACTGGTGCAGGCGCGCGATCGGCTGGAACTCGACGACATGGTGGTGCGCGAAATGCTCGAAGAACTCGATATCGAGCAGGCCTTCATGGACAGCGTGACGACCGGGCAGCGCTAAGACGCGGCTTCACTCAGGCGGCCGGGGCTAGAGCATCGGACCAAAAAGTGTACTCGCGGTTTTCGGGCAATCCGATGCGTAAACAAGGGATTAGAGCGGCAATTTGCGTTCGACAGAACGCACGCCGCTATAGAACGGTCGTCATCGCGCACCCGGCCCCACCGGGCTCGCGCCCCTTCCGTTCGCGGTCCGACTTCTATACCAGATGACATGGGAGAGTTCCCAGCGCCCAGACACTGCCGAGACCCCCGCGATGAGAAAGCCCGGTGATCCGCTCCTGACCTTCAGCGAAGCAGTTGTCGAACGCTTTGCCCGCGCCTGGGCCTCCATCGACGGACGACTCGTCGAATTCGACCGGGAGCGCAACAAGGCCCTGCCCCCTGAGGAGGAGCGGGAAAGCGAGGAGTGGACCGGCCACTATATCGGTTATATGGCCGAGGCGCGCGACCTGCTCGAACGCGCCGGATGCTATGTCTCGACCCGGCCGCCGCCACCGCACTTCGACGACGATCTCTGAGAACAAGGAGCGCGGGGTGCGCGAAGGAGACATTATTTATGGCCTCGTGCGCGGCCTTGCCGTGATCGAGTGTTTCGATGAGGAGCATGCCCGCCTCTCGATCACCGATGTCGCTCGGCGTACCGGGCTCGAGCGCGCCACGGCGCGACGGTGCCTGCTGACCCTGGTGCATCTTGGCTACGCCACCTATGACGGCAAATTCTTCCAGCTCACGCCGCGCGTGCTCAATCTGGGCCACACCTATCTCTCGGCCACACCGCTGCCCCGGCTGATCCAGCCCTTTCTCGAAGAGCTGTCGCGCGCCACCAGCGAAAGCACCTCGGCCGCCATGCTCGAGGGCACCGACATCCTTTATGTTGCCCGCGCGTCAACCCGCCGGGTCATGTCGATCAATCTCGGCCCCGGCGCGCGCCTGCCGGCCTATTGCACCTCGATGGGGCGAACCATGCTGGCCGCCCTGCCGCCGGCCCAGGCACGCGCTATTCTCGACCGCTCGGATCTCGTCGCCTATACCGACCGCACCAAGGCCGACATTCCGGGCCTCACCACCGAGCTCGCCGTCGTCGCCGCCCAAGGCTTCGCCGTCATCGACCAGGAGCTGGAACTGGGTCTCTGCTCCATCGCCGTGCCGCTCTACAACGCCTCGGGCCGCGTTGTCGCCGCCATCAATATCGGCGCCCAGACCGCCCGCGCCTCGACCTCCCACATGATCGCCAATTTCCTGCCGCTGATGCGCAAGACCCAGGCCGAACTGCGCCCCCTCCTGCGCTGAAGGAAGAGCGAGAGCTCTCGGCGAGCCCCCTTCCTGATCCCCCGGCAATGGGGAAAGAGCGTATCGAGTGTGCCGCAAAGCCCGGGAGCCATCGGCTAGCCACTCCAGATCCGCGGGTCTTATCGATTATAGTCCTCACATAAAAGCCAACGATTTCAAACGCTTGATGCGTCATAAACCCGTCACGCAACTGCAATAAAACCGTCGCCGGGCGCCAATAAGGTCTGCCGCGTCAACAGGGCATGCCCCGCACTGACGGGCAATGTTCCGGAACCGAATTCCGAAAGGGAACTTTCATGAAGACCGCACTTTATGCCAGCGCTGCCGCCGTCGCGCTTGCCGCCTTCGGCACGACTTCCGCCTTTGCGCAGTCGCGCGACACCATCCAGATCGCCGGCTCCTCGACGGTGCTTCCCTTCTCGTCCATCGTCGCCGAAGAATTCGGCGCCACCTTCCCCGAATTCAGGACGCCCGTCGTCGGTTCGGGCGGCACGGGCGGCGGCTTCCGTCAATTCTGTGAAGGCGTTGGCGACAACACCATCGACATCGCCAATGCGTCGCGTCCGATCCGCGACAGCGAACGCGAAGCCTGCCTCGCCAATGGCGTCAACGACATCCGCGAGATCCAGTTCGGCTTCGACGGCATCGTCTTCGCCTCTTCGGCCAATGGCGGCGACTTCGCCCTGACCCCGGCGCAGCTGTTCAAGGCCATCGCCGCCAAGGTTCCGGTCAATGGCGAACTCGTCGACAACCCCTACACCAATTGGAGCGAAATCGACGCGTCGCTGCCCAACCAGCCGATCGCCCTGGCGATCCCGGCCTCCAACCACGGCACCCGCGAAGTGTTCCAGGAAAAGGTCATCACCCCCGGCGCCCTCGCTTCGGAACTGCCCGAAGGCCTGTCTGCCGAAGAGAAGACCGCCGTCGAAACCACCTTCCGCCAGGATGTCGTGGTTGAAATCGCCGGCGATTACACCGAGACCCTGGCCCGCCTGACCGCCGACCCCAACACGGTGGGCGTCTTCGGCCTCTCTTTCTACGACCAGAACCGCGACACTCTCAAGGTTGCCGTCATCGACGGCGTCACCCCGTCGCTCGAAACCGTCGCCGCCGGCCAGTACCCTGTGTCGCGCCCGCTCTACTTCTACGTCAAGGGCGAGCATCTCGGTGTCATTCCGGGCCTGGCTGAATTTACCGAATACTTCCTGTCCGACGGCATTTCGGGCAATGGCGGCATTCTCGAAGGCGCCGGTCTGATCCCGCAGCCGGCCGAGGTCACCGCCGAGGTTCTCGCCGCCTTCCAGCAATAATCGAACGGAGCGGGCCGCATAAGGAGCGTTTCGAGAAAAGTGGGCACCACTCTTCCGGTTCGCGACAACTGAAAATATGCGGCCCGCCTTACTCCCAGGGCCAAACGAGGATGCCTGACAAGTGAGCACTTTCATCGTCGCAGGCCTGCTTCTGGTCCTGCTTGGCCTCGCCTATCAGTTGGGCTGGTCAAAGAGCCGGGCCCTCTCTACCCCGCAGGGGGTGCGCGTGCATTCCCGGGGGCAGTATCACGGCGCACTTGTCGCCTTGTGGACGCTGGTTCCCGCCGTTCTGGTGCTGGGCGTCTGGGCCTTTTTCTCGCCCGGGGTCACCCATTGGTACACCGTTTCCCAGATCCCCGCCGATGTGCTGGCCAGCCTTGATCAGGTCGGCCTCAACCAACAGATGCAGCGCATTCGCGACCTGGCCTCCGGCTTCGGCGTCACCGGCGAACTGCGCACGTTCGAAGAGGCTGCCGGTCAAAATCTCGCCCGCTTCCAGCTCCTCTCCTTCCTCATCATGCTGGCCGCCGCGGCGGGTCTGGGCGTTCTCGGCCTGACCTTCGCCAGGCGCCGCATCAATCCGCGCCTCCGCGCCCGCAACGAGGTCGAGCGCGCCATCTCCTGGGGGTTGATCGCCTGCTCGGCCGTGGCCATCCTGACCACGATGGGCATCGTCGCCTCGCTGGTCACCGAGGCCTTCCGCTTCTTCACCTATATCAACCCGCTCGATTTCTTCTTCGGCACCGTCTGGGCGCCGAAATTCTCCTCCACCGGCGCCGGTGACGCCGGTCAATATGGCCTGCTGCCCCTGTTGACCGGCACGCTGATGATCTCGGCTATCGCCATGCTGGTGGCCGTGCCGGTCGGGCTGATGACCGCCATCTATCTCAACCAATACGCCCACGCCAATCTGCGCAAAGTGGTCAAGCCGATCATCGAAATCCTCGCCGGCATTCCCACCATCGTCTATGGCTTCTTCGCCCTCGTGACGGTCGGTCCTTTCCTGCGCGATTTCGGCAATACCATTGGCCTCTCGATCAGTGCCACCAGCGCCTTGACCGCCGGCCTCGTCATGGGCGTGATGATCATCCCGTTCATCTCCTCGCTCTCCGACGACATTCTCAACCAGGTTCCCCGCACCCTGCGCGATGGTGCCTATGGCCTGGGCGCCACGCAGTCCGAAACCATCCGCAACGTGCTGCTGCCCGCCGCCCTGCCCGGTATTGTCGGCGCTTTCCTGCTCGCCGTCAGCCGCGCCATTGGCGAAACCATGATCGTCGTGTTGGCCGCCGGCAATGCCCCGATCCTGCGCGGCAATCCGCTCGAGCCCGTCTCCACCATCACCGTCTCCATCGTCAACCAGTTGACCGGCGACACCGACTTCACCGGCCCGCAATCGCTCGTCGCCTTCGCCTTGGGCCTGACGCTCTTCATCATGACGCTCTGCCTCAACATCGTCGCCCTCTATATTGTCCGCCGCTTCCGGGAGCAGTACGAATGACCGACACGACGCTCTCCGCCGCCGAGCGGCGCAAGCTGGTACGCGACGGCCTCGCCCGCCGTCATCTCAACGAGCGCCTGTTCCGCACCTTCGGCATCGTCGCCATCTGCCTGGCCCTCGGTTTCGTCGCCTTGTTGTTCACCGATGTGCTGCGCAAGGGCATCCCTGCCTTCACCCAGTCCAATCTCCATCTCGAGGTCACCTTCGACCCGGAATTGCTCAAGATCGATGCGGCCCCGGTTCGTGCCGCCGGCCAATCCGACGCGGATTTCCGCTCGGCCCGCCTGGGCTGGGAGCGTCAGGTGGCCATGCTCAACTGGAACACCATCATCGAGGCTGGATTGCGCGACGCCGCGCCGGCCGGCTTCGAGATCGAGAGCCGCCAGCTTCTGACCATCTCGGAAAGCGATGCCCGCCACCGCATCCGTCAGCTGTTCGTCAACGATCCGGACCTGCTCGGCCAAACCATCAGCGTCGATCTGCTCGCCTCGGCCAACACCGACAACTGGATCAAGGGCAATATCAACCGCGATCTGGGCGACGCCCAGCAGCAATTGTCCGCACCCGCCCGCGCTCTCATCGACATCTTCGAGCAAGACGGCACGATAACCCAGGGTTTTGCCTGGTCGCTGTTCACCAATGTGGACTCGCGCTCTGCCCCCGCCTCGGCGGGTCTGCTCGGTGCACTCATGGGCACGTTCTGGATGATGCTGATCGTCATCGTGCTCGCCGTGCCGATCGGGGTCGGCAGCGCCATCTATCTGGAAGAATTCGCGCCCAAGTCGAGGCTGACCGACCTCATCGAGGTCAACATCAACAATCTCGCTGCCGTGCCATCCATCGTCTTCGGCCTGCTCGGCGCCGCCGTGTTCATCAATTGGTTCCGCCTGCCACTCTCGGCGCCGCTGGCCGGCGGGCTGGTGCTGACCCTGATGACGCTGCCCACCATCATCATCGCCACCCGCGCGGCGCTCAAGGGCGTCTCACCGGCGCTGCGTCAGGCCGCTCTCGGCATGGGGGCCTCGCGAACGCAGATGGTGTTCCACCACGTCCTGCCGGTGACCTTCCCTTCCATCCTTACCGCCACCATTATCGGGGTGGCACAGGCCATGGGCGAAACCGCGCCGCTCCTGCTCATCGGCATGAATGCCTTCGTGGCCTCGGTCCCCGGCACCCCGATCGAGCAGGCCACCGCCCTGCCCGTCCAGATCTATCTCTGGCAGGGCAATGAAAACCGCAACTTCTTCGAAGCCCGCACGTCCGCCGCCATTCTGGTGCTGCTGGGCTTCATGATCACGCTCAACGCCATCGCGATCTTCCTGCGGTCGCGGCTCGAAAAGCGCGCTTAAGGAGGCTATGCAAATGGATATGCTTGCCGGCAAGGTAAAGATGACTGCTCAGACTGTGGACGCCGCCATGAACGCCGCTATAAACCCCGCCGCCAATCTCGCCCAGCTGGTCGACCGCCCGATCCGCCTCACCGCGCGCGACGTTACCGTGCATTACGGCGCCAAGCAGGCCCTGCACGGCATTTCGATCGACATCCCCGATCGCGCCGTCACCGCCTTTATCGGCCCATCGGGTTGCGGCAAGTCGACCTTCCTGCGCTGCATCAACCGCATGAACGACACCATCGAGGGTGCCAGGGTCGGCGGAACGATACTGCTCGACGGCGAGAACATCTACGATCCCGACCTCGACGTGGTCGAGTTGCGCGCCCGCGTCGGCATGGTGTTCCAGAAGCCCAATCCCTTCCCCAAATCGATCTATGACAACGTCGCCTATGGGGCGCGCATCCACGGCCTCGCCCGGAACAAGACCGATCTCGACGAGATCGTCGTCTCCTCGCTGCGCAAGGCGGGCCTGTTTGAAGAGGTCAAGGACCGGCTCAACGAGCCCGGCACCGGCCTGTCCGGTGGCCAGCAGCAGCGCCTCTGCATCGCCCGCGCTATCGCCGTCGGCCCAGAAGTGATCCTGATGGACGAGCCCTGCTCGGCCCTCGATCCGATCGCCACCGCCATCATCGAGGAACTGATCGACGAACTGCGCGAAAACTACACCATCGTCATCGTCACCCACTCGATGCAGCAGGCCGCCCGCGTCAGCCAGCGCACCGCCTTCTTCCACCTGGGCAATCTGATCGAACAAGGTGTCACCGAGGACATCTTCACCAATCCGGTGAACAAGCAAACCCAGGACTACATCATGGGCCGCATCGGCTGATCGCCGCGTCAGGAGGAAACACCATGACCCATACCGGCACCGAACACATCGTTACCGCCTATAGCGACGAGCTCGCCGGCCTCGCCCAGTCCATCGCCGAAATGGGTGGCCTGGTCGAAGTCGCCATCGAGAACGGCACCAAGGCTCTGCTCACCCTCGATCGCGAATTGGCCGATCTCACCATCATCGCCGACCGGCGCATCGACGACATGCAGCGCAAAATCGACGAAATGGCCGTATCGATGATCGCCCGCCGCCAGCCCATGGCCAGCGACCTGCGCGCCATCATCACCGCCATCCACGTCGCCAACGATCTTGAACGCGTTGGCGATATGGCCAAGCAACTGGCCCGCCGCTCCCTGAAGCTCGAAGGCATCAACCTGCAGCCGACCTTCTACAATGGCGTCAAAAACATGAAGGCGCTGGTGTTGCGCCAGGTCAAGGACGCGCTCGACGCTTATGCCGACCGCGACGCGACCGCGGCGGTGGAGGTGTGCAATCGCGACGACGAGGTCGACGCCATGCATACCTCGCTGTTCCGCGAACTCCTCACCTATATGCTGGAAGATCCGCGTAACATCACCACCTGCACGCATCTGCTGTTCTGCGCCAAGAACCTCGAGCGCATCGGCGATCACGCCACCAATATCGCCGAACGCGCTTATTACCTGCAGACCGGCAAGCAATTGACCAGCGAAGAGCAGCAGCTGCAACGCACGCAGATCAAGGCGTAACCAGAGCCGGCGCCCCAATCGACCTCATCCTGAGCCTGTCGAAGGACGAGGTCGGCTGGCCCCAACGCCATTTGCTCGACCTTGTGGTTCGACAGGCTGACCATAAGGTTTTCCAGCCTGCGCTGAGCCGCACTCTAAAGCGCGTGGCGATCTTTCAGATCAGCTCCCTGCGCTTTAACCCTTTGTTTTGCCGCATGTCTTTGTCCCGAAACCGGGGCCACTTTCGGGAGACATGCTCTAACGGGAGCACATCCATGCCCGCAACCATTCTTGTCGTCGAGGACGAAGGCGATATCGCCATTCTCCTGCGGTATAATCTCGAAGCAGAAGGCTTCCGTGTCGTAACCGCCGAAAGCGGCGACGAAGCCCAGCACGCCATTCAGGAAAAGCTGCCAGACCTGATCCTGCTCGACTGGATGCTGCCTGAAATCTCGGGCATCGAGCTCTGCCGGCGCCTGCGCGTCCGCGACGAGACCGCCCGCGTGCCGATCATCATGCTCACCGCCCGTGGCGAGG
This sequence comes from Devosia sp., assembly GCA_026126125.1. GTDB lineage: Bacteria > Pseudomonadota > Alphaproteobacteria > Rhizobiales > Devosiaceae > Devosia. The sequence continues at coordinate 9,452 of JAHCJW010000011.1, forward strand.
AGGAAGAACGCGTGCGGGGCCTGTCGACCGGCGCCGACGACTATGTGGTCAAACCCTTCTCGGTCCCCGAGCTGATGGCCCGCATCCACGCTTTGCTGCGTCGGGCCAACCCCAATCTCGTCACTGCCGCGCTCAAGGTCGGCGATCTCGAACTTGACCGCACCACGCACCGCGTACGTCGCTCCAGCCGCGACATCCATCTCGGCCCCACCGAATACCGCCTGCTCGAATATCTGATGCGCCATCCCGGCCGCGTTTATTCGCGCGAACAGCTTCTCGACGGTGTCTGGGGCAATGACGTCTATGTCGACGAGCGCACCGTCGACGTGCATATCGGGCGCCTGCGCCGCGCCATCAATCGCGGCCGCGAGACCGACCCCATCCGCACCGTTCGCGGCGCCGGCTACGCCTTCGACGAACGTTTCGGCCAGATGGCCTGAGGCGCCCCCGGCCCCGCAGCCCGCTCTTACGAGGCCTGTGTCAGGGGCCGGCCTCCGGCCCGGGCCGCAAGGGCGTCACATCGTCGTGCGGCACGGTCTGCCGCTCGATCATCCGATGCACCTGCGGCAGGCCTTCGCCCCGATGCAGCGTACGCAATTGCTCGATATTGTCCGCATCGGCCTTGGTGCGCCGCAGATTATGCCGAACATAATCGATCCAGGTCGGCACGTGATAGCTCTCGACCCAGAGTTCAGGCTGCTCCAGATCGCGCAACAGCGCCCATTGGCGCGCGCCGTCGCGGATGCGGATGCGCCGGCGCTCGGCCATCAGCCCCAGAAAGCGCGGAATATCCTCCTGGGCGATGCGATAATCGATCATCACCATGATCGGCCCGCTGCGCGGCCGCAGGTCCAGCTTCAGCAGCGGCTCGTTGAAAGTGTCGAGCGGATTGAGATCGCGCTGGTTGAATTGCGGCAGCGCCAGCCGCAGCCCGACAAGGCCGCACACCGCCAGCACGACGCTGGCGCAGACCAGCGCCCAGTCCGGTCCGACGGCATCGGCCACCGCGCCCCAGACCCAGCTGCCTGCCGCCATGCCGCCGAATGTCGCCGTCTGGTACAGCGAGAGCGCCCGCCCCACCACCCAGCGCGGCGAGGACAGCTGGATCGACACATTGAACAGCGAGAGCGCCAGCACCCAGCAGGCACCGGCCGGCAGCAGCATGATATGACTGAGCAGCGGGTTGCGGCTAAACCCCAACCCGATGCACGATACGGCAAAGCCGAAACAGGCCAGACGCACGATCACCTCATTGCTGAAGCGCTCGCGCACCGGGCCATTGATGAAAGCGCCAAGAATCGCGCCGAGCCCAAAACAGCCGAGCAGCGTGCCATAAACCAGCGCACCGCCGCCGACATAATCATTGGCCACCGAAGGCAACAGCGCCATGATGACGATGGCGGCAAGGCCGAAGAGAAAGCTGCGGAACAGCACGCTCAGCAGATTGGGCGACATCGACACATAGCGAATGCCGGCCCACATGGCGCTGCCCAGCCGTTCGCGCGGCAGCCGCGCCGGCGGCCGTTGCGGCTTCCAGCGCCAAAGCGCCGCGATCAGCGTCAGATAGGACAAGGCATTGACGGCAAAGGCGGCGCTCGCCCCGGCGAAGGCCACGATCACTCCGCCGACCGCCGGGCCGACGCTGCGCATCATGTTGAAGCCCATGGCGTTGAGCGTCACCGCGCCGGGCAGATCCTCGCGCGGCACGATATCGCCCATCGAGGCCTGCCAGGACGGGTTGAACAGCGCCGTGCCGCAGCCGATAAGAAAGGTAAACGCCAACAGCAGCCATGGATTGAGCAGGCCGAGAAACGCCACCACCGCCAGCACCGCCGACACCACGGCCATGCCGATCTGGGCCACCAGCATCACACTACGCCGATCGAAATTATCGGCCAAAGCCCCGGCAGCAATGGAAAAAACCATGATCGGCAGGGTAACCGACGCCTGCACCAACGCCACCATATTGTACGAGGTGGTCAGCGTGGTCATCATCCAGCCCGCGCCGACCGACTGCACCAATCCTCCAAGATTGGACACCAGCGTCGCCAGCCAGAGCAGACGGAAATTCTCGTGGCGAAATGGCGCCAGAATGGATGGGCGCTCAGACATCGGGCCTCTCAACTCTCCTCCCTTTCTCTCATGGTCCACCGGAGAACGCTTGGCAAGGGGGTGATCTCCACCAAGACGCGCCGCCCCGAGGCGAACGGTTGGCATTCGACCAATAAGGCCGCAAAGCGGCTGTGCCTCTATGGCTCGGATTCGTTGGAATAGGCTTGCTGACTGGCCTCGAGCGAAAAGCGCCCCTCAAAGCCTTGTCGCCTGCGCTTGAAGCGTGTTTGCCGAAAGTGGGAGCCGGTTTCGGGAAAAAGACATGTGACCCGAAAGAAACGCGACGCGCTTAAGGCCCCCGCCTCGAAGACAGGTGAAATCAGCAGCCCATTCGCGCTGTGAGAATTCACTCACACTACCGAACCGTTCACCCCTCACCTGCCGCCTTCTACGCAGATGAGCGCAGCGCGAAAAACAAACGGGGCCCGCGGGCCCCGTCCCAATGTTTCGTCCGGTAAGACCTCAGCCCGCTGCGGTATAGGCGGTCTTGACCACGGTGAAGAACTCGGCCGCATATCTGCCCTGCTCGCGCGGGCCATAGGAAGAACCCTTGCGCCCGCCGAACGGCACGTGGAAATCGACGCCGGCGGTTGGCACGTTGACCATCACCATGCCTGCTTCCGAATTACGCTTGAAGTGGGTCGCATATTTCAGCGACGTGGTGACGATGCCGGCCGAAAGGCCAAAATCGGTGTCATTAGCTATCGCCAGCGCCTCTTCATAATCCTTCACCTTGATCACCGCCGCCACCGGCCCGAAGATTTCCTCGCGCGCAATCCGCATCTGGTTGGTGACGCCGGTGAACAGCGCCGGCTGCAGGAAATAGCCTTCGGTTTCGCGGTTGACGCGATTGCCACCCGCGCGCAACTCGGCGCCTTCCTGCTGGCCGATGTCGATATAGTCCATATCCTGCTTGAGCTGGATCGAATCCACCACTGGCCCGATCTCGGTGTCCTTGGCCAAGGCGTCGCCCACGCGCAGATTCTTGGTCCGCTCGCACAGCGCCTCCACGAATTTGTCGTGAATGCCCTCGGTGACGATGACGCGCGAGGCGGCGGTGCAGCGCTGGCCGGTCGAGAAGAAGGCCGATTGCGCCACGGTTTCGACGGCAATCTTGAGATCAGCGTCATCGAGCACGATGGTGGGGTTCTTGCCGCCCATTTCCAGCTGGAACTTGCGATTGTGCTCGATCGAGGCGGCGGCGACCCGCTTGCCCGTGCCCACCGAACCGGTGAAGCTGATCGCCGTCACGTCCTTGCTGTCGAGCAGGGTCTGGCCGACCACCGAACCCTTGCCCATGACCAGGTTCAGCACGCCCTTGGGCAGACCGGCGCGCACCAGAATGTCCACGATGGCCCAGGTCGACCCGGGCACCAGGTCGGCCGGCTTGATCACTACCGTGTTGCCATAGGCCAGCGCCGGGGCGATCTTCCAGGCCGGAATGGCGATGGGGAAATTCCACGGCGTGATAATGCCGATCACACCCAGCGGCTCACGGGTGACTTCGACGCCGACGCCTGGACGCACCGACGGCAGCACTTCACCGGCAAGACGCAGCACTTCACCGGCGAAGAAGTCGAAGATCTGGCCGGCGCGGGTGACTTCGCCGATGCCTTCAGGCAGGGTCTTGCCCTCTTCGCGGCTCAAAAGCTCGCCCAGTTCCTGCTTGCGAGCCAGGATTTCGTCGGCGGTCTTTCGCAGAATGGCGTGGCGCTCGAGAATGCCCGAACGCGACCAGGCCGGGAACGCTGCCTTGGCGGCGGCGATCGCCTGCTTGGTTTCCTCGGCCGTTGCCCGGGCATAGACACCGACGACATCCTTGAGATTGGACGGGCTGATATTTTCGACCCCATCGGTGCCCACCCATGCGCCGTCAATGAGATTCTTGTGCAATTCGGTCATAGCAGAGGCCTTTCGGAAGTCTGAAGCAATCAAGTTTGAACCGGTCAATGACGATGGCAACGCGACCCGTTTCCATCGGCCTATTGCCGATCTAGAGCAGGTCAGCGCGCGCGAGGTCGCGCAGCAAATGGCTGGTCCCATAGGTCCAGGGCGGACAAACCGTCGACAGGTTCACCCTGTTGGTAAGCCGGCCCAGCGTCGGCGTCGAGATGGAGACGGTGTCGCCGATCTTGTGGGTAAAGCCCTTACCCTCGCCATCGCGGTCCTTCACTGGCGCGAACATCGTGCCCAGATACAGCACCAGGCCATCGGGATATTGATGGTGCCGACCGGTCGTCGCCGCCACCAGCGAGGCGGGGGTGCGGGAAATCTGGCCCATATTGGAGTGCCCTTCGAGCACGAACCCGTCCTCACCCTCGACGTGCAGCGCAATTTCCGCCTGGCTGATGGTTTCAAGGGTGAAATCGCCGTCAAAGAGCCGGATGAACGGCCCCAGCGAAGCCGAGGCATTGTTGTCCTTGGCCTTGCCCAGCAGCAGCGCCGAGCGCCCCTCGACATCGCGGAGATTGACGTCATTGCCCAGCGTCGCGCCAATGATCGCGCCGTCACTGGTTACCAGCAGCGCCACTTCCGGCTCGGGATTGTTCCAGCTCGACACCGGATGCAGACCGACTTCGGCACCAAAGCCCACCGAACTCATTGGTTGGCCCTTGGTGAAGATTTCCGCGTCCGGACCAATCCCCACTTCCAGATACTGGCTCCAGACGCCTTTCTCGATCAGCGCCGCCTTGACCTTCATGGCCGCATCGGACCCCGGCACCAATTCGCTGAGATCGGTGCCGATCAGCGTCAGGATTTCGCCGCGCAACGCATCGGCGCGCGACTTGTCCCCACGCGCCTGTTCCTCGATCACTCTTTCGAGCAGCGACACCACGAAGGTCACGCCCGAAGCCTTGATCGCCTGCAGATCGATGGGAGACAGAATGACAGGCCGATCCTCACGGGTCTTTCCGGCGATGGAATTGGAGAGGATGGCTTCTGCATCGCCCAGCGCGACCCCCGGTGCAGCGCGCACATGCTCCGCCGCCCGACCGCTTTCGGCGATATCGCGCACCGTGGCAAAACCCTTGGCGGTGATGTCGACCAAAGCGCCGTCGCGCACCGTGACGATGCGGGGATAGGCGTAGCCCGGCACCAGCGCTCGCCCCAGCAGGAGCCCGTCGGGAATAGTCTTGTCGCTCATGTCCGCCCCATTCAATGATGCAGAGTGACTACCCCGCGTGACCAGGCCATGCAAGCCAATCCTGGAATAAGTCATACTTATGGCCAGGCCCGGGCTAAACGTAAATGCCCGTGGCCATTCAGTTCTGGTTCATCCACGCCGCAATACTGACGTATTGCACGAGGAAAGGTCCTCATGCACGACTAAGGAGTTTGCCATGCGTCTGTTGAGCGCACTCGTCCCCATCGCCCTCATTGCTACCGCCTTGCCCGCTTATGCCGGCTCGATCGTCATCGACGGACGCGGCGAGGTCCGCGCGACGCCCGATATGGCCACCATCAATTCCGGTGTCACCACCCAGGGCGCCACCGCTCGCGAAGCGCTGGATGCCAACACCGCCGCCATGAGCGAATTGATCGCCGCCCTCAAGGAGGCGGGCATCGAAGCGCGCGACATCCAGACGTCGGGCTTCTCGGTCAACCCCAACTATGTCTATTCCGACGCCCGCGACGAAAACGGCTATTCCCTGCCCCCCAAGGTCAATGGCTATCAGGTATTCAATACGGTCAACGTCGTGGTGCGCGACCTTGCTGATCTCGGCGCCATCCTCGACAAATCCGTCACCATCGGCGCCAATACCATCAACGGGGTGAGCTTCTCGGTCGCCGATCCGGCCGAACTCTATAACGAAGCCCGCAAGTCCGCCTTCGCCGACGCCCGCGCCAAGGCCGAGCTTTACGCCGCCGCCGCCGGCGCCACGCTGGGCGAGCTGGAATCGATCGTGGAAAGCCAAGGCTATAACAGCCCCGAGCCATACCCGATGTATGCGCGGGCCGAGATGGCCGCCTCGGCGCCCGTGCCGGTCGAAGCGGGCGAAGTCAGCTTCGCCATCACCGTCAAGGTCGAGTGGGATTTGGACAACACCGGCAAGTAATCGGTGCATCGTCCCGGTTCTGCCACGTTTCGGCCCAATCCACCCTGACATAGGGCATTCGCGTAATGGCCCCGCAATCTTGCGGGGCCTAAATATGCGGTCTTCCCGATTCCCCTCTCAACCGAGGGGCTCGGGCGGTGGGGGCGGTTATCCGTAGTCACCCCGTCCCCACCAACCCGTCCTCAGCCGGCGACTACTGATCCAGCCGATGCTCAGCGGTGGCAGATCTCCCATCTCCCAGCCGGAAATAATGAAGCCGAGCGCCCCTCGCCCGAACAGGAGCTCTGTCGGGCGCTATTCATTCGCCGTCGCTTTCCATCCTTCCCATTCTGGGCGGGAACTCTCCTTAAAACCCGACGTTTGAGAGTTTTAGCGCAGCTGCGGTCGAAATCCGGCCCCTTTCGCCATTCAGACTGCGTTCAGCAACAGGTCGCGATGTTCGGCCAAACCTGTCACCACGACGAAGGAAAGAATAATGCGCCTCAAAAACTGGCTCCTGACCGGCACCAGCATCGGTCTTCTCGCCCTTGCGCCGCTCTCCGCCAACGCCCAGGACGGTGACCTGCAGGCCGCGTACGAAGCCTATGCCGCCGCCCAGGCCAGTGGCGACGCCGCTGCTCTGCAAGCCGCGCAGGGCACCCTGACCGAGCTATGCATCGTTGCCGGCTATACCAGCCTCGATGAATGCATCGCCGCCCTTTCCGGCGGCGGTCAGCCGCCAGCCATCGAGGAACCGCTGCCCGAAGCCCCTCCTGCCGAGCAGCCGCCTGTCGAAGAGCCTCCGGTGGAAATTCCGGCCGAGCAGCCCCCGGCGCCGTCCCCCGAAGCCCCCGTGGAACAGCCGGCTGAACCGACACCTGAAATTCCCCTCGAAGAGCCAGCCGATCCGCAGCCCGAGGCGCCTGTCGAACTGCCGCAGGACGCTCCCAAGGCCGAAGAGCAGCCGGCGCAGCCTCCTGCGCCGGAGCCGGTAATGGAGCCGGCCCCTGCGGCCCAGCAACCTCAGGCCGTGGCGCCACAAATCGACTATGCCGCCCCTCTCGCCGCGCAGGTTGATGTCTTCAACGCGGCCGTCGCCGATCTGATGGCCGGCGTTGACGCGGCCGACGCCCAAGCTCGGATCGAGGGCGCGCGCGCCGAAATCGCCCGCCTCTGCGCCGAAGCCGGCTTTGCCGACGAGGCCTCCTGCCTCGCCAATTTTGGCCTGCAGCTGCCCCAAATCCCGGCCATTCCGGCCCGGCCTTCGTCCGAACAGCCTCCGGCCCCGCCGCCCTCGCCCGAAACCCCGCCCCAGCAGCCGTCCTCGTCTGCGGGCGCGCCTCCGCCACCGCCGGCGCCTGAACAGCCGGTGCTGACCCCGGAAGGCGCGCCGGCCGAGATCATCCCCGATCTTCCCGCCGGCATCACGCAGGAGCAGGTGGCCCCCGTGCTCGACAGCGCCAAGGATGTGATCCCCGCACCAGCCGCCGATGGCTCGGCTGCATCGGTGCCGCCAGCGCCGCCTCAGCCCGAAGCGCCACCCCCGCCGCCGCCCCAGAGCGATGAAGCTGCCCAAGCGCGTCTTGAAATCCCGCGTGACGCCGCCGTGATGTCGGCCGTCTCCGAACAGGGCAAGATTATCGAGGCTCCCGCGGTGCAAACCGCCCTGCCGCCAAATGTGACGATCGTCAACCAGACCAATGTGGTCAACAACGTCACCAATATTAACAATACGACCACCAATATCGGCCAGCAGAACAATGTTCAGCAAAACAACGTTCAGCCGCTGGCGCCAGGTGAAGCGATCACCCAGGTAATTCTGCAGGTCGGCACGCAGCTGGTTGTCAATTCCATCGGCCAGGACACCGACCGCTTCTACAACCCGCAGCAGGATGAGGTGTATTACGAAACCCTCAGCAATGGCCGGGTCCGCGAGACCATTACCCGCCCCGATGGCAGCCAGGTGGTGACCATCCGCAATGCCAATGGCGACATCCTGCGCCGCTCGCGCGTTCTGCCCGACGGACGCGAGGTCGTACTGGCCTATTTCGACGACCGCTATGACCAGGATCTTCTCACCTGGCGCGATCCGGCAGCCGATTTGCCGCCGCTCCGGCTCAACATCCCGGTTCGCGACTATGTTCTCGACGCCGAATATGCCGACGAGGAAGACGTTCAGGTCTTCTTCCGCCAGCCGCCGGTCGAGCAGGTGACCCGTCTCTATTCCATCGACGAGGTCAAGCGGTCGGCTCGTATCCGCGATACGGTCCGCCGCCTTGAAGTGGGCAATCTGACCTTCGACACCGGCGCCGCCACCATTGGCCGCGACCAGGTCGGCTCGCTGTCGGTGGTGGCCAACGCCATGCTCGACCTGTTGCGGCAAAATCCCGCCGAAACCTTCCTGATCGAAGGCCATACTGACGCAGTGGGATCGGACATCTCCAATCTGCGCCTGTCGGATCTGCGCGCTGCCACCGTTGCCCGCATCCTCACCGACTTCTACGGCGTGCCGCCGGAAAACCTGGCGACCCAGGGTTATGGCGAGCGCTATCTCAAGATCCGCACCGAGGCGGCCGAGCGCGAAAACCGCCGCGTCACCATCCGCCGCATCACGCCGCTGATTACCCTCGCCAGCAATTAACCCGATCAGGGGCCAAGCCAAGACGGGCCGGACGCTTGTCCGGCCCGTCTGCTTTTGGCAACCGCCGGCAGGGGCGCAAGACTAAAGCATCGGACCGAAAAGTGTGCTCGCGGTTTTCAGGTAATTCGATGGGTAAACAAGGGATTAGAGCGGCGTGTGTTCGACAGAACGCACGCCGCTCTAAGCGCCCCACCGAAAGGTCGCGCTACTGCGTCCACGCCATATCTCTTTGAGTTTATAGCGCCTTTTTGGCGCCACAATTGTTTTTGCGATGTGATCACAAAGTGGGGAACTCTCCCGCCAAGGTCGCGTTTCTTAGCCAACGTTGCAGCAAAGGAGCGAACTTATGGCTACCCCCGAACGCGATACTGTTTATACCCAGGACGGCAACCGTACCGTATATACCCGTGAGAGCAATGGCACCGGCTGGTTTGTCGGCATCATCGTCGCCCTGGCTCTTCTGGCCATCGGCTATCTGGTGTTCTCGGCCAATTCCGGCCCCTCGACCACGGTTGACGTGAATGGCGCTCCCGCCATCGAGGCTCCGGTGACCAACCCGGCCATCGCCCCGGCTCCGATGACGGAAAGCCCGGCCCCGGCTCCTCAAGTCGCCCCGATGACCGAGACGCCGGCTCCGGCCCCTCAGGTGGCGCCGATGACCGAAGCGCCAGCCCCGGCCAGTGACGCGGCTCCTGCCGCCAACACTCCGGCTGGCACTGAAACCACTCCGGCTCCGGTCGCTGAACCCGCCACTCCTGGCGCCTAAAGTCTCCCCCAGCCTCGGCCCTCCCCCGAGGCACAAGGGCCCTGGCGAAAGCTGGGGCCCTTTCCCTATGCAGCCGCTTGCAACGACCTGTAACCAACCCCACTTATGGCTTCCGAAAATCGCAGGAACCGCGCATGTTCAATATCGACCAGATCCTCAAATCGCTGCAGACCGATCCCAATGCAAAGCGCACGGCGGTGACCGGCGCGGCGGGTCTGGCCGCCGGCCTGCTGCTCTCCGGCGGCAAGCCGGGTAAGCTCCTTGGCAATGCCGCCAAGATCGGCGCCATGGCGGCCGTGGGCGGCCTCGCTTACCAGGCCTGGCAAAACTATCAGCAGGGCCAATCGGGCGGCTCGGGTGCCGCGTCGGCGCAAGACGCCTTCATCCCCTCCTCCGGCAATGAGCAGGCGCATGAAGAACTAGGCAAGACCCTGGTGCGCGCCATGATCGCCGCCGCCAAGGCCGACGGTCGGATCGACGCGGCGGAAAAGGACGCGATTTTCGAAAAGCTCAAGACCATGCCGCTCTCGGCCGAGGAAAAGGCCTGGGTGTTCGACGAGCTTTCAAGCCCGCTCGACATCAACGCCGTTGTTGCGCGCGCCGATACGCCCGAGCACGCCGCCGAGATCTATGCGGCCTCTCTCGTTGCCATTTCCGCCGACACGCCGGCCGAACAGGCTTATCTTGAGGCGCTGGCGGACAAGCTCAAGCTGGCGCCGGCCCTGGTCGCCGAAATCCACAAAGCCGCTGGAGAAAAAGCCCCCGAACCTGCACCGGTGTCGGTTTCCCCCTGGGCCTATACGCCCTCGGGCAGCAACGTCTGAGCCAGATCTTCGCCGCGCGTCGCCTCGGCGCGCGGTAACATCCATGTGCGTTCTTGCGGCGCCCGCCCGGGGCCGCCATCTCAAGCTCTCACGGAGAAGCGCCATGGAACTCGGACTTTACTCTTTCGCGGAAAACACCCCCGATCCGCTCAACAACAACCGCCTGCAATCCCCCTCGGAACGCCTGCGCGACCTTATCGAAGAAATCGAGTTAGCCGATCAACTCGGTCTCGACTTCTACGGCCTGGGCGAACACCACCGGCCCGATTATGTCGCCTCAGCCCCGGTGACCATTCTCGCCGCCGCGGCAGCGCGAACCAAATCCATCCGCCTCTCCACCGCCGTCACCGTGCTGAGTTCGGAAGATCCGGTACGGGTCTATCAACAATTTTCGACGCTCGATCTGATCAGCAATGGCCGGGCCGAAATCATGGCCGGGCGCGGCTCGTTCATCGAGAGCTTTCCGCTCTTCGGCTACGATCTCGAAGACTACGACGATCTGTTCGAGGAAAAGCTCGAAATGCTGCTCGCCATCCGCAAGGGCGGCAAGATCGCCTGGCCCGGCAGCAAGCACACCAAGCCTATTCCCGGTATCGCCATCTATCCCCAACCCGTGCAACAGCCACTGCCGCTGTGGATCGCCGTGGGCGGCACACCCAATTCGGTGGCGCGCGCTGCCTATTACTGCCTGCCACTGATGATTGCCATTATCGGCGGCCGTCCCCGCCAGTTCCTGCCGCTGGTCGATCTTTATCGCCAGACCGGCGCCAAGGTCGGGCACGATGCCTCTCGGCTGAAATTGGGTGTTTCCGGCCATGGCTTTATCGCCGAGGACAGCCAGGCGGCGCGCGACCTCGCCTTCCCGGCCCATAGCGCCGCCATGAGCAAGATCGGCGCCGAACGCGGCTGGCCGCCAACCACCCGCGCCCAGTTCGACGCCAACACCACGCCAGAGGGCGCCTATTATATGGGCTCGCCCCAGGAGGTGATCGACAAGATCCTCATGCAGCACGAATGGTTCGGCCACGACCGTTTCGGTCTGCAATTAAGCGTCGGCACCCTGCCGCATGACAAGGTGCTCAAGGCCATCGAACTCTATGGCACGGTGGTCAAACCCACCATCGACAAGGCGCTGGGGACTACTTCCCGCTCCGCTTGATCGACTTGATGGCCAGCGGCGGCACGCCCGACTTCTCAGAAATGGCGCGATCCTGTTCCTCGATGGCAGCCTTGGCCGGTTCATCGCCGTCGAGGCCGCCGAGCAGGCTGGCATCGACCTTGCGGTTCGAACGCTGCGAGCCGTCTTCATAGACGATGTCGAACACGACGAATTCGGTGCGGGCGGTCGGCTTTTTGGCCATGATACGGTCTCCTAACAAAAACATGACCGCGAGCCGATTGGCCCGCGGTCGAAAACAAAGATACAGCCGCGTATCAGCGGAAGATGTGGTCGCCCTGCTCGTCGATGATCTGCCGACCCTTGCTCAGGGCAAGAGCCACCAGATCCTCGCGCGAATTCATCCGGTCGGCCCGGATGAAGCGATAGGTCTTGAGGTCGCCACCGATCTCTTTTTCGATCGTGCCGGCCAGTTGCAGCTCGCTGCCCGCCTTCATCTCGATAGCCTTGATGAGAAAGCCCTTATAGGCCTCCTCGCCCATGACCTTGTCCCCCTGCGGCTCGGCGCTGGTGGAGGAGCCGCCTCCGAAAAGCTTCTTGAAAAACGACACAGGCGGCCTCCTTGTTCTTTTACGATCTGCGCGCCGGCCGGGGTCGCTCCAGCTCGCCACGCTTGTCCATCTCCTCCTGCAACCAAAGCGGGGAGATGTCAAAATAGTTCGGCCAGATCGGCTTGCCATTGGCCAATTCAACCTTGGCGAAATAGGCCCGGTCCCGCAAAGGCTCCGTCCCCTCGCCCCGCTCGGAGAGCATCGGCGCGGCATTGAAAATGCCCGATGTTCCATCCGAAAACGTCACCACCAGCTTGAACGGAATGGTGGCCCGGATGGCGGTGACCTTGAGACGAGCAGGCTCAATCAAGAACCCACTCTCCATTCGCCTTGATCTCGTCAACCATGACGGGTGCGATAGCGCTTGCTCCGGGCCAGGTTACGGCCCCGAAGTCCAAACAGGCCTGGCCAAAGCGGGACTGATCCCGCAAGGCCGCACATACACCGGCAATGCCAACGGCTCGATTTTGGTCGGCATCTGCCTTGATCGACATAGATCCCCATCCTTTTCAAGCTTTTCTCGATGCAGCGCCACCCACTTCAAGACCAGCTTCAATGCTCTTTGCGGCAGTTACCCTCGCAGCATCTTCATGTCATCAAGCGAGATCGGCGCTTCGTCAGTGCCCTAGCTCGCATCAAAATGCGGCGGGGCGTGATCGTGCCAATACATGCCTATCGTGATGCCGTAGAATTGGGAAACCGTTGGCAATACATTCTGTCCTAATTATCCAAGAAGCTCCTCAGCTTGCGGCTTCGGCTGGGGTGCTTGAGCTTGCGAAGGGCCTTGGCTTCGATCTGGCGGATACGCTCACGCGTCACCGAGAACTGCTGGCCAACTTCTTCCAGCGTATGATCGGTGTTCATGCCGATGCCGAAGCGCATGCGCAGCACGCGCTCCTCGCGCGGGGTCAGCGACGCCAGCACACGGGTGGTCGTCTCACGCAGGTTCGACTGGATCGCCGCATCGATCGGCTGGATCGCGTTCACGTCCTGGATGAAATCCCCGAGGTTCGAATCCTCTTCGTCACCGATCGGCGTTTCGAGCGAAATCGGCTCCTTGGCGATCTTGAGCACCTTGCGGACCTTGTCGAGCGGCATTTGCAGCTTTTCGGACAATTCCTCAGGAGTGGGTTCGCGACCGATTTCATGCAGCATCTGCCGGCTGGTGCGCACGATTTTGTTGATCGTCTCGATCATGTGCACCGGAATGCGGATGGTGCGCGCCTGGTCGGCGATCGAGCGGGTAATGGCCTGGCGAATCCACCAGGTCGCATAGGTCGAGAATTTGTAGCCGCGCCGATATTCGAACTTATCGACCGCCTTCATCAGCCCGATATTGCCCTCCTGGATCAGATCCAGGAACTGCAGACCCCGATTGGTATATTTCTTGGCGATGGAGATCACGAGGCGAAGATTGGCCTCGACCATTTCCTTCTTGGCGATGGCAGCCTCGCGCTCGCCCTTCTGCACCTTGTGCACGATGCGGCGATACTCGGCGATATCGAGGCCGGTTTCGGTGGCCAGCGTTGCGACCTCGTGGCGAATATCGCGCACTGTGTCGGCTTCGCGCCGGGCAAACTCGCCCCAACCCTTGCCTTCGAAATCTTCGAGCGCCTGCTCCCAGCTCGGATCAAGCTCGCGGCCGTAATAATTCTTGAGGAAGATTTCGCGCTTGACGCCATAGCTCTCGGCCAGGCGCAGCAGGCGGCCTTCGAGCTTCACCAGGCGCTTGTTGATGTCATAGAGCTGCTCGACCAGGCTTTCGATACGGCTGGCATTGAGCGAAAGCGACTTGACGTCGGTGATGACCTCGCCGCGCAACCCGCTCAGCTTTTGCGTCTCCGCATCCGAAACGGCGGCCGAACGGTCCTCGGCGTGGCGGTCCTGCATGGCACGCATCTGGCCATAGGCCTCGGCGATGCGGTTGAAGGTCTCCACCACCTGCGGCTTGAGCTCGGCTTCCATGGCCGACAGCGACAGCGCATTGTCGAATTCGTCGTCGTCGTCTTCGACGGGATCCTGGGGGGGCTCGGGCTCTTCCGGAACATAATCGTCATCGTCGCCCGAAGAAGCACGCTTGGGCGCCGCCTTGGCCTTTTCCTTGCTCGGCTCCGGCTCGGCCTTGACCGGCATCTCGACCGTCGGTGCGGCTTGCTTGGCGTCTGGCCCGGCATAGGTCGCTTCAAGATCAATGATGTCGCGCAGCAGGATTTCGCCCTGGGCGAGCTGGTCGCGCCAGATGATGATGGCCTGGAAGGTCAGCGGCGATTCGCACAGCCCCTCGATCATGGTCTCGCGGCCGGCTTCGATCCGCTTGGCGATGGCGATTTCGCCCTCGCGGCTCAGAAGCTCTACCGAGCCCATTTCGCGCAAATACATGCGCACCGGGTCATCGGTGCGGTCTGAACCGGATTTGGTGTTAGAGGTATTGGCCAGCGCCGTGCCGCTCGATGTCGCGACCTCAGTGCCGGTATCTTCCTCGTCCTTCTCGACCTCGGTCTCTTCGACCTCGTCCTCATCAACGACATTGATGCCCATTTCCGAGAACATGGACATGAAGTCTTCGATCTGCTCGGAACTCACCTCGTCGGAGGGGAGAACGGCATTGAGTTCTTCATAGGTGACGTAGCCGCGCTTCTTGGCGACCTTGATCAGCTTCTTGACGGCCGCATCGTTCTGGTCGATCAGGGGACTGTCATTGGAGGTTTCCGGTGCCCCGGCTTCGGGCTTCTCGGTGTCCTTGCTGACTTTGTTCGCTGCCTTGGTGGCCATCTGCTACTCCTCGGGACCCGTGGGCGTCGGGTGCCGGACTTGTCATAGGTGGGGACAGCTCAAGACAAGGTAAAGGTTTGGTAACCAAGGCGTTAACGCGCCACATTCACCATGGTTCGCATTGGGACTGCGCGACGGAAGGCGCCATACGCAAAATCGCGCGTCATCACAGGCCTTTAGGGCTCAGCCCCTAAAAACTGCGAGTCGCGCGTCCCGATAGCGAACCAAATCCTTCGATCAATGCCTCTGTGCCATCGACAGTGGTAATCTGGTTCTTGATGTCTCGCAGCCTTTCAAAGGTTTCTTCGCTCGGGTCTTCGCCCAGCGCGGCTTCGGCTGCTTTCAGTTCCCTATTTAGCTGAACTTTCTTGTTATGCAAGGCCAGCGCGTGACTTAATCCTGTTTCGGCATCGGCCTGCGCCGTTTCGGGCCCCGCCTGCCATACGCCCTGGCGGAGCAGCGCGTCATGCATCTTCTCCAGAGCCGGACCATGGCCACGCGCGCCCAGCGCCGCCTTGAGATCTTCGGACGAAATCTCGTGATGGCGCACGACCAGCGCCAGCACCTCGCCCAGCACTTTCTGCGCCAGCGGCGTTTCGCAATCGAGCGCCGCCAGGGCTTCGAAACTGTCTTCGATCACCGCCGGATGATTGACGAGGGTCAGGATGATCGTCGCCTCGCGCGGGGTCGGCGCGGCCACGGCGCTCGGGCGCATGAGACGCGAATTGCGCAGCGTATCCGACACCACCAACCGCGGCGTGCCGCGGGCGGGAAAGCCATAGGCGCCGCTCTGCCCATAGGCGGGTCGCCCGCCGCGTCCGCCCTCGCGCCCCTGGCGCAGCGGCGCGAAAAAGGCTTTCAGCTTCTCATCGAACGCTTGTTGATAGTGAAAACGAACGGTGGTGTCGCCGATGGCATTGGCCCGCTCGCGCAACCGCGCCTGCAACGCGGCCCGCTCCTCGGGCGCCTCGGGCACGAGCCCGCCGGTCTCGAGGCTCCACACCATGTCGGAGAGACTGCGCGCCTTTTCGATCACCTCGGCGAAAGCCTGCCGCCCCTGCGCCTTGATCAGATCGTCGGGGTCCTGTCCCTCGGGCAGCGTCGCGATCCTGACGCTCCTGCCCGGCTTGAGATGCGGCATGACGATATCGATCGCGCGCTCGGCGGCCTTGAGCCCCGCCTTGTCGCCGTCGAAACACAGAACCGGCACCTCGGCCATGCGCCAGAGCAATTGCAGATGCTCTTCGGTCAGCGCCGTTCCCAAAGGCGCCACCGCGCCCTCGAACCCGGCAGAGACGGCGGCAATCACGTCGAGATAGCCTTCTACCACCACAACGCTCGCGCCATCGCGCGCCGCACCCCGCGCCGAATGGCCGTTATAGAGCGTCTGCCGCTTGGAAAACAGCTGCGTTTCCGGCGAATTGAGATATTTCGCCGGCACGTCAGGGCTCATCGCCCGTCCGCCAAAGGCGATCACGCGCCCCTTGAAGTCGGTGATGGGGAACATTACCCGGTTTCGGAACCGGTCATAGGTCAGTGGGTCGCCGTCGCGGCTGGTCACGAGGCCCGTGTCGATCATGGCCTGCGCCGACACTCCGTTGGCCGCCAGATGCTCCTTGAGCCCATTGCGGCTATCGGGCGCAAAACCCAGCCGAAACCGCGTCTGGCTGACCGGCGACACGCCACGCTCGAACAGATATCCCCGCGCCCGCGCCCCGATATTATGCGCCAGCGCCGCCTCAAAATATTTCGTCGCCAACTCCATGACCTCGAGCAGGCTTTTTTGCGCCGCGTCGCGCTTTTCCGCCTTTTCGTCGCGCGCCGGCATCGGCACTCCAGCCATGCCCGCCAGCTTTTCCACCGCCTCGGGAAAGCTCATCCCCGCCTTTTCGGTCAGAAAGCGGAAATGATCGCCCGACGCGCCGCACCCGAAGCAATGATAGATGCCGCGCCGATCATCGGCATGAAAGCTGGGGCTTTTTTCGGCGTGAAACGGGCAACAAGCCCACATATCGCCCTTGCCCGGCTGGCTTTTGCGCTTGTCCCAGAGCACGTATTCGCCCACCACCTGCGTGATCGGCAGGCGTTGACGGATTTCTTCCAAAAACTGATCGGAAAAGCGCATGCGTGTTAAGTAAGCACTCCGAACCGCTGAGTCACGGGCAAGGAGTTTTTCCACAGCATGGCATCCATCACGAAATTTCCGCTCCGGGCCTGGCTGCTTTTCACCACCCTGCCCGCCCTCGTCATCGGCGGGGCCCTATGGCTGCTGGCCGATGCCGTTCCGGGCTGCAGCGTTACCGAGCACCAACGCCTTCCCGCGCCGGACGGCAAATTCGACCTCGTGACATTCTCGCGCGCCTGCGGCGAAGATACACCTGCCAACACGCAGGCCGCGCTTTTGCCGCCGGGCGATGCCATCCCCGACGATGTGGCCAGCTTTCTTTCGGTCGGTGCGGCAACCGATTTTGCCGCACGCTGGATCGCCGCCGACGCCCTGGAGATGACCTTGCCAGCCGACGCCCATCTTTATCGTCACGACGACGCCGTCGCCGGCGTCACCGTGACCTATCGCTAGCCCATCGGACCGAAAAGTGCACTGACGGTTTTCGGGTGATCCGATGCGTAAACAAGGAACTCGAGCGGCGATTTACGTTCGGCAGAACGCACCGCCGCTCTAGCAGCTCAGGCTTCCTTGCTGCGCCGGTAAAGCCGCCAGGCCCATCCGAACAGGCCAATGGCGAAAACGATCAGCAGGATGCCGCCGATCATGACGGCAACCGTCGCCGTGAGCACCGGAAACAGCAGGAACACCAGGCCCAGCAGCACATAGGATATGCCCGAAAGCACCACCGGCCAGATCCGCGCATAGGTGTCTCGCTCGCGCACCACCACCACGATCTGCATGACACCGACGAACAACGCCGACAGGCCGGTGATCGTCGACATGACGGTCACGGTTAAAATCGTCGCGAGAAACGGGCTGATCAGAATGAGGATGCCCAGGATCAGCGAGGCGGCGTTGGCGATCACGTCGAACCAGTAATTGCCGCTCTTGCCGCCGCCGAAGGTGAGACTCCATAGACCGAGCACACCGTCGATGATCAACAGCGTACCGCCGAACAGCACCAGCACGGCCAGCGCCTCGATCGGCCAGATGACGGCGTAGACGCCCGCCAGCAGCATCAACAGCCCGCGAAGCGCTGTCGCCAAGGCAAAGCGGCGTTTGGTTTTCGAAGAAATACTCATCAACATATCCTCCATACGAACCGCATGGCTCGGTTCGCCAACGCGTGAAGCTTAGCGCGGTCATGGGTTTAGAGCCAGTGAGTCGGCAAATGTAGATTTTCTAAAGCTGCGGCGGGCAAAAAGTGCATTGCCCCCTCTCCTGTGACGTGAAAAGAGACCATTCAACCTGAAGGCCGCCTTTGGCGATAAATCCCCCATGTCCCTCCCCCTCATCGCTCTGTTCCTCGCCGCGTTCGCTTTCGGCACGGCCGAATTCGTCATTGCCGGCATTCTTCCCGATGTGGCGAGCGGGCTGGGCGTTTCGGTGCCGGTGGCCGGCTATCTGATTTCCGGCTACGCCATCGGTATCGCCATTGGCGGACCGCTGCTGGCGGTTGCGACCAAGAAGATGGGGCGCAAGACGCTGATTCTGCTGCTGGGCGGCATCTTCACGCTGGGCCAGATTCTGTGCGCCATCGCGCCCAGTTTCGAGCTTCTGATGCTGGCGCGCATTCTGGTGTCAGTGGTGCATGGCACCTATTTCGGCATCGCCGCCATCGTCGCCGTCAGCATTGTCGCGCCGGAAAAGCGCGGCTTTGCCGTGGCGCTGATTCTGTCCGGACTGACCGTATCAAACATTCTGGGCGTGCCGGCCGGCACCGCCATCGGCAATGCCCTGGGCTGGCGGTCGACCTTCTGGGCGGTCGGCGCCATCGGTCTCATCGCAACCTTCGGCATTGCCATGTTCCTGCCTCTCCAGGCCGGCGCGGCGGCCACTTCCGGCAGCTTCCGGCGCGAATTCAAGGCATTGGCCCGCCAGCAGATCGTCACCTCTCTCTTCATCGTCATCCTGGTGATGATCGGGCAATATAGTCTCTTCACCTATATCGCGCCGCTCTTGGGCGAAGTGACCGGGCTCGATGGCACCACCATTCCGTGGGTACTGCTGCTCTATGGCGTGGGGTCGACCATCGGCGTCTTTATCGGTGGGCGCCTGGCCGACTGGAAGCTGATGCCTTCGCTCATCGTCATCCTGTCGCTCCAGGCTGTGCTTTTCATCGCCCTGCATCTCGCCAGTCCTTACCCCCTGCCCATGGCCATCACCACGGTGCTTTGGGGCGGCGCCAATTTTGCCTTCGGTTCGCCGGTGCAATCGCGCGTTCTCGCCTGGGCCGGCGATGCCCCTAACCTGGCCTCCGCCCTGATCCCGACCGGCTTCAATATCGGCATCGCCATCGGCGCGGTTCTGGGCGCCAATCTGCTCGATGCCGGCTTCGGTTACGCCAATCTGCCGCTGATCGGCCTGGTCGCCGCCCTGCTGGCCGCCGCAATCGCGGTGTTCTCCCATGTTTGGGAAAAACGCTCGACACCTGTTCCGCCTGCGCCCGCCGCGGCTGAATAATTCGTGAAATCAGCGACTTCCCCCGCAAACTGAGGAAATTTCAAAGATCCGGTAAGGTTTGGTTGAAACTTTGAGGCTAGGGCCGAGCATACTATGAGGATCACCTATGCTCATCGACAACGCGTCATTGTTGATCGCCATTGCCTTTTCCGCAGCAGCCTTGATGGGCGCGCTTCTCATCGGCTGGCTCAACGCCCGCCAGGAGCGCTACCTGGCCTATGCTGCCTCGGGCATAGCGCTGGTCGCCACGGCGCTCGCCATCATGGGCCTTCGCAATGGCGCCTATGATTTTGTCGTCGTCTTCCTACCCAATTTTCTGCTGCTCACCGGTTTTGGGCTGATCTATGCCGCCTCGCGCCTGTTTCGCGATATCCAGAATTCGATCAGGCCGGCCGTCATTGTCTGGGCGATCTCGGTCCTGGCGTTGTCGGCGCCGCTGGTAGCAGGGCTGTCAGGGCCGGGCTTGTTCAGTCTGAATGCGGCCAGCGCGATCTTCATGATGCTTTGCGCGCGCGAATATTGGCTCGCTCGCCATGAAGCACCGGCAGCGCTCGTCTCCAGCGTCATCCTCTATCTGCTTAGCGCGTCCTCGTTTGCCGCCTGCGCCGTCATGATCGCCCTTGAGGGAGAAATGGTCCTGACCGGGACCCCAGAGAACTGGGCGGAAACCTTCAATTCCATTATGTCCTTGGTGGGGCTTACCGGGATTGGCGCGATCACGCTCACCCTCCACCACGCTCGCGCGGCGCGCGTGCACCGCCACGAGGCCAACACCGATTCGCTCACCGGCGTTCTCAATCGCCGCGCGCTGTTCAGCCAATTCAACGAAAACGACATCGTGCCCGAGCTGGCCGTCGCCATGTTCGATCTCGACCATTTCAAGCTGGTGAACGACCGCCGCGGCCACGCCGAAGGCGATCGTGTCTTGCAGGTTTTCGCCAGCATCCTGCGCGCTGAGCTTCGCGGCGCCGATATCGCCGCCCGGCTGGGTGGTGAGGAATTCTGCGTGGTTTTTTCCGGCCTCGACCGCGAGGCGGCAAAAACCATCGCCGAGCGTATCCGCACAGCCTTCGCCGCACTTGCCATCCCCGTAGGCCAAGGTGACGCCATCGCCACGGTAAGTGCAGGCCTGGCCAGCGGCGGCGCAGAGGAGACCTTCGCCTCCCTCCTCAGCCGGGCGGACGCGGCCCTTTATCAAGCCAAGCGCAGCGGCCGCAACCAGGTGCAGCTCGCCGCGCTCCGTCTCGTCGCGTAAGGTTCAGCCGATCAGCGCGGCGCGCACCTGCCCGCTCACCTTGCCGAAGTCGATGCGGCCCGGATAATCGATCTTGAGCTGGCCGATAACCTTGCCCATGTCCTGCGGCCCGGCTGCACCGACCGTGGCGATGGCCGCGGTGATGGCTGCCGCCACTTCCTCGTCGCTCAGGCGCTTGGGCAGAAATTCGTTGAGAATATCGATCTCTTCCTTTTCCACCGTGGCAAGGTCGGCGCGGCCGGCCTGGGCATAGATGGCAAAGCTCTCTTCGCGCTGCTTCACCATCTTTTGTACGATGGTCAAAATCTCGTCCTGTGTCGCCGGTCCCTTGCCCTCGCCACGATTGGCGATATCGCGATCCTGGATCGCAGAATTGATCGCCCGCAGCGTGCCCGTGCGCCGCTGATCCCGGGCCTTGAGCGCCAGCTTGAGACCTTCGCTGATCGTTTCCCGCATGAATTAACGCTCCTTGCCATGCAATTTATCGCCCCCATATAGTCATGAAACGCGGCCCGCGCCACTTGCGCTCTCCGGTCGGGGCTTCTAAGAGGAAGCCTCAACCGACATCTTCGCAGCGCCATCAGGGAACGGCTCCGGCCCAACCGGCTTGTCGCGCGAACTTTATTGAACCAACAGTGGAGACCGACCGTGACCGGCTGGCAGCAATCCCCCGCGACCGCAGTGCTTATTCTGGCCGATGGGACGCGCCTTGAGGGTCGCGGCATCGGCGCAGTTGGCCACGCGGCCGGCGAAGTGTGCTTCAACACCGCCATGACCGGCTATCAGGAAGTGCTCACCGACCCCTCCTATGCCGGTCAGATCATCACTTTCACCTTCCCCCATATCGGCAATGTCGGCACCAATGACGAGGATATCGAGACGGTGAACATGGCGGCGCTTTCGGACGTGCGCGGCGTCGTGCTCAAGGCCGACATCACCAATCCCTCCAATTATCGCGCTGCCGAAAAGCTCGACGCCTGGCTCAAGAAGCGCAATATCGTTGGCATCACCGGCATCGACACCCGCGCCCTCACCGCCCGCATCCGCGAAAACGGCATGCCCAACGGTGTCATCGCGCATGACCCCACCGGCATGTTCGACGAAGGCTCGATCATGGCCGAGCTCCAGGCCTTTCCCGGCCTCGAAGGGCTCGATCTGGCCAAGGAAGTCACCACCGCCCAGACCTATCACTGGGACCAGACCGGCTGGAAATGGGGCGAAGGCTACGGCACGCTCGATAACCCCGAATTTCACATCGTCGCCATCGATTTTGGCGCCAAGCGCAACATCCTGCGCTGCCTCGCCGATCAGGGCGCCAAGGTGACCGTGGTCCCCGCCACCGCCACGGCAGCTGACGTTCTCGCCCACAATCCCGACGGCATCTTCCTCTCCAACGGCCCCGGCGACCCGGCCGCCACCGGCAAATATGCCGTGCCCACCATCCAGAAGCTGATGGAAACCGGCAAGCCCATTTTCGGCATCTGCCTTGGCCACCAGCTCCTGGGGCGGGCGCTGGGCGGCACGACCTCCAAAATGCACCAGGGTCATCACGGCGCCAACCATCCGGTGAAGGATCTGACCACCGGCAAGGTGGAGATCACCTCGATGAATCATGGTTTTGCCGTGAATTCCGACAGCCTCCCCCCTGGCGTGACGCAAACCCATATCTCGCTTTTCGACGGCTCCAATGCTGGTCTCGCCGTCGAAGGCAAGCCGATCTTCTCGGTGCAATACCACCCCGAAGCCAGCCCCGGCCCGAGGGACAGCCATTATCTGTTCACGCGCTTCCTCAATGAAGTGCGCAAGCAGAAGGGTCTGCCTGAAGAGCCCGAACATGTGGCGCCGGGTGCGGCCGCATAAGCACGGGCCAGATCAAAAACCCCGCCCACTTCGGTAGGCGGGGTTTTTCTTTGCCCAATACAAACAGAGGTTCACCTCCAACATCCGACCCGCTCCGCAGGCCAGGTCGAACACTCAGATATTGCCCGAGAACGTATCGCAATCGCCCGGATTGCCGGAACGGAAGCCCCGCTCAAACCACGCCTTGCGCTGCGCCGAGGTGCCGTGGTTGAAAGTCTTGGGCACCGCATAGCCCTGCATGCGCTTTTGCAGCGTATCGTCGCCGATCTGGTTGGCGGCGTTCAGCGCCTCCTCGATATCCCCCGATTCGAGCAGATTCTGCTGGCCGGCATAATTGGCCCACACGCCCGCGTAGCAATCGGCCTGCAATTCCACACGGACGGAATAGGCATTGGCCTGTTCCTGGCTCATGGACTGCCGCCGGCGGTTGAATTCCGGCAACACGCCGGTCAGGTTCTGCACATGGTGCCCCACCTCATGCGCCAGCACATAGGCCTGCGCGAAATCGCCCGGGGCCCCGAACTTGCGGTGCAACTCGTCATAGAAGCTCAGATCGATATAGACCTTGGAATCGCCCGGACAATAGAACGGGCCCACATTGGCGTCGGCCAGCCCGCAAGCCGAATTGACCTGGTCGGTGAACAGCACCACGCGCGGTTCGGGATAGTCGCGCCCTGAAGCTTTGAAGACCTGCCCCCACAGATCCTCGGTTTCCTTGACCACCACGCCGACGAAATCGACCAGTTCGTCCTGCCCTTCCACCGGGATCTGCCGCGAAGAGGCGCTCGATGGGGCGCTGCTCTGGCCAGAGGTCAGCATGTCGAGCGGGTTCTGTCCGGACACCAGCCAGATGATCCCCAGAACCACCACGATCCCGATAAGGCCGCCAATGCCGCCGCGCGAGCCGCCGCCCCCACCGGTGGGAAGCCGAATGCCTCCACCACGACCGAGCGAGCCGCCGCCCAATCCGCCGAAGCCGCCTCCGGCCCGCCCACGCCGGTCTTCGATATTGCTGCTCCGCTCGCGTCCACGCCACTTCATCTTCGATTGCCCTTCTTAACCAGCCCCGACTGGTAGCAATAAGCCCGGCCAAGGGGAACAGGTTGCATCGCCGGGTTAGCGTTATCGAAACGTCACAAATTGACCAGACGGTCAAAGTTCCATAGCCTCCCCTCACCTCCGTCATGCCAGCGTCACCTGGTAGAGGCATGAGCAGGCCGCTCTTTCCGAGCGACGAGGGCCGGCCAAAAGCCGGCTGCCCGGGAGCCTTGCCCCCGGCGCGACCCCTTCTCACATGGAGACGTTAGATGAATTTCCTTTCCAGGATTTCGCGTCGGGGCTTTCTGGCCGGCTCGGCCAGCCTTGGCGCAATCGCCGCCTTGCACCCCTTCGCCGTGATGGCGCAGTCCAATCAGGCGCATTTACGCCTGATGGAAACCACCGACCTGCATGTCGCGGTCTTCCCCTACGATTATTACAGCGACGCCCCCAACGACACGATGGGCCTGGCGCGCACCGCCTCGATCATCGAAGCCATCCGCGCCGAAGCCGGCAATGCCATGCTGCTCGACAATGGCGACATCATCCAGGGCAATCCGCTGGGCGATTATTACGCCTATGAAAAGGGCCTCAATCAGGGCGATGTCCATCCCATCCTCGCCGCGATGAACGTGCTGGGCTATGACGCCGCTACCCTGGGCAATCATGAGTTCAATTACGGCCTCGATTATCTCGACCGCGCGCTGCAGGGCGCGCAATTCCCCTTCGTCTCGGCCAATCTGGTGCGTGGCACCCTTGCCGCCGATGCCTTGTCCGACGATACCTATATCGCCCCCTATATCATCGTCGAAAAGGAACTGACCGATGGCGCCGGCGGCAGCCGCACCGTCAAGGTTGGCCTGATCGGCTTTCTGCCACCCCAGATCCTCACCTGGGACGCCACCCACCTCAATGGCAAGGTCGAGGTCCGCGACATCGTTGAAACCGCCAGGGCCTATGTTCCCAGGATGCGCGAAGAAGGCGCCGATATCATCGTCGCCCTCTCCCATTCCGGCATCGCCGCTGATCAGGGCGCGGGCGCCGAAAACGCCTCCCTGCAACTCGCCGCCGTCGATGGCATCGACGTGGTGCTCACCGGCCATCACCATCTCGTCTTCCCCGGCCCCGACTACGAGGGCATCGAGGGCGTCGACACCGCCGCGGGCACGCTCAATGGCAAACCCGCCGTCATGCCCGGCTTCTGGGGCTCGCATATGGGCCTCATCGACCTGCTGCTCGAGCAGGACGCCGACGGCAAATGGACCATCGTCTCGCACACATCCGAAGCCCGCCCGATCTTCGAGCGTGTCGATGGCAAGGTGAAGCCGCTGGTCGAGAACAACGCCGCAGTCGCCGCCGCGGCCCAGGCCGACCATGACGAAACCCTCGAATATGTGCGTCGCCCCGTGGGCGAAACCGCCGCGCCGCTCCACTCCTATTTCGCCCTCGTCGCCGACGACCCGTCGGTGCAGGTCGTGAGCCAGGCCCAGACCTGGTATATTACGCAGATGATGAAGGGCACCGAGCACGAGAGCCTGCCCGTCCTCTCCGCCGCCGCGCCCTTCAAGGCCGGCGGTCGTGGCGGCCCGGATTACTATACCGATGTTCCTGTCGGTCCCGTCGCCATCAAGAACGTCGCCGATCTCTATCTTTATCCCAACACCATCCAGGCCGTTGTCATCACCGGCGCCGACGTGAAGAACTGGCTGGAGCGCTCGGCCGGCATCTTCAATCAGGTCGAAAAGGGCGCGACCGACGCCGAACTGATCAACTCCGCCTTCCCGTCATATAATTTCGACGTCATCGACGGCGTCACCTACAAGATCGACCTCACCCAGCCCTCGAAATATTCGAGTGATGGCAAGGAGACCATCAATCCCGACGCCAATCGCGTCGTCGATCTGATGTATGACGGCCAACCTATCGATCCGGCGCAGAAATTCGTCGTCGCCACCAATAATTACCGCGCCGGAGGCGGCGGCAGCTTCCCCGGCATCGGCCCCGACGTCATCGTCTTTATCGGGCCCGACACCAATCGCGATATCATCGTGCGCTATATCGTGGAAAACGGCACCATCGATCCAAAGGCTGACAGCAACTGGTCGCTCGCCCCCATCGGCGACACCACGGTCCTGTTCGCGACAGGCCCCAAGGCCGCCGCGCACGTTGCCGACGTCACCGCCGTAAAGATCGAGGCCACCGGCGAGACCAATGCCGATGGTTTCGGCATTTACCGCATCGCGCTCTGAGCTGCGGCCTATGCAAGCCTGGAGGGAGCCGCTAAGGCTCCCTCATCGTCGTCGAGGAGCCTGCCATGCTGCGTGTCGTCATCGCCCTGACCCTGGCCCTCCTCGCCCTGCCGGCGCAGGCCGAAGTTCCCCTGACCGGCTATTTCACCGCCACCAGGGCCTGTCCGGCCCTGCAGTCGATCAATCGCCAGACCAATCCCGGCGCTGTCACCACCCGCCCCGGCACCGCCTACGACATCATCGCCGGCAACACCGCGCGCCCCACCCATCTCTGGATCGTCATCCCCGGCGCCCAGCCAGAGCGCCGCTGGGTCGCCGTCGATTGCGGCACCCGCGCCGATGACGCCGAGGGCCACATTGACGAACCAACCACGCCGGCGCCCGCCCCGACCTATCGCGGCACCCAATATATCCTTGCGGTAAATTGGCAGCCGGCCTTCTGCGAACTGAGCCCGCGCAAGACCGAGTGCCGCAACCAGAAGCCCAATAGTTTCGAGGCCAGCAATTTCACTTTGCATGGGCTCTGGCCGCAGCCGCGCACGAACGAATATTGCGACGTATCGCCGGGCGAACGCTATGCGAGCCAGGATGGCCGCTGGCGCGACCTGCCAGCGCTCGATCTCTCCATCGCCCTGCGCCGCGACCTCGACGAGGTCATGCCCGGCAGTCAGTCTGGCCTCGATCGCCACGAATGGATCAAGCACGGCACCTGCTACGGCAAAAACGTCCGGGACTATTATGCCGATGCGCTCGATCTGATGCTGGCGCTCAACACCTCGCCGGTGGCCGAATTTTTCGCCGACAATATCGGCAAACGCATCACCCTCGCCCAGATTCGCGCCGCCTTCGATGACGCCTTCGGCCCCGGCGCCGGCGAGCGGGTACGCATGTCCTGCGCCGAAGACGGCAATCGCATCCTGATCACCGAATTGACCATCGGCCTCACCGGACCCATCGAAGGCCCTGATTCCATGTCCCGTC
This sequence comes from Devosia sp., assembly GCA_026126125.1. Lineage (GTDB taxonomy): Bacteria > Pseudomonadota > Alphaproteobacteria > Rhizobiales > Devosiaceae > Devosia. The sequence continues at coordinate 36,345 of JAHCJW010000011.1, forward strand.
TCATCGCGGCGGCCAGCCCCACCGAAGGCGGCTGCCGCTCCGGTCAGGTCGACGCGGTGGGGTTGCGGTGAACCTCGCGGCATCGGGAATAGGATTTCTTAACGATACGCATAAACGCGGCCTGAAACTCTGAGCGCCTAGCTTGGCCCCAATTCTTCTTGGAGCCTGCCATGGCCGTCCCAGCCCTCGCGATTACTGGCCTCGCCAAAGCCTTCGATCGCCCCATCGTCCATGACTTCGATCTGCAGGTCGCCGCAGGCGAGTTCTATGCGCTGCTCGGCCCCAATGGCGCCGGCAAGACCACCATCCTGCGCATGGTCGCGGGTCTGCTCCCGCCTGATGCCGGGCGCATCGATATCTTCGGCATCGACGCCCTCGCCGATCCCGTCGGCGCCAAGCGCCTGATGGCCTGGGTATCGGATGAGCCCATGGTCTATGACCGGCTCACCCCGATGGAATATCTCGAATTCGTCGCCGGGCTGTGGCAGGTCGAGCCGGCGCGTGCCACAAGAACGGCGCACGAGCTCATCGACTGGCTGGGCCTTGCACCCCACGCCGACCAATTGTGCGGCGGCTTTTCCAAGGGCATGCTGCAAAAGGTCGCCCTGGCGGGAGCACTGGTGCACGACCCCCAGCTCATCATCCTCGATGAACCGCTGACCGGTCTCGACGCCGGCTCCGCCCGCCAGGTCAAGGATGTGCTGCTCGAAAAGGTGCGCCAGGGCGGCACGGTGATCATGACCACCCATATTCTCGAAGTGGCCGAGCGCATGGCCGAGCGGATCGGCGTCATTGCCGGCGGCAGGCTGATTGCCGAAGGCTCGCTGGAGCAATTGCGCACCCGTAGCGGCACCGACGGCACGCTGGAGGAGATATTCCTCACCCTGGTGGCCGAGGATAGCAAAGCGTGATCGCCCCCGCCGGCTCCCTCCTCTGGTTCGCCCATCACGAATTCCGGCTCGCCTGGCGCGATTTTCTGGCCATGATGTCGGGCGGCCGCAAGGACCGGACCATCGGCATCGTGCTCGGCGGGCTCGCCGTCTATGTCGTGCTGCATCTCGTCGCCGCCATGGTCGTGGTTCCGGCGACGAATGCCGGCATCATCGCCGACAAGCCCACCCTGCTGATGGTCAGCGGCATCGGTCTGTTGTTCTTCGCGGTCATGCTGTCCCAGGCGCTGGAATCCATCACCCGCGTTTACTACGCCCGCGCGGATCTCGACCTCATCCTCAGCTCGCCCGCCTCCAGCCGCCGGCTTTTCGCCGTGCGCAGCGGCGCCACCGCCGCCGCGACCATGGCGCTCAGTTGCCTGCTGTTCAGCCCCCTCATCAACGTGCTGGCGACGCGCGCCGGCCCCCACTGGCTGCTAGCCTATCTCGTGGTGCCGGCGCTCTCGGCCCTTGCCGTCGCCCTTGCCATCGCCATCACCCTGGCTTTGTTTCGCCTCGTCGGCCCCAAGCGCACCCGCCTCATCGCCCAGATCGTCGCGGCCATCATCGGCGCCGGCTTCGTCATCGGCATCCAGGCCGTCGCCATTCTCTCGTTCGACGACTTCTCGCGTTATGCCCTCTTCCAGTCTGATGCGCTCATCGCCGCCAGCCCCGATCCTGACAATATCCTCTGGTGGCCGGCGCGCGGCGCCATGGGCGATCCCGTCGCCGCCCTGTCCGTCCTTGCCTTCGGTGCCCTCGCCCTGACCCTGACGGTTCTCGCCACCTCCGGCAGCTATCAGCGCCTGGCCCTTTCCACCACGGGCCTTAGCCATATCAAAACCCGGCGCCACGCCGTTTCCGGCCCATTCCGCCCCTCTTCCCAGCGCCAGGTGCTGCGGCGCAAGGAGTGGCGCCTCCTGCAGCGCGATCCCTGGCTCCTCTCGCAAACCCTGATGCAATTGCTCTATCTGGTGCCACCCGCTCTGCTGCTCTGGGTCAATTACGGCGCCAGCATCAACAGCTATATCGTTGTGGTGCCGGTGATCATCATGGCCGCCGGACAATTGGCGGGGGGCCTGGCCTGGCTCGCCATCTCCGGCGAGGATGCCTACGATCTCGTTGCCACCGCGCCCCTGCCGCCCGCCACCATCCTGCGGGCCAAGGTGGAGGCCGTCCTGGCCATCATCGCCCTCGTCCTCGCGCCGCTCATCCTGGCGTTGGCGATCCTTGCCTGGCCCATGGCGCTCGTCACCGCCATCTTCGCCGCATTCTCATCGGCGTCGGCCACCGCCATTCAGCTCTGGTTCCGCGTGCCAACGCGCCGCGCCATGTTCCGCCGCCGCCAGAATGCCTCCCGCGCCGCCACCATCAGCGAAGCCCTCGCCTCCATCCTCTGGGCCGGAACCGGGGCCACCCTGGCCGCCGACTCTTGGTTCGCCCTCCTGCCGGCCATCCTCGCGCTCGCTGTCCTTGCAACCGCCAGGGCCATCGCTCCGAGAAAGTCCTGATCCACGCACGACGGCGCAGTGGTCGCGACACTGCAGATCAGCCTCAGTCCCGGTCTGTCGCGCTTCGGGACGTGGCGCGCCATGCTCGAAAACGTCTTCGTCGACCCCGACCGACACGGCAGCGGCATCGGTACGGAATTGGTGCAATGAGCCGTACAATATTGCCGGGCGAAGGGCAGCAGCCTCGTGCAGCTCACCTCCAATAAGCGGCGCCTCGAAGCCCATCGCTTTATCGCAAGCTTGGTTTTGAGGCGACCCATGAAGGCTTCAAGCTGTATTTCCAGCTGTCAGAGGGGTCACCCCCGCGCGAAAAAACCTCTCACGGCCGCAATCCCGCCGGCACGGGCGGCGCGGTACGCAGCACGGTGATTCTCACCCGCTCATTGGCCGCCATATAGGGGTCGTTGGGGAAGAAGGGCTCATCCGTCGCCCGGCCGATCACCGATTTCACCCGGTCATCGGACAGCCCGAATTCTCCCATGATCGAGCGCACCACATTGGCGCGGTCCGCCGAGAGCTCCCAGGCGCCATAGCGCGGATTTTCATAGCGCGAACCGGCGGCCGTGTGGCCCGAGACGGTCAGTTGGGAATTGAGTTTTTGCAGCACCGGTGCCATGGCGGCGATCGCCGCTCGCGTGACCTCGACAGGATATTTTGAGCCTTCGGGGAACATGCGCCGCCCCTGCTGGTCGATGATCTGGATATCGAGCCCTTCCTGGGTTTCCTCGACCAGCAGATTGTCCATGAAGGGCGTCAACTCAGGCATGGACTGCCAGGCCTGACGGATGCTCGCCGCGGCCGAATGGAAATCCTGGGTATCGCGCGATTGCAGGTTGAATTCGGAATCGCTGCTGGCCTGCAACTCGCTGCCATTGTCCTTCGCCTGCCCGCCCGTATCCCCGTCGGCGTCGCCTTTCGTCGATTGATTTGGCGAAGCTGCTTCCTGCGCCACGATGTCGGCGGCCGAGCCGGACATGGCCGCGCCGTCGCTGACCATGGCGACACCACCCATCACCCCGCCGGCGCCGCTTGTCGCCGGGCTGATCGAGGGGGGCGAAAAATAATCGGCTAGTCCCTGCTTCTGCTCGGCCGTGGTCATATTGATCAGCCACATCAGCAGAAAGAAGGCCATCATCGCGGTCACGAAGTCGGCATAAGCGATCTTCCATGCGCCACCATGATGGGCATGTTTGTTCTTCTTGACCTTCTTGATGATGATCGGTTGCTGGAAATTTGCCATTTGAGGCGACCTTTATTGAACCGATCAGGTGGCCGAAGGCAGCGCTGCGGTGGCTTCTTCGACTTCGTTGAACGTGGGGCGGACTTCGCTCATCAGCGCCTTGCGGGCAAACTCTACCGCCATGACCGGCGGCTGGCCGCTGATATGGGCGAGCAGACCCACCTTCATCGACAGGAAATATTTCGACTCGGCCTCGAAGGTGCTTTTCAACGACTGCGCCATCGGGCCAAAGAACCCATAGGCGACGAACACACCGAAAAACGTACCGACAAGCGCGCCGCCAATCAGGTGACCCAGCACCTCGGGCGGCTCGGTGATGGCGCCCATGGTCTTGATCACGCCCAGCACGGCGGCCACGATGCCCAGCGCCGGAGTGCCATCCGCCAGCGCTTGAACCGCGCTGACCAGCCGCTCCTGCTCCTGGTGGTGAGTTTCCAGCTCTTCATCCATCAACGCTTCCATTTCGTGGGCGTTGTTGGTGCCCATGGTCACCATGCGCAGATAGTCGCAGAGAAACTCCACCGCGTGATGGTTCTTGGCAAAGGTCGGGAAGCGGTTGAACAGCTCGGATTCATGCGGGTTTTCGATATGCGGCTCGATGGCGAGGACGCCTTTGGACTGGATCAGCTTGTAGAGGCTGAACTGCAGGCCCAAGAGCTCGACATAGGCAGCTTTATTGTATCGCGGCCCCTTGAGAAGCGTGGCGAAAATGAAGCCGGTCTGCTTGAGCACAGGCGCGCCATTGCCGATGATATAGGCGCCGATGGCCGCGCCCAGGATGATCACGAACTCCCAGGGTTGCCAGAGCACCTCGACATGCCCGCCCATCGCCGCGTAACCGCCGAGCACGCAGGCAAACACAAAAACAATACCGATGATGAGACGCATGGGTGCCGACCTAGACGCAATACCAATAACCAAAGCGGGGGGCGGCAGCGCGAAATCTGCCTTCTCCGGCAAGTCAACATGCGCGCGTTAGCCTTAACGCCGGGTATATTTCGCCGCTCTTTCCGGCACGCCATCTGCATTTGTTCGCAGAAACCGGGTCACGCAGGCGTGAAGATGGTAGTGTGGCGCGGATCGTGCTAACGCCTGCGCTTTCAGTTTCGGCGAGATCATGACCGCTTCCGCGCCCCTCTCCATCTATCTCGTCGCCACACCGGGCCTTGAGGCTCCGCTGGCGGACGAAGCGCGCGCCAAAGGCTTTGCCGAGGCCCGTATCGTCGATGGCGGCGTCGCCTTTGCCGGCACCTGGCACGATGTGTGGCGCGCCAATCTCGAATTGCGCGGCGCGACGCGGGTTCTGGCGCGGATCGCCGAGTTTCGCGCCATGCACCTGGCCCAACTGGACAAGCGCTCGCGCAAACTGGCCTGGGGCGATTTCCTGCGGCCCGGCGCCACGCTGCGCGTCGAGGCCAGTTGCAAACGCTCGCGCATCTACCACGCCGGCGCCGCCGCCCAGCGTGTCGCCACCGCCCTGCGTGAGGAATTCGGCGCCGTCATCACCGAAGACGCCGCCCTGCGCATCATGGTGCGCATCGAGGACGATCTGGTGACCGTCAGCATCGATACCACCGGCGAGTCACTGCACAAGCGCGGCTTCAAGGAAGCGGTCAGCAAGGCGCCCATGCGCGAAACCATGGCGGCGATGTTCCTCGCGCAATGCGGCTTTACCGGCGCCGAACCCGTGCTCGATCCGATGTGCGGCTCGGGCACCTTCGTCATCGAGGCCGCTGAAATCGCCGCCGGTCTCAAGCCTGGCCGCGAGCGCACCTTCGCCTTCGAGCTTCTGCCCTCTTTCGACCCGCACCTTTGGGCCAGCCTGCGCCGCTCCGAAACCATCACCCGGCCGGAGATCCGTTTTTATGGTTCCGACCGCGACGCCGGCGCCATCCGCATGGCCCATGACAACGCCACCCGCGCCGGGGTTTCCGATTTCGTCACCTTCGAGACCCAGACGATCGAAAATCTCGAACCATCCCCTGGCCCGCCCGGCCTCGTCATCGTCAATCCGCCCTACGGCAGCCGCATCGGCGACAAGGCCCCGCTCATCACGCTGCACCGCACCTTCGGCACCGTGCTCAAAACCCGCTTTCGCGGCTGGCGGGTCGGCATCGTCACCGCCGACAAATCTCTCGCCCAGGCCACCGGCCTCAAATTCGAACCCATGCTTCCCCCCGTTCTTCACGGCGGCATTCGCGTCGCGCTCTATCGCACCGCCCCGCTTTAAATGCGGAGCGGAGTTTAAGCGTATTTGCGCGCTCCCCGCCGGATCATTCCGCGAGAGCGGAAATCTCTGCCACGATGAGGAAATAGCGATCGGGTTTTCACGGAAACTCTCGGTACACGTGAACAGCGCGGTTTGGCAGCACCCCTGTCGATAATTTAAACTAAATTCTAACCATGATGGCTGCCATGCAAAAACATGCAGCAACGCATCGCCCGCCATTGTCTTTATCTTGCATGAGACGATGCAAGTAACGCGAGTGATGGGTAAAATGCGAGTTCTGGTAGCAGACGACCAAGTCCTTTTACTTCTCGACCTGATCGAGCAATTGGCGCAACGCGGTGTGGAAGCCATTCCGGCGTCCAACGCCAGCGAAGCCTTGGCGCGTCTCGATCCCACCATTGATGGTGTCGTCACCGATGTCGAAATGCCCGGCGGCTTGTCGGGAATCGAGATGGCCTGGCAAATTGCGCGCAGCCATCCGCACCTGCCCATCGTCATCGCCTCCGGCCGCATCCGTCCCAGGAGCGGCGATATCCCACCTCAGGCGGTGTTTCTTGCCAAACCCCTTCGGATCGGCGACGTGATCGCGGCTCTATCGGCGCGCACCTACCGAAATGCCGCATAGGCGAAACTGTCGATTGCCGAAGCGAAACAAACTTCCGCCTTCCCTTCCCGCTGTTCTTCCGCTAGACAGCCCACCTAACCACCATGTTCGGTCTTTTCCCCCGTGCCGCAGTGCTCAGCCGCAGCGCGGGTTTCGCGCGGACAGGTGTGTCCGGGCGATTCTCCCCTCGCCCGCTATCCAGTAGAGACAGCCAGAGCGAGCCCCGAATGCCGAAGCGTACCGACATCAAATCGATCCTGATCATCGGCGCCGGCCCCATCATCATCGGGCAGGCTTGCGAGTTCGACTATTCGGGCACCCAGGCCTGCAAGGCGCTGAAGGACGAGGGCTACCGGATCATTCTGGTGAACTCCAATCCGGCCACGAT
>JAHCJW010000110.1 GCA_026126125.1 Devosia sp.
TGTTTTTCGTCGGTCCTATATAATGAGCTATCTAGATTCTTACTATGCTATCTAGGCGCGCGCGATGAGCGGAGCGAGTTGCGCCGACTTGGCGATAGCGTTTTGTCGACACTGATAGCGCTGCATCGGCATGGGACGTTGCGGTCACGGCGATGGCGCATGTGCCGGCGATTATTTCGTATGAGATTGGACGGCGCTTTACGGCGCGGAGCGCCTACGCCGTCCGTTGCCAGCTTGGGATTGCTCTTCGCCGCCATTCGACGAAGTCTGGTCGCATGACACCCCCGCCGATTTTTGGGCCTTTCCGCATGACGATTTCACGCCCGCCGCCGTGAATTTTCACGCTTGTCGCTTGCTATGATCCCCGGGACATTCGCGGCATGGCACGAACGAACGCACAGAAACGAGCACAATCGCTGGCGGCTGGCAGGGCGCGGCAAGATCGCCGGCGCGAGAAGATGGCCGCGTTGGGCAAGCCGCTGACCGCTCGCGTGGATAGCGCATTGGTGGAGGCGATGGCATTCGAGATCGCTGCGGCGGTCCTGTCGGGCGCCAGCACGAATGCGTCGCTGCCGATCGCCAATCTCGTCGATAGCGCGCTGGCCATTCTCGTCGACAGGCAGCGTTACGATCTCAAGCAGTCAAAGATGGCGATCGCTCAGCGGATGGGCCTGCGACCCGAGCATCGAGATCCGTCGTTCATTCCGTCGCTGCACCCGAATGCCGAAATGCAGGCGGCTCGAGCTGCGATGACAGGGTGATCACGACACCCACGTTACTCCCTCAGATCGGGTCACTGGGCAAAGCGTGAACGGGTCATGGTTGTGCCGTGCTGTGGTAGCGTTTATATTCAACTTGTAGACTATGCAAATATCGGCTTCGCGGCCGCTCGCGTTTGGACCTCCAACCGAGCGGCTCTTTTTTGCTCACTCGGTCACCATACTTCGAGCGACTGCCCGACACACTCACCGTACCAATGACATCGCACTACGCGATAACCTTCACTTATCGCGTAGTGCAATTCGATTGGGATGGCGCGATACAACTAAAGTGAAGCTAGGAACACCAAGCTTCACTTCGCCTCTTCGGAGGGCATCGCTGGAGGCAGAATCGCGCCCCATTCCGGCCGTTCAGCGAGCTTGGGCGAGTTCCCCAAAGCGGTCGGTCACCTCCTGATGTCTTCCGTGGGGTTGAGGGACTGGCGGCTGTTGAGAGAGAGCCTCACTTCGCTGTCGCGCCGCTGAAATCCAACTGACACTCCATGTCAGTTGCTGAGGCCTATTTGGGCCGGGTTGCCAACCTTGGCTTAGGAGTACCCATGTCCACCCACATTATCGAAACCGTAGTGTTCAGGCTCAACGACGGCGTTAGTCGCACTGATTTTCTACGGGCAGCTGAAGGTTCCAGTGCCTTCGTTACAAGCGTCGCTGGATTTGTGTCCCGTCACTTGTCCTGCACGGATGACGGAACTTGGATAGAGCACATTGAATGGACCGACATGAACTCGGCCGAAGCCGCGGCCGCAATGGTCGCAGCGGACCCTAGAAATGCTGACTTCCTGAGCGCAATCGATGGTCAATCGATAAAGATGATGCACTCAAAGCTCGAAGTTTCCGTGGGCTGACATATGGTGCAGCGCAGCGAAAGATTAGGGGAGATCATAGAGATCTTCCGAGATGGGCGGCTTCATTTTGCCCGCGATATCGCTGCGGCGCTAGAGGTATCAGTGCGGACAATCTACCGGGACATCGATGCTTTAGCGGCATCGGGTGTGCCGGTAGATGGAGAGCGCGGCGTCGGATACATGCTCCGCGAGCCTGTCGTCCATTTACCGATGACCCTGTCGCTGATCGAGCTTGAAGCCCTCAGCTTGGGAATGGCCATCGTGCAGGAAGTTGCGGATGAAGACCTGCAGGCAGCTGCGAAGACTTTAATCGGTAAGGTCGGCGACCACGTCTCAAACCGCCGACGTGCTCCCAAATCATGGGGGTTCAACGTCTATGGGCCAGGGCGGGTACGTGAGGGTCGTCGGCACCTGCCAATCTTGCGCAAGTCGATCCGCGAAGGGTCAAAGCTTCGGATCAGCTATGTGTCATTGGCCGAAGAGTCGTCTGAGCGAGTTATCCGGCCCCTACAAACGGAATATTGGGGCAGTGTTTGGACCTGCTCAGCATGGTGTGAGCTACGAAATGGTTTTCGTGCTTTCCGCATCGACCAGATCGTGAGCTGTGTGCCCACAGGGGAACTTTTCAAACCTGAGGTCGGCAAAACAATCGAGGATTTTCTTGAACATGTCGGTACCTGAGTCGATCGGGATGGAAGTCGTTCACCGGCACTTGACCGCAATGGACGGTGTGGCGCCCAAGAGCGCTTGGGGAGAGACCTCTTATTTCTACAACCCGGGACAAAGGTTTGAACGTGGGGCCTACTTCGCCACTATCAAAGAGAAGGATGGCGACAATGACCGGGCGTCCGGCCTGGACCGCCCCGACTTCTGGCGGCTGAACATCGGGGTGAGCAAGGATGCGTTCATCTCAATGTTCGGCCCTCCACCCCCACGCCCCGCGAAAGGTCAGATTATCGAAGGGCCCTGGGAATTCCGGGAATCCGACCTGATCACCCCTCATCCGGTCTATGGTTGGATGTCATGGATCGCGGTGTTGAACCCATCCCGACAGACTTGGGCCCACTGCAAACTCTTACTGGAAGATGCTCACAGTCGTGCGGTCGCTACATTTGAGAAACGCGTTGGGCGGCTTTGAATAAGAACGGTCGTGACCAGTTGAGTCCCCACTGGCGTATCGGAGTGACAGACGGTAATCGAATAAACCAATTGGCGCTGTTTGGCGCGCAACACCATCAGCCGCATTCAGGGTGTTGCAGGGTATCGTATGCCCGCAATGCGCGCGCTGGCGACGTTTCGCAAGCTCTCCAGACTGCCGCCTCTGGCAGAAACGCGCCCCAAATCGGTCGTTCCAGATGCTTCGGTGAGGTCTCAAAAGCTGCCATGGCGAATTCCTTCGTAAGTCACCACTTTTGCGTGATCGCCACCTTGTCCTTCCTGCTGCGCGACAGAGCGCTAGGCTAGAAGCGCCCCACCTTCGACATCCACCGTGCTTCCCGTGACGAACGGGTTGTCGATGACGAAAAGATAGGCCGCAGCCAGGTCCTGAGGGCGCCCCACCCTGCCAACGGGAAGATTTGCGGCGCTGCGCTCGAGCATGGCCTGCCTAGCTTCTGCGCTCATCGCTGCGTAGGCCTCGGTGTCGGTCAGGCCAGGACTTACGACGTTGACTCGTCTGGGTGCCAGCTCCTTGGCGAGAATGCGCGCCGCCGTCTCGACGCCGGCATTCATGGTCGCCTTCACCATGGTACCAGGCAATGCGCGTCGGGCCAGAAATCCGGAGGTGAAGGTAAGCGTGCCGCTTGGGCGGAGCTTGTGCTGGACCGCCCGGGCGACGTTGAGCGTCCCCCAAAACTTTGTGTCGAACGCGGCCTTCGCCTGGGCCAAATCAAGGCTGTCCAGCGTGCCCGATGGGGCTTGGGACCCCGATGTGACGATGATGTGGTCGAGGTAGGAGAACGTCGCCACAAAGCCATCAAGGGAGGCAGGATCAGCTATGTCCACGCCATCGCGCCTGCTCACCGCCACCACGCGGCCGGGCCGGGACGTAAGCGCCTGGGCAACAGCCCTGCCAATGCCGCTATGGCCACCGAAGACGAGCGAGATCGTGTCATCGGAAAATGTCATGTTTGCTTGTCTCCATGTCGCAGGAAGCGGCGTGGCGCCTATCGCCGCCCGCCGTCACGCCAGAACGAAGCCGGCCGCAGCAGTGTGTTGGTCTGTTCGATTTGATAGCCAAGCTCCGCACCCTTGTCCCGGTAGGAGCGCCACTCCGGATCGGCATAGAGCGCCGCTCGACGGGCCTCGCGATCAGCGGCGTCCCGATAGCGCCAAAGATGCACGTAGCTGTTCACGTCACCGGTTTCGACGAGCCCATAGAATGCCGGCTCTCCCAGGTGGTGGCATTGCGCCTGATAGCCAGACGCAGCGTAAAGCTCCAGCTGGCGTGCCACGGTACCGGGGCGGCAGCGATAGGTGCGCAGGTCAAACAGCATGGATGTTTCCCTTGAGGGCAAAGGCGCCCATGGCCAGCTTGTGGATATGGTCGGCGATGGGCAGCGCCGAGGTCGCGGCCGGCGATGGGGCATTGCAGATGTGGATGGTGCGCGCCGTATTCCGGATCAGGAAATCGTGCACCAGCGTGCCGTCGCGCATCACCGCCTGGGCGCGAATGCCCGGCGGATGCGGCAGTAGGTCGCTGAGTTCCAGCGACGGGCAATAGCGCTGGCAGGCCTTGAGATAGCGCCGCATGAAGGCCGAGTTGGCGGCTTCAGCCAGCCCGGACTGCAGGTTGTCCCGCATGACCCGCCAGAAGCCAGGAAATCGCGCCATATCGAGCATGTCGCCCGCATTCATGGCGAGCTTGCCGTAATTCTCGCGGGCCAGTGACAGCACGGCATTGGGCCCCACGGTGACAAAGCCGCCGATCATCCGTGTCAGGTGAATGCCCAGGAATGGCAGGTCCGGATCGGGCACCGGATAGATGAGGTGGCTGACGACAGCGTCATGGCGCGGCGCCAGCCGGTAATATTCGCCCTTGAAAGGAACAATGGAAAAATCGTCGGCCAGGCCGCACATGGCGGCCAACCGGTCGGCGTTCAGCCCGGCACAGGCAATGACATGCCGCGCCCGCAGCGCCTCGCCATCGGCGAGACCGACGCGGACCTCGTTTGCGCTTTCGGTGATGTCCGTCACCTGAGAGCCAAAACGAATGTCGCCGCCCATGGCTACCACTTCCGCCGCCATGGCGCGCACCATGCCGGGATAGTCGACAATGCCGGTCGCGGGGCTCAGCACGGCGCCCAGCCCCACGATATTGGGTTCGAGCTCGCGCAGATCGGCACCTGATATGCCGCGCACCTCGAGGCCGTTCTGCTCGGCACGTGCCTTCAGCGCCGCCAGCCGCTGCATTTCGTTTGGGCTGGTGGCGACCAGAAGCTTGCCGGGCCGCTCATGGGCAACGCCATGCTCGGCGCAGTAGGCGAAGGTTGCGGCCAGGCCCCGCCGGCAGAACTCGGCCTTGAGGCTTCCCGGCGCGTAATAGATACCGGCATGGATGACGCCGCTATTGCGACCGGTCTGATGGCGGGAAAGGGCGTCTTCCTTTTCCAGCACGGTGACGCTGATCCCGGGATGCCGGGTCAACAGCGTGTGCGCGGTGGCGATGCCGACGATACCGCCACCAATGATTGCAATGTCAGTCACAGGTGCCCTCCGGGCCTAGGCGATCGGCGCGATCCGCTGCGCGCCATTGCGACGTTCCCAATCGGCCCACTCGTCATGCGCGTTGACGTCGCGGACAATGCTGGGCTCGCTCAGGGCAAAGGCCGCGATCTCGTCCTTGCGCAGGCAGACGACGCCCTTGTGCTTGAGGGCATAATCGAGGAAGCGATCGAGCGAGCGCACGCGGAATGGCCGGCCCTGCACCCGGTCATGGGTCGAGATCGACATCATGCGGCGACGGGTGGCCGCCTCCTCATAGAGCACGTCGAACTCATCCTTGAGCTGGCGCTCATATTCGGTGTTGGTGAACTTGTAGCCCTCGAACTGGATGATGTCGTTGAGCGTCACCGAATAGGGCACAACGGCGAAATCGCGGCCGCGCACCGGGATGACGAAGGGCTCGTCGCGGCTTACATCGTCGATGTGATAGTTGAAGCCCTCTTCCTGCAGGATCTTGAGCGTGTTGATGGTGCCCCGCATGGCTGCGCCATTGTAGCCGGTCGGCGCCACGCCGGTGGCCCGGCGGATCGAATTGACATTGTCGGTGATGAACTTGCGTTCCTCGGGCTCCTGCAGGTTGACCTGCAAGATCCAGTCCCGCCCATGCGCCGCCGCCTCGTGCCCGCGCTCGACGATTTCCCTGGCTACGCCCGGGCTGCGATCGACCGCAGAACCGACCATATGCGAGGTGACCTTGACCTTGTGCTTGTCCCACAGGTCCATCATCCGCTGCAGGCCCTCGACATAGCCGTAGCGATACCAGCTCTTGGTGGGAAAATCGGGATAGGTCGGGTCCATGTCGATAAAGCCAGAGAACGGCCCGCCCGGCCCGTAAGGCGCCTCGCCGCCCGCTTCAAACTGCATGGAAATCGAAATCACGAGACGAATATCATCTGGCCAGAATGCGCCGGGCATTTGGAACTTCTCCTGTGGCAATGTCGGAAAGCGTCGGCGCACGGGCGTCCCGTGCGCCGGGATCAGGTGGTCAGCTGACGCCCCAGATCGTCTTGTAGGCGTCGCGGTAGCCGTTATCGGGATCGAAGACGAAGTTGGCGCCGCCGTCTTCCTTGACGTTCTGCGGCAGGAACAGGTGGACCGGGACGACGTAGCCGGAATCGGCCTCACCGGCGAAAGCGCGGTTGAGTTCATCGACCGCCTGCCAGCCGTGCAGGCTCAGCGGTTCGGCCACCGTGCCCCACTGGTAATAGTTCTGCTGGATGCGCTGGAAGGCCGCTTCCGAACCGTCGCCCGCCGAGACATTGCGCGGGAAACCGTCGGCCGCCTTGCCGGCCGATTGCAGCACCGGCGCCATGAAGTCGAGCGGCAGGTCGTTGATGGTCAGCGAATAGGTCCAGCTGTCGCCATAGCGCTGCAGCAGAGCATTGGCGAGCGGCGGCATGCGGGTCGAGGCCTCGGCCAGCGGGGTATCCTCGGTGGTCAGCAGCGTGCAGGTCTCGCAGGCCTTGATCACCTCGGCCATGGCGTCGGATTTGACGATGGCGATCTCGTAGACGCTGTCAGTGAAGATCACCACGCCCGCCTTGCCCTCGCTGTCGGCGACCACGAATGACGCGGCAGCACGGGAGATTTCGAGTGGATCGGTGGTGATATTGGTGAAGATGGGCAGCGTATCGGACGGACCGGTGGTGGCAGTCGAGTGCCAGCCGACGACCTTGATGCCGGCTGCATCGGCCTGGCGGATGCCCTCGGCCTGTTCATTGCCATCCACCGACCCCAGGATGATGCCATCTGGAGCCAGGGCGATGGCTTGCTGGATCGCTGCCGAGCGACCCGACACCGTGCCGCCGCCATCGATGACGCGCACGTCCCAACCGATGGCCGCCGCGGCCTCCTCGACACCCTTGACCACGCCCAGCACGCCGCCATTGCGCAGGTCGGCCGCCACATAGACGATGGTCTTGCCGGTCTGGGCGGCCGGACCGGTGGTCGGTCCGGTCCAGGCCGGGTTGGGCTTGGTAATCTCGGCCACATAGGCCTTGGCGTCGCTCACCGCATCGGCCCAGGCGGGCGATGCCATCGGCATGGCCAGCAGCAGGCTGGCAATAGCCGTCGTCTGAAGCAGTTTCTTCATGTCTTCTTTCCTCCTTGAAGACGGGTCGTTAGTACTGGGATGTCTGGTCGGCCGCCGCTTCGGGCTGTGCCGGTGTCCGGGCATGGCGTACCGAGCCGCGGCGGCGCTGGGCATAGCCGGCGATGCCGATGGCCACGAGCAGCGTCGCGCCGTTGAACAGGGGTTCGATGAAGAAGGCGCCGCCCATCTGCTGGATGCCTGATATGCCCACCGCCAAGATGATGACGGCGATCATGGTGCCCCATACATTGACGCGGCCGGGCTTGATGGTCGTCGAGCCCAGGAAGGCGCCGACCAAAGCCGGCAGCAGGAATTCGAGGCCGACGCTGGCCTGGCCGATGCGCAGCTTGGCGGCCAGCACTATCCCGGCCAGCGCTCCTAGCAGACCCGAGGCGACGAAGGCACCGATAACGAAGCGCTGGGTGCGGATGCCGTTGAGCTCGGCGGCACGGGAATTGGCGCCGATGGCATAGAGGTAGCGGCCGAGCGGCAGATAGTCCGATGCGATCCACAGCACGATGGCAATGGCCAGCACGTAGAAGGCGGAAATAGGCAGGCCGAAGAGGTTGGTGGTGTAGATGGCGGTGAATTCGGGCGGCAGCAGGCCGATCACCTGGCGTCCATCGGTGTGCCAGAGGGCAATGGCATAGATGACAGTGCCCGTGCCCAACGTGGCGATGAAGCTGTCGATACGGGCGACTTCCACCAGAAGTCCGTTGATTGCGCCCAGCAAGGCGCCGCCGAACAGCACAATCAACACGGAGACATGCCAGGGCAAGCCGTAGACCGTTTGCAGGCTGATCGCCAGGATATGCCAGATGACGATGCCATAGCCGACAGTCAGGTCGATGCGGCCCGTCATCATCGGGATCATCGCCGCCAGCGACAGCAGCGCGATAACTGACTTTTCACCCAGTATGGCGCGCAGGTTGAGCACCGTGGGAAAGGTGTCCGGCAGCAGCAGCGAGAAGAACAGGACCAGCACCACCGTCAGCAGCGGCAGGCCGTAGACCGGCACCATCCGCAGCAGGCGCCGGCCAGGTTTGAGGGTCGACAGTTCGCTGCGCGTGGGCTCAAGCGCCGTTGATCGCAAGGATTCCATCAGGCGTACTCCTGCCTAGTATTTGTCTCGAGAGATGCCGCGCTGAGCAGCGTTTCGACCGTCAGCCGTTCGGCTTCGAGCTCGGTGGCGATCTGGCCGTCGCGGAACACGCAAGCCCGATGGCTCAGCGCCGCGACTTCCTCGAAATCGGTCGAGATCAACAGAACGGCGAGCCCGTCCGCCAACGCCTTGGCCAGCAGTCCATAAATTTCGGCCTTGGACCCCACATCGACGCCGGCTGTCGGATCCTCGAGGATCAGCACATCGGCGCCCAGTTGCATCCAGCGCGCGATGACCACCTTCTGCTGGTTTCCGCCCGAAAGCGTCTCGATAGGGGCCAGCGCGTCATTGGGGCGGATATCAAAGCGGCGGCCGATCTGCTCGGCTCTCGCCGCTTCCGCCTCGGGCACCGCGAAGTCCAGGAGACGGCGTCCGGTCAAAGCCGGGTTGAGAAAGAGATTTTCGGCCACGGACAGGCCGCGCGCCACCGATTCCTCGTAGCGATCTCCCGCCACCATGGCGAGACCGGCGCGAATGGCGTCCAGCGGATTGTCGCAATCGAGGGCGGGCCCACTCTTGAGACGCGCCTCACCGGCACGGATAGGCGCCCGGCCGAACAGCGCGCGACCCACTGCATCCTGGCCCGCGCCGCGCAACCCGACGAGACCAAGCACCTCGCCCTGATGCAGCGAAAAGCTGATCGGCCCAACATCCTCAGTGACCAGCCCGTCGAGCCGGAGCATGACCGGCGTATCCTGCGGCCGGGGCAGCCGCACGAAAACGTCCCTGGCCCGGCCGCCGATAATGAGTTCGACCAATCGCTCGCCATCGAGCCGGTCGATGGGTTCGTCGGCAACCAGATAGCCATCGCGCAGCACGACGGCCCGGTCGGCAATGGCAAAAACCTCGTCCAGCCGGTGCGACACGTAGATGATGGCAACGCCCCGTGCCCGCAGCGACTTGAGGACCGCATGCAGCATGTCGACATCGGCCTGCGGCAGGCTGGCGGTCGGCTCATCCAGCACGATGAGCTGCACGTCGTGGATCAGGGCGCGCGCGATGGCGACCAGCGACTTTTCCGTGCGCGTGAGATCACGCACCCGCGCCTCGGGATCGATATCCGCCGAAACGATAGCCAGCGCCCCAAGCGCGGCCTTGCGGGACTGCCGCCCGTCGATGAGACCGAAGCGGCGCGGGTAGTTGCCGCGCATAAGACAGATATTCTCCGCTACTGTCATCCATTCGATCAGGCCGAGATCCTGGTGGATGAAGGCAATTCCGGCGTGACCGTCGCGCGGATCGAACGCGGTGCCGCGAAACAGGAACTCCCCGCCATCGGCCGCGTGGACGCCGGCCAGCATCTTGATCAGGGTCGACTTGCCGGCGCCATTCTCGCCCAGCAGCGCCACGATCTCGCCTGGTGCAACCGAGAAGGCAACATCGCGAACGGCCTGGGTGCCGCCAAAGCGCTTGTGCAGATGTGCCAGCGTCAGCACGGGGACATGTGGCTCAGCCGTGTCCATCGCGGTTCTCCTCTCCGATCGCGGGGCACTTCCCGTGTCCTCTATTCTGCGATCTATACCGATATTGCCGAAATCGGACTTGTCCTGCATTCGATAATCGGACAATTATGCGCTAAGTTCGGACAGACGGAGGTGTCGATGAAAATGCAGACGACGGACGGCTGGTTTGCCGTGCGGCCCGATATGTCGAGCCACTCTCAGCCCTTCGAGGGTCGCTTCGACTTCGAGTCCGAAGCCGAAGCCGGCGGGCAGTTGGTGCGCTGCCGGACCGGAGAACTAGAGCTTTTCGGCCATGCCGGCGAATGGGTGACACCGGCCGACCACATGGTCTATATCCCGCCCGGCCGCACCTTCCGCCTGCGCGCCCGGATACCGTCGACGGGCCTTGTTGCCAAATTTTGCCACGGCGAGGTCAACTGGCATCACGACGGCTGCTGGGTCGGTCCGGTCGGCGACTTTGCCGCCGCTTTGCTCCAGCACTCGCTGCGCTGGGGAGCAGACACGGCTGCGCGCGATCGCAAGGCCCGGTCTTTCTACATCACGCTCGGCGACATGATCCCCGAATGGTTTCGCCACGAGCGCATTCTGTGGACGCCCTATGCCGAGAATACCGCCATGCAGAAGGTCATTGACTTCGCCACGCGTCGCGGCCCCAGCGTAACCCTGCCGGAAGCTGCCGAATTCGCCGGAATGTCGGAGCGCACATTGCGGAGGCACATGCAAAACGAGCTGGGGCAAACCTGGCGGGATTTTACGCGGGAACTGCGCATGAACCGGGCTATGGAACTGCTACGAAAGGAGCGTCTGTCGGTTACCCAAACCGCGTTCGAGGTCGGTTTTTCATCGAGCTCGGCATTTTCCAGCGCCTTCTTCCAATATGTCGGTAAAACGCCCTCTCACTATGCCAAGTCGTTCCCCGCTAGTGTTCACGAACAGCAGTCCTCTCCAATTCTGCAATAGGTCATCGAAGGCGCTTGCGGCGTGCAGCCCTAGGTTTTTCGCATAGGGGCGGCTCCGCGCCCCATTCCGGCCGTTCAGGCCGCCATTTCCATTTCCCGAAAGCAGTCAGTCAGCTCTGGTCCTAGCAACGTCGATAACGGGGTGGA
>JAHCJW010000111.1 GCA_026126125.1 Devosia sp.
AATCATCCCGGCCGACGCCACGCCCTGGCTGCTGATCCTGGGACGGGAGCGGCTGTGGGATCTGGTTGCAGGCGCCGTTCCGGAGCGCCAGGCTTAAAGCATGTCTTTCGAAAGTGGGAACCGGTTTCGGGAAAAAGACAGGCGTAAAAACAAAGAGCCAGAGCATGTCTCCCGAAAGTGGGGGCATTGCGTTTGGGACATGATCGTATCGAATCCACCGGCTTGACCCTCCCCCTTGAGGGGAGGGCAGGGAGGGGACAGGCAAAAAGCCAAAGACGGGCCGGCTTTTACCCTTGCGCGGCTACGCGCACGGCGTCCTGCACCTTTTCAAACGCCCGCACCTCGATCTGGCGGATGCGCTCGCGGCTGACGTCGTATTGCTGGGCCAGTTCCTCGAGCGTTGCCGGGTTTTCCTGCAGGCGCCGCGCCTGGAAGATGGCCCGTTCGCGCTCGTTGAGCACATCCATTGCCTGGGTAAGCAGGCCCATGCGCTCGTCGAATTCCTGGCTTTCGCCCAGCGTCGTCTCGGCGTCAGGCGTGTCGTCCACCAGCCAGTCCTGCCATTCGGACGAGCCCTCGTCGGCGCGCATCGGCGCGTTGAGCGAGGCGTCGCCGGAGAGGCGGGCGTTCATCTGCACCACGTCCTCCTCGGTCACCTTGAGCGTGGTGGCGATCTGCTTGATCTGGTCGGGATGCAGGCTCCCCTCGTCCAGCGCCGCAATCTGCCCCTTGACCTTTCTCAGGTTGAAGAACAGGCGCTTTTGCGCCGCGGTGGTGCCGATCTTGACGAGGCTCCACGAGCGCAGCACATATTCCTGGATGGCGGCGCGGATCCACCACATGGCATAGGTGGCGAGCCGGAAGCCCTTTTCGGGCTCGAAGCGCTTCACTGCATGCATCAGGCCCACATTGCCTTCCGAGATCACTTCGGAAATCGGCAGGCCATAGCCGCGATATCCCATGGCGATCTTGGCGACGAGGCGCAGATGGCTGGTGATCAGTTTCTGGGCGGCGCCGGGGTCCTCATGTTCCTTGTAGCGCTTGGCGAGCATGTACTCTTCGTCCGCTTCCAGCATGGGAAACTTGCGAATTTCCTGCAAATAGCGCGAAAGGCCGCCTTCCGACGACAGCACCGGCAAATTCGTTTGGGCCATGGACGCACCCCCTTCTGATCTCCCCCGCATGGCGCGGGCGGAAGGTCCCTGCCTGTCCAACTCGGCACAGGCGCAGACGTACCGCCATATATAAGCGGCAGTTTGTCGAATTTAAGAGGCCGTAACCGCAAGCAAGGTTACAAATTGTATAGGGTTGCGGCCTTTCCTATCCTTGAACGCTTGTGTTGCACCAGCATTACGCACAGCCGGTGCATTGGGTTCAATCACCCTTGGGTGAGCGTCAGCGCGGATAGGCGCGATCATAGGCCGTCAATTCGTCCTGCAGGGCCTGCAAATCGGCCGGCAGCTCGGCTTCGAACAGCATTTCCTCGCCGGTCGCGGGGTGTTCGAAGCCCAGCTCGGCCGCGTGCAGCGCTTGCCGGCCCAGCCCGCGCACGATTTCTCCGAGGGCTTCGGGCAGCTTGTTGACCTTGGTGGCGAAGCCCGAAGCATAGACGAGGTCCGAAACCAGGGGGTGGCCGATATGGGTCATGTGGACGCGGATCTGGTGCGTGCGTCCGGTTTCGAGCTGGCACTGGATGCGGGTGATGTCCCAGCCGTCGTCGCCATAGCGGGCCTCGACCGCATAATGGGTGATCGCCTCGCGTCCGTCCTTGCGCACGGCCTGCTTGAGGCGATTGCCCGGATCGCGGCCGAGCGGCGCGTCCACCGTGCCCAGCGCGCTCTGGGTCGAGCCCCAGGCAAAGGCGGTGTAGGCCCGGTGCAGCGGCCCGGTGCGGCCGTGGTCGGCGAATTGCGCCGACAGGTGCTTGTGCGCCTGTTCGGTCTTGGCCGCGACCATCACCCCGGACGTGTCCCGATCCAGCCGATGCACGATGCCGGGGCGCTTGACCCCGCCAATGCCCTTGAGGCTGTCGCCACAATGGAAGATCAGCGCATTGACCAGCGTGCCGCTGGGCGAGCCGGGGGCAGGGTGGACCACCATGCCCACCGGCTTGTTGACGACGATGAGGTCGTCGTCCTCATAAAGAATGTTGAGCGCAATATCCTCGCCCTGCGGCTCGGGATCTTCGGGGGGCGGCGCGACAAGCACGATTGTCTCGCCGGCCTTCAGGCGGTATTTGGGTTCGCTGACGGTCCTGCCGTCGATGGAGACGGCGCCGGAAAGGATGAGATCCTTGATCCGGCTGCGGCTGAGAATGTCGTGCTCTTTGGCCAGCACGGCATCGAGCCGCCCGCCGGCGCTGGCTTCATCGACGACAACCTCGACCGGCTCGCCCTCGAATTCGAAATCGGTGTCTTGCGCCATGAGTGATCCTGAAAAGTCCGGCAACTTTGCCAATACCGGCGAGACCAAGCTCTCGCCCGAGGCTTCCGCCGCTTTTGGAAAGGCCCGCCGATCGTTCGCATTTTCGATCGGCATCATGTTGCTGGGCTTTATGGCGGTTGGCTTCGCACTTGTCTATCGCCTCAACCGCGACAGCCCGCCGCCTCCACAGGCGGCCGCCGTCCTGGTCCCTGCCGGCGCCGAAGTGGTTTCGGCCCTCTCCGCCGACGGCACGGTTCAGATCACCTACAGCCTTGATGGCGCCACCGCCCTCGCCATCTTCGACAGCGCCACCGGCGAATTGATCCGCACGGTCGAAATCGGCCGGCGCTAGAGCATCGGACCGAAAAGTGTACTCACGGTTGCCGCGCCAGCGCCAGGCGATGTGCGGTGGGGATATCCCCAAGCCCGCCAAAGCACTACCGCCCCTGAATCTCGCGCACCGCTGCCAGGCGATCCGACACCGAGCCGGCCTTGGCGGCGGGGGGGTGGTGGTCGAGCACATCTTCGGTTTCCCCGTCATCGGCGAAACGCTGCACCCGGTCGAACAGGCTTTCTTCCTCTTGCGCGCCGAGCGGGGTGTTGGTGTCCACGGCATAGACCAGCCGGCTGACGCTGGCGGCGATGTCGTTGAGTTTTTCGCGCAGGAACGCCTCTTCGACGCGCTCGCTGTCCCAGTCGGCCATGATGGTGGCTTCGACATTCATCACCTTGGCGCGGAGGGCTTCCACCTCATCCTCGAGACCGAGCTTGTCGGCCAGCAATTGCCCGGTGCGCTCTTCGCTCGCGGCCATGGCCTGGCTGGTTTCGGCCAGAATGGCGTTGAGCCGGTTTTCGGCGCTGGCGATCCGCGCCTCGGCGGCGACCAGTTCTTCGGCATCGGCCTCGTTGCGCGCATCGCTGCGAGCCAGCGCGTCGCGCATGCCGGCAATGGCGGCATTGGTCTCGGCGCTGCGGCGATCGGAGCTTTCCAGGCGCTCGATCAGGCTCCTTGCCTGCTCTTCGAGGAACCCCGCGCGCTTGCGCTCGATGGCCAGCGCTGTGGTCACGGCGTCCAGATCTTGCTCGTAGTCGCCGCTGAGGTGGATGCCCTCAAGGCTGGTCGCAACGGGAAGCGCGCCGCGCAGGCTCATGCGCAGGGTGTCGATTTCGTCCTGGCGGCTTTCCACATCCCGCTCGCGCATGCGCAGGCGCTGGGCCAGGTCGGTGCCTTCCTTTTCCAGCTCGATGATGCGGGCGCGCAGGTCCACCAGCCGCGCTTCGAGTTCCCCCACCACGGCCATGTGCTTTTCACGCTCGGCCTTGAGCGCCCCGAGATCGGTGCGCTTCTGGTTGACGTCGCTCAATTGCTCGGCCAGCCGCTTGCGCAGCGTCTCGACATTCATTTCCAGTCGGCGCGTCGATAGGGCGAATTCGGCGCGCAACTGGTCCTTGTCGGCCCGGAATTCGGCCAGGGTGATCGGGGTCGCCGCTTCGATGCGCCGCTTGGTCAGGCGAACGGCGCGTTTCCACACGGCCGGCATGATGATCAGCGCGACCAAGCCCGCCACCAGAAGGCCCAGGGCAAAATACATCATGTTTTCGATCAGCATCACGCATAACTCCGGCCGCGCCTGACCAGGCTCCGCCGCGGCAAGGTTCCAGCCCCTACATAGGCGCCGCTCTACCCATCTGGCCATCTTTGCCAGCGGTTAACCCTAACGCCTTTGCGCGGGCCCGTCACGACAAAGCCGGAGTTTTCACCCCGGCTCGTGCAAGTCGTGATGGTGGTTGGGTGAGATCAGAACGGGTTCCAGGTGGGCTGGTTGGTGAAATTGAGATAGCCCACATTGATGCCGAGCCGCGCGCCCACGCCCGAGCGGATGGGGACGACGACCACATTGCCGCGCTTGACCACGGTCATGCCCAGCCCGCCCAGAACATAGGCCGAGCCATCGACGCCGGGATAGCGGCCCAGAATGTCCTGGATGGTGTTGAGGTTGTAGACCAGCATCATCACCTTGGAGCCATCGCCGCCGACGTCGAAACCGATGCTGGGGCCCTGCCAGAACACCGAATATTGCCCGGCATTGCGGGTATAAAGCGTGCCCTCGCCATATTTGGCGCCGACGATCAGCGCCCCGCCGGCTTCCTCGCCCAGCACATAGCCATTGGGCAGGCCGAACTGGCTGACGGCGCGCTCGACGAGGGAGGCAAGCCCCTGCGCGGCCGAGCCGAAGAATTCGCGGCCGCTTTCGACCAGTTCCTCACCCGAATAGGTGTCGCTCAGCGATCCTTGCGCCAGGCTCGGAGCGGTCGGTAGGGCGAAGGCGGCGAGCAGGGTAAAAATCCAGGCCAGGCGCTTGAGCATCGATGTCTCTCCCTTGGGCAGCGATCGATTGCGGTTACGAAGACCTTAAGGTCTTTGCTCCATATTCGGCATGTGCCGACTTGCCGATCATGGGCTCGATAATGAAGCAAATCTCTAAACAAATCTTAACCATGATCGCCGTGTTGCTGCCGCTTTCCGGCCCGCTTATGGCCATGATCCAGCCCGTCAGCGCCCAGTCGGTGGTGAGTTATGTGGTCACCGATCCGCTGACCGGGGTCGCCATCGGCGGCATGGACCCGGTGTCCTATTTCGTCGATCCGACCCCGCAAAAGGGTCTGGCGCAATATGAGGCCTTCTGGATGGGTGCGCCCTGGCATTTCGCCAGCGAGGCCAATCTCGAGATCTTCAAGCGCGCCCCCGAGATCTATGCGCCCCAATATGGCGGCCATGGTGCCATGAGCATGGCGCGCGGTTTTGTTTCCGATTCCGACCCGACAATCTATGCCGTGTTCAAGCAGCGCCTGTTCCTGTTCTATTCGGCCGCCAATCGCGAGGCGTTCATGCTCGCGCCCGATGCGGCGGCGCGGCAGGGCGAGGCCAATTGGCCGGGCCTGTCCAAAATGCTCTCGACGCGGTAGTGCGGCGGGCCTCTGCCCTTTATTGTTCCCCCTGATTGATTCTTGCCCTGCGGCGTTATGGAGACCCCGACCATGGATATCATCGAGCTCAAGGCAACCGACCTCGCGGCCATGCTGTGCTCCCGGGTCTGCCACGACCTGATCAACCCCATCGGCGCCATCGGCAACGGGCTTGAAGTTCTGGCCGATCCCAACCAGGGCGAAATGGCCGAAGGCGCGCGCGACCTGATCGCCAGTGCCGCCAAGCAGAGCCGGGCCAAGCTCGAATTCGCCCGCCTCGCCTATGGCGCTTCCTCGACGGCCGGCACCGATATCGACACGCGCGAATGCGAACGCGTCGCCCGCATCCAGTTCGATATCGAAAAGGCCGAGCTCGACTGGCAGGTGCCGCTGATCCTGCTGCCCAAGCACAAGGCCAAGCTGTTCATGAACATGCTGCTGATCGCGGCCGGTTCGGTGCCGCGCGGCGGGCTGGTGACGGCGAAAATCACCGGCGCCGCCGGCGAAGAGAAATTCGAGTTCACCTCGACAAGCGATCCGGAAAAGCGCCAGAAGACCCTGGTGCCGGTTGGCACGGCGGGTCTGCTCTCGGGCATGCCCGAGGAAGGCTCGGTCGATGCGCGCGGTATCCAGCCCTTCTATACCGGCCTTCTCGCCCGCATGACCGATATGGAGCTCGATATCGGCATCGAGAACGACGCCTTCTTCTTCACCGCCGTGCCCAAGGCGCAAGACGAGGCGCCGGCCGTCGAGGCGCCGGCGGAAGCTGCCGCCACGCCGAGCGAATAGAGCCTGTCTCCTGAAAGGGGGAACCGTTTTCGGGAAAAGACACGCGCATGGAGCTGATCTGAAAGAAACGCGACGCGTTTTAGTTGGCCTTGCGCTAACTATTCTCCAACCAGTTGCGGGTCATAGTCCGGGCAGTGTCTTTCTGCCCGGAGCCCACCCATGCGCAGCTGTCTGATCGTCGATGACTCCAGCGTCGTGCGCAAAGTGGCCCGCCGTATTCTCGAAGATCTCGATTATGTCGTGGACGAGGCCGAGGACGGGCAGGAGGCTTTTGACAAATGCCGTCAGGAAATGCCCGACACGATCCTGCTCGACTGGAACATGCCGATCATGAGCGGGCTCGAGTTTCTCAAGCTCCTGCGGGCCTTTGTCGGCGGTGAGAAGCCGCGCGTGGTCTATTGCACGATCGAGAACGATATCGGCGCCATCGCTTTGGCGCTCAAGGCCGGCGCCAACGACTATATGATGAAGCCGTTCGACCGGCATGTGCTGGAAAGCAAATTCGAGTTCATCGCCGCCGCCTGAGCCCGCTCAGTCCTCGGCTGATCCCGCTTCGGCTGCCCGGGCCATGAGATAGGTCTTCTCGCGCGCGTTGCGGGTCAGTTCGGCGGCGCGCAGAAAATCGAGATTGGCTTCGGTGTGCCGCCCGAGCTTGCGCAGCAGATCGCCCCTGACCCCATAGAGCAGATGATAGGTGTCGAGCGCGCCGCCGGCGCGAATGGCGTCGACCAGGGCCAGGCCGGCGTTCGGCCCCTCGGCCATCGATACGGCGACCGCACGGTTGAGGTCGACCACCGGCGATGGCAGCACCTCGGCCAGAACCGAATAGAGCGCGGCGATGCGGCGCCAGTCGGTGTCCTCGGCCCGACGGGCGCGGGCGTGGCAGGCGGCGATGGCGGCCTGCAGCGCATAGGGGCCGGCGACCCCGCCCAGCGCCGTGGCCCGGTCGAGCCCGGCCAAGCCGCGGCGGATCATCAACTGGTCCCACAGTGCCCGGTTCTGTTCGAGCAGCAGCACCGGCTCGCCCCGGGCATTGGTGCGCGCGCCAGCGCGCGAATGCTGGATTTCCATCAGCGCCAAGAGGGCGTGCGCTTCCGGCTCCTCCGGCATCAGCCGCACGAGGATGCGTCCGAGCCGCATGGCTTCCTCGCAGAGCTGCGGTCGCATCCAGTCGGCGCCCGCCGTGGCCGAATAGCCTTCGTTGAAGATGAGGTAGAGCACGCCCAGCACGGCGGATAGCCGCTCGGCCCGCTCCGCTCCGCGCGGCACCTCGAAGGGCAGGCCGGCGTCGGCGATGGTCCGCTTGGCCCGCACGATGCGCTGGCCGATCGTCGCGTCATTGGCGAGGAAGGCCCGGGCGATTTCCTCGGTGGTCAGCCCCCCGATGAGCCGCAGGGTCAGCGCCACCCGGCTTTCCGCCGGCAGCACCGGATGGCAGGAGGTGAAGATCAACCGCAGCAGATCGTCGCCCATCTCGTCGTCGAGCTGGTCGATGATGGCGGCTTCGACGTCTGGTGCCGCTTCCTCGAGGCTGCGCCCGATGTCTTCGAGCTTGCCGGCCGCCATCTTGCGGTGGCGGAAATAGTCGATGGCCTTGCGTTTGCCCGCCTGCATCAGCCAGGCGCCGGGATTGCGCGGCACGCCGTTGTCCGGCCAGGTGCGCAGCGCCGCCATCAACGCCTCCTGCGCCAGCTCCTCGGCCAGCGAGATGTCGCGCACCAGCCGCGTCAGCCCGGCAATGAGGCGGGCCTGTTCGGCGCGCCAGACCGTGGTGATGGCGCGGTCGGTTTCGCTGCGGGTGCTCATGGCCGTCTTCTCTTTCCACTGCCCGGGCGTCGCTCGTCATTCCGCCGATCCCGAGCAGGGGAATGCGGGCCGTCATGGGCAAGACCGACAGGCGCCCCGGTTGGTTCCGGGGCGTCCGACTGGTTTATTGCGCCTGCCGGAATTCCAGTCCGGCCAGCGGACATTGCGCCGTCTGCGAGATGGTGAAACCCTGTTCGCCCGTCTCGAGTTCACAGCGCATGGGGAAGCTGGCCGAGCCGATATCGCCGCTGGCATCTTGCAACAGCAACGCCTTGTCGGTGCGGATATAGGTTCCGGTGACGGTTTGGCCCGCCGCGTTTTTGATGGTGAAGGCCCCGTCCTCGGTCAGCCATAGGCGGAACCCGGCGCCGACGCCATTGGCGACCTCGAACAGCGCTCCCTCCGGCGCGGCTTGGGCACCTGCGCTGGCAGCTTCCAGCGCTGCGAGCTGGGCGCTGCGGCTGGCCAGCGTGCTGGTGAGTTCCTCCACCTGCGGCTGCAGCGTCCGTCGCTGTTCCTCATAGCCCTTCACTTCGGCGTCGAGGGCGGCGCGGCGTTGCTCCAGCTCGCCCGCCCGATCTTCGAGGTTCTGCACCTGCGCGCCCAGCTCTTCGCGCCTGGCGGCGGCATCGGCCAGTTCGGCCTGCGCGGCGGTCAGCTCGGCCCGTGCGCCCTGCAATTGCGACTGGACCTCGGCCAGGCTGGCGGTGGCGGTTGCGGCTTCCTCGGCGATCTGCGCCTGATTGGCGGTGACGACCTGCTCCTGCTCGCGGGCGCTGGCCAGGCGGGCATCGACGTCGCTCAATTGCTGGGTGGCGGCCGCGATGGTGTCGGCCAGCGTCGCCTCGGAGCTTTTCAGCTCCTCGGTGCGGGATACGGCCGCGCTCAGCGCCGTCTCGATGTCGCTTTTTTCCGCCCGCCGCGCTTCAAGATCGGCGGCAATCTGGGTCAATTCCCGGTTGCGCGCTTCAAGGTCGGTGCCGGCCTTTTCGATGCTGGCGCCGATATCGGCCAATTGCTGCTGGCTGGCCTGCAATTGCGCCTCGGTTTGCGCAAGGCTCCCGGAGGTGGCCTCGTGCTCAGCGATTTGCGCCCTTGCCGCGTCGCGCTCGGACGTCAAGGTGCTGGCCTGCTGCTGCAACTGGCCCGTGGTGCCATTGGCGTTGATCCACATGGCAAGGAAGGCCAGCCAGCCCGCGATCGCCACGATCAGCAGGCCCAGGATCCAAGGTTCGCGCAGGCGTTGTGAGAATGCCGTCATTGTCGAGTTCCCCTCGTGAACATGCTGGCCCAACGCTGCCGTGGGCAGCCGGTTCCGAGATTGCCCAGAGCGGCAGGACAACGCAATGACAAAGAGCCCCGCGCCGGGCGCGGGGCTCTTTCAAGCCGGGGTCTGTCGATGTGTTCAGGCCACGCTCTCGGCGTAGGCTTCGCTCTCGTCGGGCTCGCGCAGCACATAGCCGCGGCCCCAGACGGTTTCGATATAGTTCTTGCCGCCGGTCGCCACGGACAATTTCTTGCGCAGCTTGCAGATGAACACGTCGATGATCTTGAGTTCGGGCTCGTCCATGCCACCATAAAGGTGGTTGAGGAACATTTCCTTGGTGAGGGTCGTGCCCTTGCGGAGCGAAAGCAGCTCCAGCATCTGGTATTCCTTGCCCGTCAGGTGGACGCGTGCGCCCTGCACTTCGACGGTCTTGGTATCGAGATTGACCATCAGATCGCCGGTCGAGATCACCGACTGGGCATGGCCCTTGGAGCGACGGACGATGGCGTGGATGCGGGCCACGAGTTCGTCCTTGTGGAACGGCTTGGTCATGTAGTCGTCGGCGCCGAAGCCGAGGCCGCGAACCTTGTCCTCGATGCCGGCGAGGCCGGACAGGATCAGGATCGGTGTCTGGACCTTGGCGACGCGCAGCGTCCGCAAGACCTCGTATCCGCTCATGTCGGGGAGGTTCAGGTCCAAAAGAATGATGTCGTAGTCGTAGAGCTTGCCGAGATCGACGCCTTCCTCACCCAGATCGGTGGTGTAGACGTTGAAACTTTCGGACTTCAGCATCAGCTCGATGCTCTGCGCGGTCGCGCTGTCGTCCTCAATAAGGAGTACCCGCATTATATTCCCCTTGTCATTCGTTCCTGCTGGAACCCGCGCCGCGGGGAGACAAGCACACCCGCAACGCTCCAACCCTACTGGATATGACTGAAGCCTAAGCTCAAATAGTTAACAAAGTTTAATTCGGTTCGGCAATACGCAAAGATCGGTAAGGTGAATTAAGTCTAACTCGTTGAAAATTCAATACAAAATGCCTGAAAATTTCTTAATCCAACACATTAAGAAGCCGTTTCAAGCGACTCTTTGGACTCATGCAATCGGCCTGGACCGGCCAAATGGCTGCAATCGTCAGGCCGAGCCCAATCGATCAGCTAATAGCGAAATTTGGTTAAGCATCGGTTATCGTCGCGATTCGACGGGCCTCGATTCGAGGTCGCCGTAAACCATGTCCGTTAACCGGGAAGGACAGCGAGCCGCGATGAAGGCGCTGATTTCGGCCATCGATGCCATTGACGATATCGAGGTTTTCGGCCGTGTCAAATCGGTGCAGGGCCTGCTCATCGAAGTGGTCGGGCCGGTGCGCGAGCTGCGCGTCGGGGGGAGGGTGGTGATCGAGGGCAGCGATGGCGGGCAGCTGTCGGCCGAGATCATCGGTTTCCGCGACGGCCATGCGCTGTGCCTGCCCTTTGGCGAGTTGAGCGGGGTGCGGCTCGGCTGCAAGGCGGTGTTCAAGCGCCATGACGGCTCGGTCAATCCGTCCATGAGCTGGCTCGGGCGCGTCATCAACGCCAATGGCGAGCCGATCGATGGTCTGGGGCCGCTCGCCCGCGGCGCCCGCGCCTATCCGCTGCGCCAGTCCCCGCTCGCCGCGCATGATCGGGTGCGGGTCGGCGCGCCGCTCGATCTGGGGGTGCGCACGCTCAATACCTTCACCACGCTGTGCGAAGGCCAGCGCATGGGGATCTTCGCCGGTTCGGGCGTCGGCAAATCGGTGCTGATGTCGATGCTGGCGCGCAATACCAATGTCGACGTCTCGGTCATCGGCCTCATCGGCGAGCGCGGGCGCGAGGTGAAGGAGTTCGTCGAGGACAACCTCGGCGCCGAGGGACTCGCCCGCTCGGT
>JAHCJW010000112.1 GCA_026126125.1 Devosia sp.
ATCTGTTTGAGGAAAAGATCGCCAAGCGCGACCTCAAGGGCGCCACGCCCGAACCCTCGGTTTTGCGGGCGGCCAAGGCGAACCTCTCCGAGCACATGCTGTATTTCAACTGGCTTCTGGCCAGCCGCAACTGGCTGGCCGGCGACGAGATGAGCCTGGCCGATTTCGCGCTGGCCGCGCATCTGTCCACCCTCGACTATATGGGCGATATGGACTGGGCCAAGTCGGCGGAAACCCGCGACTGGTATTCGCGCATCAAGTCGCGTCCGGCCTTTCGCACCCTGCTCAACGACCGGGTCGTCGCCATGCCGCCGAGCAAGGGCTATGCGGACCTCGATTTTTAGGGCGCCGGAAATGTCGCGGAAGAATGATGGCCCGCGCCGCTTCGCCTGAAACGCAGAAAATCGTCAAGGAAATCAAGGCCCGCGCTGCCGCGCTGGGGTTTGATGCCTTTGGCATCGCGGCGGCCGATGCGCGGCCGGATCTGCCGGGAAAGCTGCGTCACGCGCTGGCGGAAGGCTGGCATGGCGATATGGAGTGGATGGCCGAAACCGAGGAGCGGCGCGGCAGTCCGCTGAAGCTCTGGGCGGAGGCGCAATCGGTAGTTCTGCTTGGGGTAAACTACGGACCTGACTTCAACCCCTTGGATTTGCTCAAGGAAACATCCATCGGCGCCATTTCGGCCTATGCGCGCAATCGCGATTATCACGACCTCATCAAGGGGCGGCTGAAGGAATTGGCCGGGCTGATGGCGCGGCGGCTGGGGGCCGAGGTCAAAGTGTTCGTCGACACCGCGCCGTTGATGGAAAAGCCGCTGGCGGAAACGGCAGGCCTCGGCTGGCAGGGCAAGCATTCGGTGCTGGTCAGCCGGGAATTCGGCTCCTGGCTGTTCCTGGGCGCCATTCTAACCTCGGCCGAACTGCCGGTGGACAAGCCGCAGAAGGAAAGCTGCGGCTCGTGTACGCGCTGCCTCGACATCTGCCCGACCCAGGCTTTTCCGGCCCCGTTCCGGCTCGATGCGCGCAAATGCCTCGCCTATCTCAGTGTCGAGCACAAGGGGCAGATCCCGCGCGCCTTCCGCCGGCCGATGGGCAATCGCATCTATGGCTGCGACGATTGCCTCGCCGTCTGCCCATGGAACAAATTCGCCTCGGTCAGCGCCGAAGCCAAGCTGCGCAGCCGGCCCGAGCTCGAACGCCCTGAACTGGCGGAGCTTTTGGCGCTCGAGGACGAGGGATTCCGGGCGCTGTTCGCCGGCTCGCCGGTCAAGCGCATCGGCCATCAGCGGTTTTTGCGCAATGTTCTGATCGGAGCCGGCAATTCCGGGCTGGCGGGGCTGGTGCCGCTGGTGGAGGCGCGGCTCACGCACGCCTCGCCCCTGGTGCGCGGGGCGGCGGTGTGGGCGCTGCGGCGGCTCGATGCGGAGCGGGCGGAGCGGATGAAACTGGACTTTCTGGCCGCTGAACGCGATAGCGAGGTGGCAGGCGAATGGAGCGGGGATATCTGATGCGCAGTTTCTTTTTCGGGCTCGGATTCTCGTCGCAGGCCAGCGTCGAAGCGCTGCGCAAAAGCGGTGAATTGGTTAGCGCATTGGGAACCGTTCGCACCACCGACAAGGCCGAGCGGTTAACGCGAGAAGGCATCAAGACCGTCGTCTTCGATGGCAGCGCGCCGGGGCCGGAGGTGGCGGAAGGCCTCAGGAATTCGAGCCATGTCATCGTCTCCATCGCCCCCGACGCGGAGGGCGATCTGGTGCTGCGCCACCATGGCGCCGATCTCGATGCGGCGCCGGAGCTGGAATGGCTGTGCTATTATTCCACCGTCGGGGTCTATGGGGATTTCGATGGCGCCTGGATCGACGAAACCGCACCGCTGGTGCCACGCAATATGCGCAGCGATCTGCGGGTCGTGGCGGAAAACCAATGGCGCGACTATGCGCAGAGGCGCGGCGTGCCGCTGTGCATCTTGCGGCTGGCCGGCATTTACGGGCCGGGGCGTTCCGGCTTCGACAAATTGCGCAATGGCACCGCGCAGCGCATCGTCAAGCCGGGCCAGGTGTTCAACCGCATCCACGTCGCCGACATCGCCCGCGTCACGGCGCTGGCGGCCGAGCGGCGCCTGGCAGGCGTTTATAACCTCAGCGATGACGAGCCGGCGCCGCCCCAGGATGTCATCGCCCATGCGGCCGGGCTGATCGGCATGGAAGCGCCGCCCGACCTGCCATTCGCAACCGCCCAGATGAGCGCGATGCAGAAGAGTTTTTATCGCGACAACAAGCGCGTCTCCAACGCCGCCATCAAATCGGCCTTGGGGATCGAGCTGCTCCATCCGAGCTATCGCCACGGCCTTGCCGCCATCCTGGAAAGCGAACAATGAGCCTGCAACCAGCCCAATCCGTTCCGCAACGCATCGTGCTCGAAGGCGTTTATGCGCGGCTCGAACCGGTGGCTCGGGCGCATGCCGCCGATCTGTTCGCCATTTCGGAAGGCGAAGCGGCCGCGGCGCGCTATCGTTTCCTGCCGTCCCTGCCGCCCGCCAGCCAGGCCGAGGTCGAGGACTGGATCGGCGCGGTCGCCGACAGCGCCGAGCGCTATGTCGCGGTGATCGACAAGGCTACGGGCCGGGCGGTGGGGCGACAGGGCTGGCTGCGCCTGCGGCCCGAACATGGCTCGATCGAAATCGGCGGCATCTATTGGGGCCTCGCCATGGCCCGCTCGCGCCTCGCCACCGAGGCGCTTTACCTCTTCGCCCGCCACGCCTTCGATGAGCTGGGCTATCGGCGCTTCGAATGGAAGTGCAATGACCGCAACGAGGCATCCAAGGCGGCGGCGACGCGTTTCGGCTTCCGCTTCGAGGGGGTTTTTCGTCAGGACATGATCGTCAAGGGCGAGAACCGGGATACGGCCTGGTTCTCGATTGTGGACGGCGAATGGCCGGCGCTGCGGGCGGAATATGAGCGCTGGCTGGCGCCGGAGAATTTTGACGCGGATGGGCAGCAAAAGACGAAGCTGACGACGCGGGTGGAGTAAGAACCAGAGGTCAAGGCCGCCGCCTTACATCAGGGCGCACACCGCCGTGCGCAGCCGGTCCAGATCCGCGTCGCGGCTCAGGCGGTGATCGCCATCGGGGATCAGGGTGAAGGTAACCGGATCGTGAAGGATATGGGTGAGGAGGCGCTGGGCGTGTTCGGGGGGCACGTCGGGGTCCTGGCCGCCCTGAAGGATATGGACCGGGCAGCCGGTTTCGATCACCGCGCCGAACAGCAGATGTTGCGCGCCATCGGCGAGCAGGGCTTGCGTATAGCGATAAGGGCCGTCGCCATAGCGGCTGTCGCGATCGACAAAGCCGTCGCGGGCGAGCGCCTCGTGCTGCGCCGGGGTCAGGCGGGCGGCAATGAGATCGTGGGTGGCGTCGATGGCCGGCGCCACCAGCACGAGGCCGGCCAGCGGGCGCTGGCCGGAAGCGAGCAGGCGCCGGGCGAGCAGCAGGGCGAGCCAGCCGCCCATGGAGGAGCCGACCACGAGCTGAGGCCCCGCGGTGAGGGCGAACACCGCCTCGGCCTCTTCGAGCCAGCGGCTGATCGTGCCATCCTCGAAAGCGCCGCCCGAGGCGCCATGGCCGGAATAATCGAAGCGGGTGACGGCGCGGCCCGACTGAGCACCCAGCGCGTCGAGCGCCTCGGCCTTGGCGCCGGTCATAACCGATCGGAAACCATTGAGCCAGAAAAGTCCCGGCCCCGCACCGGGGCGCTGAAGGACGGCAATGTCGCGCCGATCCGGCCCCGCGCCGACGCCAAGTCTCTGCTGTTTAAGGGAACTCATCGCCTGTTTCGCGCTTTTCATCGTCAAAGGGGCCTCTATCGGGCCAAATGGCCGCAAAATCAGCATTGGCGGCAGTTGACTTCTGCCCCCGCTAACACGATTTTAGGGCCGATTTCAGCCCCTCATACCAATAGCACAAGGAACGCTTGCCATTCGCCGTCCAATGAGACCCGTGGCGCCCCAGAAGGATGGGCCGCTTGCCAACGAGGACATCAACAGCCCCGACGTTCAGCTTATCGATGCCGAGGGCGAGAACCGCGGCATCGTGCGAACGCGTGACGCGCTCGCCGAGGCGCAGGAAGCCGGCCTCGACCTGGTCCTGATCGCCGCGAACTCGTCCCCGCCCGTCGCCAAGATGCTCGATCTCGGGCGCTATAAATACGCCGCGCAGAAAAAGGCGGCCGAGGCGCGCAAGAAGCAGAAGGTCATCGAGGTCAAGGAAGTTCAGCTGCGGCCGAACATCGACACCCATGACTACGAGACCAAGATGAAGGCGGTACAGCGCTTTCTCGACGAAGGCGACCGGGTCAAGGTCACCATGCGCTTCCGCGGCCGCGAAATGGCGCACCAGGACATCGGCATGCAGCTGCTGGTCAAGGTCAAGGAACAGATGGACGCGATTGCCAAGGTGGAAAGCCAGCCGCGCTCCGAAGGCCGCCAGATGGTGATGGTGCTGGCGCCCAAGTAAGGCGCGCATCGCGAAGATGAAGGAAGCGGGTCGCAAGGCCCGCTTCCTTGTTTTTGGCGATGGGCTGCTGTCGCCCCCCTCCTGGCCTCCCCCTGGTGGGACAGTGTTTGCTTTGGCTGGGGAAAGATGGGGTGGCTGGGCAAAACCTGCGGGGGCGCCCATGGTTAGCATGCGATTAACCACAAGCCGCTAGCATGAGGGTTCGCGGGCCGGCGAATGGTCGTCGCCCGGCAAAAGTATTGCGTGCCCATGCCCACTCATCCCGTACCAACGCTCGACGATGTTCGCCCCGTGCCGCCCCGCGCGGCGCGCGGCAAGGCCAAGCCCAGTGCGGCCATGCCCAAGCCGGCGCCGATCATCTCCATTCGCATCCCGCTGCGCACCGCCGGGCTGATCCTGCTCGGGCTCTCGGCGATTCTGCTCGTGTCGATGGCCACCTGGTCGGTGGACGATCCGTCCCTGTCCTATGCCACCGACAAGGCGCCACAAAACTGGCTGGGCTTTCCCGGCGCGGCGATCGCCGATCTCGCCTTCCAGTTCCTGGGGCTGGGGGCGCTGGTCATGGTGGTGCCGCTGGCGCTGTGGGGCTGGGCCATGGCCCGCCGCCTGCAGCCGACCAGGCTGGGCCTGCGCGTCCTCGCCTGGCTGGGCGCCACGCTGCTGGCCACCGGCATCTTCGCCTTTGTGCCCCTGCCCGACAGCTGGCCGCTGCCCACGGGGCTGGGCGGCCTTTCGGGCATGCTGTTTTCCAATCTCGCCGCCAATATCGCCGGAGCCGAGCCGCAGCCGATCACCTCGGCCCTGTTCGCCGTGATCATCGCCGCGCCGGCGCTGGCGCTGTTCTGGATTGCCATGGGCCTCGGAACCGCCATCCCCACCGCGCCGCGCAAGGGCCGCAAGGCCGAAGAGACGGTGGACGACGAGCGCGAGCCCAACCCGATCGTCGAGGTGGCGATGGGCGCGGTGGTGCATATGGGCTATTCGCTGCGCACCGCGTTCCGGCGCGCCCGCGAACAGCACGCCGCGCGTCAGGCCGAGGAGCAGGAATGGCGCGAGGGCGCCGCCGAGCCGGGACTGGAGCCGCAGGAGCCGGCGATGGCAGCCGAGCCGGGCTTCGCCGCCGCCCCGCGCCGCATTCATGCCCCCATCGAGCCGTCCATGCCGGTCGAGCCCGCCTTCGCGCCCAGCGAGAGCGTCGCGCCGCGCGTCAATGCGCGCCCCGCCTATGACGAGACCGAAATCGACTATCCGGACGAGGGCGAGGACGATATCGGGTTCGAGCCCGACCTGTCGCGGGGCGTGGTCAACCATACCCAGCGCGGCGATTCGCGTTTCACCCCCGTCGATCATGCCGCGCCGCGCGTCGTCGCGCCGGCCCCGCGCCCGGCGCAGGGTCAGCGCGTGTTCCGCGAAGCCCAGCCGAGCCTGCTCGACGAGCCGGCCGGGTTCGAGCTGCCGGCGCTGAGCCTGCTGGCCGAGCCGCGCCTTGGCGGAACCTCGCCCGAGCACAGCCCGGAGCGGCTGGAAGAAATGGCGCGCAAGCTCGAAGAGGTGCTGCAGGATTTCGGCGTCAAGGGCGACATCATCAATGTCCGCCCCGGCCCGGTCGTCACCCTGTTCGAACTCGAACCGGCCCCCGGGATCAAATCGAGCCGCGTCATCAGCCTCGCCGACGACATCGCCCGTTCGATGAGCGCCATTTCGGCCCGCGTCGCCGTGGTGCCGGGGCGCAACGCCATCGGCATCGAGCTGCCCAACCAGAAGCGCGAGACGGTGTTCTTCCGCGAAATGCTGGCCTCGTCCGATTTCGAGAAGATGAAGGGCAAGCTGCCGATCTGCCTGGGCAAGACCATCGGCGGCGAACCGATCATCGCCGACCTCGCCCGCATGCCGCATCTGCTGATCGCCGGCACCACCGGCTCGGGCAAGTCGGTGGGCATCAACACCTTCATTCTCTCGCTGCTCTATCAGATGACCCCAGAGCAGTGCCGCATGATCATGATCGATCCCAAAATGCTCGAGTTGTCGATCTATGACGGCATTCCGCATCTGCTCACCCCCGTCGTCACCGACCCCGCCAAGGCGGTGGTGGCGCTCAAATGGGCGGTGCGCGAGATGGAAGACCGCTATCGCAAGATGAGCAAGATCGGCGTGCGCAATATCGACGGCTTCAACCAGCGCGTCACCGAGGCGATGAAGGAAGGCCGCACCATCAGCCGCACGGTGCAGACCGGGTTCGACCGCGAAACCGGCGAGGCCATCTATGAGTCCGAAGAATTCGACCTGCAGCCCCTGCCCTATATCGTGGTCATCGTCGACGAAATGGCCGATCTGATGATGGTGGCGGGCAAGGACATCGAAGGCGCCATCCAGCGCCTGGCGCAGATGGCCCGCGCCGCCGGCATCCACATGATCACCGCCACCCAGCGCCCGTCGGTGGACGTGATCACCGGCACGATCAAGGCCAATTTCCCGACCCGCATCTCGTTCATGGTGACGAGCAAGATCGACAGCCGCACCATTCTGGGCGAGCAGGGCGCCGAGCAGCTGCTGGGCAATGGCGACATGCTCTACATGGCCTCGGGCGGCCGCACCAAGCGCCTGCACGGCGCCTTCGTCTCCGATGGCGAAGTGGAGGCCGTGGTCAATCATTTGAAGAGCCAGGGCGCGCCGGATTATCTCGATTCGGTGACCGAGGAGGATGACGAGGGCGGGTTCGGCGGCGAGGGCGCGGCAGGCGGCGACGACTATGCCGGCTCGGGCGACGAGCTTTACGACAAGGCCGTCCATATCGTGATGACCGACAAGAAGGCCTCGACCTCCTATGTGCAGCGGCGCCTCGCCATCGGCTACAACAAGGCCGCGACGCTGATCGAGCGCATGGAGCGCGAAGGTGTGATCAGCGCCGCCAACCATGCGGGCAAGCGCGAAATCCTCGTCGGCAACAATGCCGACGGGTACTGACCCGTAGAGCGGCGTGCATCCACACCGACGCACTATCCTTTGTTGTCGTCAGTGTGCGGGCAGTCCAGGGGAGCCGTCCCATCGCATGGACCACCGGGATAGACCCGGTGGTGGCGAAGAGGGAGAGATCGGATCGATGGGAACATCCGCCGCTCCAAAGCGCGACGCGTTGCCTTCAGATCAGCTCCATGCGCTTTAGCTCTTTGTTTTTTCGCATGTCTTTGTCCCGAAACCGGGGCCACTTTCGGGAGACATGCTCTAGCTCTTTGCTTTTACGCATGTGTTTTTTCCGAAACCGGTTCCCACGTTCCAAAGACATGCTCTAGCCGAGAGAACAAGAAGCCCTCTCCCCGAAGGGGCGAGGGGCCGATGATCCAGGCCCGGCGGAAAGGGTCAGGCCAGCGCGTCGACGTCCTGCTTGAGCGGGATGGCGGGCTGGGCGCCGGGATTGAGGCAGGCGAGGCTGCCGGCGATGGCGGCGCGGCGCATGGCCTCTTCAAGGGCAAGGCCGGCTTCGAGCCCAGCGGCGAAATAGCCGCAGAACGTGTCGCCCGCCCCCACCGTATCGACCGGGGTCACCTTGTGCGCCGGCACCGAGACCGCGCCTTGGGGCGACACGGCGCGGGCGCCATCGGGGCCCAGCGTCACCACGATGGTACGGCCGGTGTTTTGCGACCATTCGGCCATGGCGGCATCGAGCTCTTCGATCGGGCGGCCGGAGAGCAGGGCAAATTCGGTTTCATTGGCAACGACGATATCGGCCAGCGCCGCCAATTCGGGCGTGTCGGGCAGGAAAGGCGCGGTGTTGAGCACGCTGCGCGCGCCCTTCTGCCGGGCGATCGCCAGCGCCTGACGCGTCGCCGCCTGCGGCACTTCTTGCTGGAGGAGGACGATATCGGCCGGACCGAGCGCGGCAAGATTGGCTTGCGCGTCCTCGGCGCTGACCGTGCCATTGGCGCCGGGCAAGACGGCGATGACGTTTTCGCCCTCGGCATCGACAAAGATCATGGCGATGCCCGTGGCCGCCGGGGCCACGCGCACCGCCGACAGATCGACGCCGCCGGCGCGCAACAGGGCGAGCGCCATGTCGGCGAAGGCATCGTCGCCGACGGCCGAGACGTGGCGCACCTGGGCGCCGGCCCGGCGGGCGGCCAGCGCCTGATTGGCGCCCTTGCCGCCCGGGGCCATCGAGAAGGTGCCGCCGGCGACGGTTTCGCCGGGCTTGGGCAGGCGCGAAACGGTGCCGACCTGGTCGAGATTGGTGGAGCCGAAGACGACGATCACGAGAGCACCTTTTTGCGAAACAGAGTTATTGCCTATGCGCTTCACCGCCGGCCACGGTCAAGCCTCGGCCAAGGCGGCATCCAAAGCGCGGCGCGTGTCTTTCACATTCGCTCCATTCGCTTCAGCGCTTTGTTTTTACGCATGTCTTTTCCCGAAAACCGGGGCCACTTTCAGGAGACATGCTTCAGACCTCGTCGGGCTCCGGTTCCGCTTCGGGCAGCAGGGCCAGAAGCCGGGTATCGAGCGCCGGGGCCTCGGGCAAGGCAAGGCCGAAGACAGTGCTCAGCGTCTCGCGCAATTGGGCGAGGCTGGCCAGCGTGGTCTTTTCCGCCGCCCCCTCGAGCGGCTGCACGCTCAACTGGGTATTGTGCAGTTTCAGCCGCCTTCCGCTGGGCGACAGGGCCACGCGCAATTCGTGCGTGAAGGGGGAGGCGGGATCGGTGGCGATGCGCTCATTGATGGCGGACAACGCCTCCTCGCTCGCCTCGCTGGTGAAAAAGACATAGACCTTGCGCCACTCTTCGCCCAAGCGCACTTCCAGCGTCCAGTCCGGATCGCCGCCGACCAGGCGGAAGGTTTCGTGCGGGGTCGCCTGCTCGGCCTCGGCGCGCAGGCGCAGCGGCGTGGTCAGGGTCAAGCCGCCAAACCCGACATCGGCCAGATAGTTCTGGCCATTGACGTCGACGAGCAGCAGCATATGGGTGGGCGGGGCGTCGGCACCCTCGGGATGGTTCCAGAGCACCCGCGCGAGGAGCGGCTTCACCCCATAGTCGAGTTCGCGCAGCACGCGCATGAACAGGAAATTATGCTCGAAACAATAGCCGCCGCGCTTTTCGGCCAACAGCTTGCGCTCAAGGCTCGGCTGGTCGAGCGGCACGCCCTGACCGGCGAGGGGCGCGAGATTTTCAAAAGGAATGGCGGCCGGATGCAAGGCGTGGAGAAGTTCGAGTGTCGCCGCCGTGGGCGCGATTGAACCGGCAAAACCGATTCGCTCGAAATAGGCTTTGAGATTGACCTTTTCGGGCATCGACCACCTTTGTCGCAGTTTCCGTTGCCCCACTATGGTCCGGCCGGGCCGGTTTGTCACGATGGGGCGGCGGGGCGCCGGCGGGGGCGAGCTCTGTCAGTCCCGCGCCTTGCGCACCCGGATCACCACATCGACATGGGACACTTCCATGCCGGCGGGGGCCTGGGGCAGGCTCTTGAAGGCGACCGAATCAGCGGGGATATCGATCATCCGCTGCTCGTCCTCGACATAGAAATGGTGGTGGTCGGAGGTGTCGGTGTCGAAATAGGAGCGCGAGGCGTCGATGGCCACTTCGCGCAGCAGGCCCGCTTCATGGAACTGGTGCAGCGTATTGTAGATGGTGGCGAGCGACACATCGACCTTGGCCAGCGTCGCTTCCGAATGCAGCTGTTCGGCGCTGACATGGCGATGCGGACCGCTGAACAACAGCTCGGCAAGGGCCACGCGCTGGCGGGTTGGCCGCAGTCCGGCCATGCGCAAGACAGCCGTCAGGCAAGGGGTGCGGGACGGATCAGGCCGGTTGGCAAGGCTACGATCGGACATTGGGGCCAGTGGTACTCGTCTTTAGGTCCATGTAATTCCAACCATTGTTATAGTGTTGCATTGTCGGGGAGACAAGCCGCGACAAGGCCGCAGTGGGGGTTTGCGGCCTTTGGCTGGCTTGACCCTCCTTGTGCGCCCCTATACGAGACGGAGCTTAAGGCGAATTGGGGAAGCGCGATGAGCGACCGGCAACACGCATTTGACTACGAGGAACTGCTGGCGCATGGCCGCGGCGAACTGCCCGGCCAGGGCGATGCCCGCCTGCCGGCGCCCCCCATGCTGATGTTCGATCGCATCACCGAAATCGAGGAAACCGGCGGCGCCCATGGCAAGGGCTTCGTGCGCGCCGAGCTCGACGTCAATCCGGACCTGTGGTTCTTCAAATGCCACTTCATCGGCGATCCGGTGATGCCGGGCTGCCTCGGCCTCGACGCGGTGTGGCAGATGACCGGATTTTTCCTCTCCTGGATCGGCCAGCCCGGCAAGGGCCGGGCGCTGGGCGGCGAAATCAAGTTCACCGGCCAGGTGACCGACGACGTCAAACTTGTCGAATATGGCATCGACCTCAAGCGCGTCATGCGCTCGCGGCTGACGCTGGGCATCGCCGATGGCTGGGTCAAGGCCGACGGCAAGGTGATCTACGAGGCCAAGGACCTGCGGGTCGGCCTGTTCACCGAAGCCCAGCTGCACGAACAAAAGACACTGTGATCGGCCTTAATGCAGGCACCCATCGACCTATATATGTGCGACGCCGACCCCACGATGCGATCGCACCGAGTGACTGAAACGAGGATGAAATGAGACGAGTTGTCGTAACCGGCATGGGTAT
>JAHCJW010000113.1 GCA_026126125.1 Devosia sp.
CGCGCCATCAGGATCTGGCCAAGGATCTCGCCGGCGGTCAGGTTGCGCACCAGTTTCTGCGTGCCGGTGTGGCAGAACGAGCAGGTCAGCGTGCAGCCCACCTGCGAGGAGACGCAGAGCGTGCCGCGATCGCTTTCGGGGATATAGACGGTCTCGACCTCGACGGCGGGAAAATTGGGATTGGCCGGATCGCGGAAGCGGAACAGCCATTTGCGCGTGCCATCGCTCGACACCTGTTCGGAGACGATTTCCGGGCGATCGAGATTGAAGGTGTCGGAGAGTTTCTGCCGCACCGGCTTGGCCATATTGGTCATGGAATCGAAATCGGTGACGCCGTTGACATAGAGCCAGTTCCACAACTGGCTGGCGCGCATGCGGCTTTCCTTTTCGCCCACCACCTCATGGCCGATCAGCGCCTCGGCGAGCTGTGTCTTGGACAGGCCGATCAGCGACGGCCGGCCGGTTGCGGTCGGGCGGAGGGCAGTCGAATGATCGAGGTTCAGCGCAATGCTCATGGCAGGCCAAGGGGTCCGGAAAATGCGGGAAGTGGGGCGCCAATAGCATATGGTGCGCCAAAGCGCAAAGTCACGCCGATGCGAGGCGGGTCTGCGGTGAGCGCGGAGGTGTTCGCCTCAGCACTCGGCCCCGATGGCCTGTTGCGCCGCCGTGGCGCCGGACAGCGAGTAGTTCTGGATGATGGTGGTGCCGTTCGCATCGGTGCCGGTGACGCTGATCGAGGAGCCGGCGCGAATGGCGGCGGCGAGGGCCGGGGCCTGCGAGCTGTCGTCCAGCCAGGCGGCGTCGCCCTGGGTGAAGAGGGTGAAATTCTGCCCGCCGACGCTGGCCGTGGCCCGCGAGCCGGTCTGGAAAGCATAGCCGGAGACGAGGTTGAACTCGTTGACCACGTCCTCGCCGGGGCGGTTGGTGATATAGAGATAGGCCTGGCTATAGCCCGATGGCGTCGGCTGCACCGATTTGGGTTTGGTCATGGCAAAGCATACCGTGCCGCCGCCATCGTCGGCGGCGTAGCTCGACCAGTCGCGAAAATCGCCCAGCACCCGCGCCGATTGTCCTGTGGCCGGTATGGCGGCGGCGAGCAGCAGGGCGATGGCGAGAAGCGGCTTGGTCGAAAACGTCATGAGGGGGTGCTCTTGGCAGCTTGGGCGCGGACCGGTCGGCCCGGCGCCCAGTTATGGCGGTTCTGGAGTTTGGGGCAAGCCCCAATCACTTGCAGGCGGCGTCGATGGCGTTCATCGCCGCGGTGGCGCCGGAAAGCGAATAGGTATCCACCGTATTGGTGCCGCGCTGGGAGGTGCCACGCACCACCATCTGATTGCCGGCCTTGAAGGCGGAGACGAATCCGCTCTCGTCGCCGGTGGACGCCAGCCAGCCGGCCGAACCCTCGGTGACCATCGGATAGGATTTGCTGTCGATGGCGACGCTGGCCTTGGCGGCGGTGGCGTTGAACGGATAGCCGATCAGGGTCTGCACCTCGTTCTTGGTGCCCAGGCCCTTGCGGTGAATGATCATGAAGTGGATCGGATCGCGGTTGGCGCCGGCCGGTTCGGATTTCTGCGGTTGGGAAGAGATGTAGCACATCACCCCGCTGGCATCGGTTGCCTGCCATGCCGTCCAGGCGTTGAACGTGCCCAGTTCCGTCGCCTGTTGCGCCTGTGCGGCGGGCGCGAGGCTCGCAAAAGCCATCACCGCAAGCCCGATTGCGAGGGCACCGGTCTTTTTCATCATTGCCAATTCATCCTCTTGTAAAAAGCTGACCGTCCGCTGGAACGCTTTCCGCCCAGCATGCCGCGGACATGGTTACCAAGCCGTCAAATCCCGCTTCATTGGCCGGCTTTTGCCTCAAATGCGCGGTAAAGGCGGCGGCAATTTGACACCGTGACCGCTTCGGGCCCCGGTTTGCGCCGAGAGGGTTAAGACCAGACTAACGCTTGCGTGATGGCGATGGCCGCCGCTCACGCCGAGAGGGGATAGGTCTGCTCGACCACATAGGGTCCGCCGCCCACCCCGTCCTTGCTGGAGAAAAGGACGAAGTGCGCTACCGAAAAAGTGATCGGCTCGAACCGGCCGGTGTCGGCGATGAAGCGGGCGACGTCGCCGGGGCTGGCGCCGCGCAGGCGGGCCAGGGTGACATGGGGCACGAATTTGCGTCCATCGGGGGGCAGGCCGGCGCGTTGCAACACCCGCTCCTGGGCCGCCTGCAGGCGGTTCAGCGCGTCGCTCGGCTCAATTCCGGCATAGAGCGCGCGCGGCTTGTCGCCGCCAAACGTGCCCAAATGGGTCAGGCGCAGGGGAAAGCGCAGCGACTGGCCCAGACTATCGAGGCTGTCGGCGACATCGTCGGCTTGACGCTGGTCGATATCGCCGATGAAGCGCAGGGTGATATGATAATCGTCCGCTTCGATCCAGCGCGCGCCCGCTAGGCCGCCGCGCTTGAGCGAAAGAGAGAAGCCCACATCGGCGGGAATTTCGAGGCCGGTAAAGAGCCGGGGCATGGCAGGTCTTTCGGGCGGAAACGGCACGATTGGTCCTGCTAGGGTAACACAATCAGGTCATCGGGCCAGTCCCCTGTGTCGCACCGCTCCATTTCGCCTTGTAAATCAAGGCTCCCGACTCCATATTTGCCGACAAGTGGTAGCACAAACTGCCCCCGGCGGTGACAAGACCGCAGATTCCCAAGGGAAAGGAAACCGACAATGGCTGAATATGACCGTCAGACCCTCAATGCGCGGGCCGGCTCGGCCTTAGCCATCGACGAGGGCCTGCGCAGCTATATGCTGCGTGTTTACAATTATATGGGCCTTGGCCTGGTGGTAACCGGCCTCGTCGCCTGGTTCACCAGCCAGTGGGCCATGTCCAGCCCGGCCAATGCCGAGCTGCTGTATGCCAGCCCTCTCGCCTTCGTGCTGATGCTCTCGCCGCTGGCCTTCGTGCTGGTGCTCAGCTTCGGCATCAACAAGCTCTCCGTGCCGGCGGCGCAGGCGGTGTTCTGGGCTTTCGCGGCCGTGATGGGCCTGTCGCTCTCGTCCATCTTCCTCGTCTATACCGGCGCCTCGATCGCCAAGGTGTTCTTCATCACCGCCGCCACCTTCGGCGCGATGAGCCTTTACGGCTACACCACCAAGCGTGACCTCACCGGCATGGGCAACTTCCTGATGATGGGCCTGATCGGCATCATCATCGCCTCGATCGTCAACATCTTCCTCGCCTCCTCGATGATGGATTTCATCATCTCGGTGGTCGGCGTGCTGATCTTTACGGGTCTGACCGCCTATGACACGCAGAAGATCAAGGAGAGCTATTCCGAGCATTACGGTGTCGACGTGATGGCCAAGAATGCCATCATGGGCGCGCTCTCGCTCTATCTCGACTTCATCAACCTGTTCATGATGCTGCTGCGCCTGTTCGGCAATCGCGAGTAACATGACGATTTCCTTGATCGCGCAATCAAGGAATTTGGTTGGACGACATCGAAGACCGCAGCCTAAAAAGGCTGCGGTCTTTTGTTTTGGCGCCATCATGTCCGAGTTTGTGCTTCGCCCCTTCGCCTGGTCCGACATTCCCGCCATCACGGCGATCTATCGCCATTATGTCGAGAACTCCGCCATCACCTTCGACACCGAGGCGCCGGGCGAAGCAGCGATCGCGGAAAAATATGCCGGGCTCAAGCGATTGGGCCATCCGCTGATCGTGGCCGAACGCGCCGGCCGCACGGTGGGTTATGCCTATGCCAGCTTCTACCGCCCCCGCGCCGCCTATCGCTTCACGGCCGAGGATTC
Organism: Devosia sp.; assembly: GCA_026126125.1. GTDB lineage: Bacteria > Pseudomonadota > Alphaproteobacteria > Rhizobiales > Devosiaceae > Devosia. Next base: position 3,798 of record JAHCJW010000113.1, read on the forward strand.
GATCTATCTCGATCCCAACGAGACGGGGCGGGGCCTGGGAAAGCTGCTGCTCAGCGAACTTCTTGCCCAATCCAGGGCCTTCGGCTTCAAGCAGATGCTGGCGGTGATCACGGCGGACACGGCCAATTCGATCCACCTGCACGAAAAATTCGGCTTCCGCCATGTCGGGCATTACCAGGCGGTGGGCTACAAGTTCGAGCGCTGGCACGACATCGTGCATCTGCAATTGGCGCTGTGAGGTTCAGCGCAGAATTTTCCGCATCGGATAGCCATTGACCTTGCGGCCGGTGGCTTGCGGCCCATCGGCGACCCAGCCGCTGCGCTCGTAAAACCGGCGGGCGGTGCGCGTCGCCTCAAGCCGCCCCTCGGCGTGGCCGAGTGCGGCGAGGTCGGTTTCGAGCCGGTCGAGAACGGCTTTGCTGATGCCGCGGAACCTGGCTTCGGGCGCCACATAGTTGAGCGCCACCTGTCCCTCTATGGTCACGGCGCCAACCGCAGCGAGGCGCCCATCGGCGATCGCGACGATCATTCTCAGCGCGGGATCGGCCAGCATCGCGCAAACGCCCTCGATGCTCTTGTTGCGCGTCCAGGCTGCCAGCGCTTCGGGGTCGTTGTGGTGATCGGCTTCGCACAGTTCGGTAATCGAGGCCACCAGAACGCGGCTCATCGCGGCGGCGTCCTCGGCCAGTGCCGGGCGCACCAGAAGGCTCACCCCACCACCACCAGATCGGGATCGAGCACGCGCAGCACCTGAGCCAGGTCGTGACCGCGCTTGAGGATGCGGCCTTCCTGGTTGGTCACCAGATATTGCCCCTGCTTGCTGCGCAGTTTCGGATTTTTCTCGACCACGAAGAGCGCCCGCTCCGAGACGCGGGCATAGATGGAGAACAGCGCCCGCTCTTTCAGAAAATCCATGGCGTAGTCGCGCCACTCGCCCCGGCTGACCTTGCGGCCATAGACCGAGAGAATCAGCATCAGCTCGCGGCGGTCGAAAGCGACGATGGGCTGGACGGGCCGGGCTGGCGGGCTTTGCGGCTCTCCCACATGCACCAGCGAAAGAGTGGTCGGCATTTCGTTTGGCGGGCGACCCTGCACGCGCTCCTCCGCAACCAGCTTGCTGTCATCACCCCGTCATGATCACTGCATTTGCCGGCTCTGGCAAGGGTGGGGCAAAAACCCCATTTCAGCCATGATTCGTCCCTCAAGGCGCCCTATTGGCCGCTCATCTTACAACCATTGCCTCCAGCGGCTGGCAACCGGGTGGATCGAGCCCCCAAACCATGAAGCCCGGTTGCCAGTCTTCTTGTCTTGAGTTGACCAAAGTCAGTCACGCCCGTTCCTTGCCCAAGGAGCGGGCTTTTTTTGGCGCATCTTTCCGGTTTCGGCACGACGACAGGCCGCAAGAACACAGCGCCCAAGCGCGGCGTGTATTATGGCTCGTAGGCGGCGGCGGCGAGGATCGCGCCGGGCAGGCCCTTGTTTTCGAGCTGCACCAGGATGGCGAGGCCGGAATTGCCCGCTCCCAGCATTTCATTGAGCGGCAATTTCAGCTCGGCGCCGCTGCGCGCTTCCCACATGCCCAGGATCTGCCGCCCCGTCACGACCTGGGTATAGACCATGGCCTTGCCGGCATTGTCGCCCCTGTCGATGCTGACATCGGCCCGGTCGATATAGGTCACCAGCCACACGACGGCATTGGGCAATTCGGCATCGGGCGGGACGTGCACCTTGAGCATGTCGCCCTCGCGCCGCACCTCTATGGCCAGCGGCAATTGCGCGTCGGAAATCGCCCCCTGCACCTCGGTCCGGCGTGAGCCGACCACCGGCTTCTGGCCATTGACCACCATTTGCGGGGTATAGATGCGCGAAGAGCCCCAGCTCTTGGCATAGGCGCGCTGCCGGTCGGAAAAGGTCTCGTGGCCGAATGTGTCCTGCCAGCCGATATAGTCCCAATAATCGACATGATAGGCCAGCGCCACCACGTCGGGGCGCTCGGCGAGGCTGGTGAGCAGCGCGTCGGCCGGCGGGCAGGAGGCGCAGCCCTGGCTGGTGAACAGCTCCACCACGACCTTGGCGTCATTGCGCGTCGTTTCCGCCGGGGCGGCGGAGGCGAGGACCAGGCTGGAGGCGAGGCCGAAAACAAGGCCAAAAAGTGTTCTGAGCAGCATGGGCAAGGTTGTAAGCCGCCCTTTCCTTCCCTGCCTAGTCAAAAGAGGGTGAGAGGCGCAAAGTTTTTGACCCGCTCAGGAGGCCTGCTCCCCATCCATCCGCCCCGCCGCGCGGGCGAACCCTTCGGCGATGGCGATGCGCATGGCGTCGCGGGCCGCCGGCGCGTCCTTTTCGGCGATGGCCCGGGCGATGGCGCGATGCACGGCGACGGTCTGGGCCAGCGCCTCGGGCTCGTTGACCGGGGAGGAAATGGTGAAGGCGGCGGTCAGCGCCATTTCCACCAGCGCGCTGATCGAGGCCATGAAGGGATTGCCCGAGGCGTCGGCCACCGCCTTGTGAAAGGCGAGGTCGTAACGGGCGAAGTCTTCCGGCGTCCGTGCCTCGGCCATGCGGTCGACCCAGCCCTGCAAGGTCTCGGCCGCTTCCTCGCTCCGCCGTTCGGCCGCCAGCGCCGCCGCCTCGATCTCGATGCCGATGCGCACTTCGGCCAGGCTCTGCAGGAACCGTATCTCGGGGCCGAGCTCGAAATGCCAGGCCAGCACGTCCGCGTCGAACAGGTTCCAGCGATTGCGCGGCAGGACGCGGGTGCCGATGCGGGCGCGCGCCTCGATCAGCCCCTTGGCCGCCAGGGTTTTCAGCGCCTCGCGCAACACCGTGCGCGAAACGCCGAACTGCTCGAGCAGATCCAGGTCCGGCGGCAGGATGGAGCCTTCGGCATAGCGGCCCGAAACGATGGCGAAGCCCAGCTCCCACAAGACATCCGAATGCAGGTTCCGCGCCGGATTGCGGCCGGACAGGGCGGCGATCAGATCGCCCGAATGCCGTGCGCGGCCGCCCGATCTGTCCATGTTCTCACGCCTCACTGCTTCAAAATGCCCGGCGACCTAATCATAGGCGCATTTGTATGACAATAACGGGCAGGTTTGCGGCAGTGGACAGGCCGGGCGCGGCTGGGCCATGGTGCGACCGATTTCCGGATTCGTCTTCAGGACCTTTATCATGCCCAATTCCGCGCAAACCGCCGCCGTGCTCGCCCAGGTCGATGCCGGGCTCGAGCAAAGCCTTGCACGGCTCTTCGATCTGTTGCGCATCAAGTCGATTTCGACCGATCCGGCCTATGCCCAGGAGTGCCAGCGCGCCGCCGACTGGATCGCCGCCGAGCTCAATGCGCTGGGGTTCGAGGCCTCGGCCCGTCCGACGCCGGGCCATCCGGTGGTGGTGGCCCACGGCCCCGACCAGGCCGGGCCGCATGTGCTGTTCTATGCCCATTACGACGTACAGCCGGTCGATCCGCTGCAGCTGTGGCACACCGATCCCTTCGATCCGCAACTCAAGGACGACGACAAGGGGCGCAAGATCATCGTGGCGCGCGGCGCCTCGGACGACAAGGGGCAGATGCTGACCTTCATCGAAGCCTGCCGGGCCTGGAAGGCGGCGACCGGCTCGCTGCCGCTCAAGGTGTCGCTGGTACTCGAAGGCGAGGAGGAATCGGGCGGCAAGAACCTGCCGCCCTTCCTGCGCGAGCATGCCGAGGAGCTCAAGGCCGACATTGCTCTTGTCTGCGACACCGATATGTGGGACCGCCAGACGCCCTCGATCAACACCATGCTGCGCGGCCTCGTCGCCGATGAGATCGAGATCACCGCCGCCAACAAGGATCTGCATTCGGGCATGTTCGGCAATGCGGCGCGCAATCCCAATCAGGTGCTGGCCGAAATCATCGCCAGCCTGCGCGCGCCCGATGGCTCGGTGACGCTTGCGGGATTTTATGACGACGTCGCTGAAATCTCACCCGAACTCAAGGCGCAATGGGCGGGTCTGGGTTTCGACGACAAGCAGTTTTTGGGCGATGTGGGGCTGTCGGTGCCGGCGGGCGAACAGGGCCGGAGCGTCCTCGAAATGCTCTGGGCGCGGCCGACCTGCGAAATCAACGGCATGAGCGGTGGCTATACCGGCGACGGGTTCAAGACCGTCATCCCGGCCAAGGCCAGCGCCAAGATTTCCTTCCGCCTCGTCTCGGGCCAGGACCCGGCCAAAATCCGCGCCGCCTTCCGCGCCCATGTTGAAGCGCGCCTGCCGTCCGACTGCACCGTTTCCTTCACGCCCCATGGCGGCTCGCCGGCCATCACCGTGCCTGCCGACGGGCCGTTCCTTGCCAAGGCGCTCGAGGCTTTGTCGAGCGAGTGGAACAAGCCGGCGGTCATCACCGGCGCGGGCGGCTCCATTCCGGTCGTGGGCGATTTCAAATCGATCCTTGGGCTCGACACGCTGCTGATCGGCTTTGCCCAGGTCGACGACCAGATCCACAGCCCCAACGAGAAATACGACCTCGAAAGCTACCATCGCGGCATCCGCTCCTGGGTGCGGGTGCTGGCCGCGCTGGCGGGGTGAGGCGCGCACGCCGATCGCCGGGGTGATGCGGCCCGATCCTCTCCTCCACCCCCTCCATCGTCATTGCCGGGCCTGTTCCGGCAATCCATCTCAGTTCCGCATCGCCTCAGGCCAGAACCACCGCCAGAATGGCGATCACCGCCGGCACGGTCTGGATAAACAGGATCTTCCTCGATGAGGTCACCGCGCCGAAAAGGCCGGCAATAGCGACGCAGGCGAGGAAGAACAGCTGGATCTGCCAGGCAAGGGCGGGATCGGGGTGGATCAGCCCCCAGATCAGGCCGGCGGCGAGAAAGCCGTTATAGAGCCCCTGATTGGCCGCCAGAACCCTGGTCTTTTCAGCGAAGCTGGGGGTGAGGTTGAACGCCTTGCGCCCGCGCGGCGTGTTCCACCACAGCATTTCGAGCAGCATGATATAGACATGCACAAGGGCGACGAGGCCGATAAAGAGGGTGGCCGCGATCGCCACCTATGCCTCCACCGCCACGTCGAGCGCCAGGGTGACCATGTCCTTGAGCGAGGTCTGGCGCGCTTCGGCGTCGATCTCCTGCTTGGTGATCAGGCAGTCGGTCATGGTGCAGATGGTCAGCGCCTTCACCCCGAAGCGGGCCGCCAGCGTATAGAGCGCCGCCGCTTCCATCTCGACGCCGATGACGCCGTGGTCGGGCAGCTTGTCGTAACCGGCAAAGCCGTTTTCGTGATAGAAGATATCGGACGAAAGCATATTGCCGGCGTGATAGCGCAACCCCGCCGCATCGGCCTTGTCGGCGGCGGCGCGCAGCAGCGAAAAATCGGCGATGGGCGCGAAATTGAAGGCGCCGAAGCGGCCCTTGACGATCGCGCTGTCGGTCGAGGCGGCCTGGGCCAGCACGATGTCGCGCACCTTTACCGCTGCGTTGAGCCCGCCACAGGTGCCGACGCGGATCAGCGCTTTGGCGCCATAGACATTGATCAGCTCATGCACATAGATCGACAGCGAGGGCTGGCCCATGCCGCTGGCCTGCACCGAGACCGGCTTGCCTTTCCAGGTGCCGGTATAGCCGAGGCAATTGCGCACCGAATTGACCAGCCGGGCGTCCTCGAAAAAGGTTTCGGCGATCCATTTGGCCCGCAGCGGATCGCCCGGCAGCAGCACGGCTTGGGCGTAGTCGCCCGGCTTGGCGTGATTATGCGGCGTCATGGTCTGGTCCCCGGTTTGGTGCAGCAGGCCCAAAGCATTGCCACCGGGCGGCGGCCTTGACAATCCCGGGGGGCGGGAACAACCACCCGCCCCGACCATTCTCTCTGGCACAGGGTGTTCCGCCGGCAAAAGCTTGACGCGGCGCGCGGCTGGGCCCATCTACAAACCGCTTATTGTGGAGGCGTATCGATGGTTGCCAAGATCTTCATCGACGGGGAAGTCGGAACGACGGGATTGCAGATCCGCGAGCGCCTTGCCGGCCGCCGCGATCTGGAAGTGCTGTCGATCGCGTTTGACAAGCGCAAGGACGAAGACGAGCGCAAGCGCCTGCTCAATGCCGCCGATATCGCCATTCTGTGCCTGCCCGACGAGGCGGCCAAGGAGAGCGTGCGGCTGATCGACAATGGCACGACGCGCGTCATCGACGCCTCGAGCGCCTATCGCGTCGATCCGGACTGGACCTATGGCTTTGCTGAAATGGACAAGGGTCAGGCCCAGGCCATCGCCGAGGCTCGCCTCGTGTCCAATCCCGGCTGCTGGCCGCAGGGCCTCATCGCCGGCCTGCGGCCGCTGATCGCTGCCGGGCTGATCCCCGCTGATTTCGCCGCCATCTATCATGGCATTTCCGGCTATTCCGGGGGCGGCAAGCAGATGATCGCCGAATATGAAGCGCCGGAAGCCACGCCCAGCCAGTTCATGCCCTATGGGCTCACCTTTGCCCATAAGCACGTGCCGGAAATGACGCGCTATACCGGCCTTGCTGCTGCGCCTTTGTTCCAGCCTGTCGTCGGCAATTTCGCCCAGGGCATGACCACCTCGATCCCGCTGCATTTGGGGGCGCTGGCCAGCGTACCCACCGGCGCGCAGATCCATGCCGCCTTGGCCGATCATTTCGCCGCCATTCCCGAGAGTTTCGTCAGGGTTGCGCCCTATGACCCGGCGCTGGGCAAGACGGCGGCGCTCGATCCGCAGACCCATAACGGCACCAATACGCTGACCCTGCATGTGTTTGCCAATGACGCACGGGCGCAGGCCGCCATCGTCGCGGTCTATGACAATCTGGGCAAGGGCGCATCGGGCGCGGCGGTGCAGAATCTCAATCTGATGCTGGGCGTTGCCGCGCGCGAAAGCCTGGCGGCGTAAGGGAAGGGGTACACCATGGCCGATGAGGCGTTGAAAGTCCTGCGCGAGGAAGGGCCGACCCGGGGGCGCTATGTCATCGCCCTGGCGCCCGGTGCCGAGGCGGAGCTGACCTATCGCAAGGACGGCTCCGGCCCCATGGTCATCGACCATACCGGGGTGCCGCCGGCCTTTGAGGGGCGCGGCATCGCTCTGCAGCTGGTCAAGGCAGCGGTGGCCGACGCCGAGACGCAAGGGTTCAAGATCACACCGGTCTGTCCCTATGTCGTGGCGCAGTTCCGCCGCCATCCCGACTGGAGCCATCTGCTCGCCTAGCGCCTGTCTGCCGAAAGTGGCCCCGGTTTCGGGACAAAGACAGGCGCCAAAACAAAGGGCTAG
>JAHCJW010000114.1 GCA_026126125.1 Devosia sp.
GATCTGGGCTTTCGCAGCCAGGTCAAGGGCGACCCGCGCCTCGATCCGTTCGAAATTCTCGACCGCCGCGTCACCCGTTTCATGGGCAAGGGCGCGGCGTGGAACTATCTGGCCATGCAGCAGGCTATTGCCGATGCGGGCCTCGAGCCGGGCGAGATTTCCAACCCGATGACCGGCATCGTCATGGGCTCGGGCGGCGCCTCGACCCGCACCATCGTCGAGGCCGCCGACATCACCCGCGAGAAAAAGAGCCCCAAGCGCATCGGGCCGCTGGCCGTGCCCAAGGCAATGGGCTCGACCGCCTCGGCGACGCTGGCCACCGCCTTCGGCATCAAGGGCATCAATTATTCGATCACCGCCGCCTGCGCGACCTCCAAGCATTGCATCGGCAATGCCGCCGAGCAGATCATGCTGGGCAAGCAGGATATCGTCTTCGCCGGCGGCCATGAAGATCTCGACTGGACACTGTCCGATCTGTTCGACGCCATGGGCGCGATGAGCTCGAGCTATAACGAGACGCCGGAAAAGGCCTCGCGCGCCTATGACGCGGCGCGCGACGGCTTCGTCATTTCCGGCGGCGCCGGCGTTCTCGTGCTCGAAGAATATGAGCGGGCCAAGGCGCGCGGCGCGAAAATCTGGGCGGAAGTGGTCGGCTATGGCGCCACCTCAGACGGGCTCGACATGGTCGCCCCCTCGGGCGAAGGCGCCGAACGCTGCATGCGCATGGCGCTCAAGCACATCAAGGCGCCGATCGACTATATCAATCCCCATGCCACCTCGACGCCGGTGGGCGATCTCAAGGAAATCGAGGCGCTGCGCGCCGTGTTCGGCAATGAGGACAAGTGCCCGCCGATTTCGGCGACCAAGTCGCTGACCGGGCACAGCCAGGGCGCCACGGGCGTGCATGAATCGATCTATTCGATCCTGATGATGCGCCATCGCTTCATCGCCGAAAGCGCCAATATCGAAGTGCTCGATCCCGCTTTCGCCGACATGCCGATCCTGCGCCAGCGCCGCGACGATGTCGATCTGGGCTATGTGCTGTCCAACTCCTTCGGCTTTGGCGGCACCAATGCCGCCCTGGTGTTCAAGCACCCCGACGCCTGAGGCGGCAAGAAGCGCTGCAAGACAATAAAGGCGGGACCGCGGTCCCGCCTTTTTCGTGTTCATCAGGTGACGAGGAAGATGATGATGATCAGCCAGATCGGCACGCCGAGCAGCCAGAGTGCAAGTCCTTTGAACATGGTATGGTCCTTTCTGCCCGGTCAGAAGCGACGGAAGACGTCGATGAAGGCGGTGTTCTTGTCGCGATGGTTGCCCCCCTTCTGGGCGGCCCAGTAAGCGCCGATGGCGGAAACCAGCGACGAGGCAGCCAGCAGGAACGCCGCGATGATGGCGGTGTTGCGGGCCATGCGCGCCGCTTCGATGGCCTGCTGACGCGCGGCCTCGACATTGGCGATCACCTGGTCGGCGCGGGCCTGGGCCTCTTCGGGCGTCAGGCCGGTATTGGCGGCGACCAGACTGGCGAGATAGGCACGATCCTCGGCCGTCACCGTGCCATTGCCGAGCGCCGCCTGGGTAAAGATGCGACCGGCCTCGTCGCGGGCCACGGCGGCATCGACGGGCTGGGCACTGCGGAACAGCGTATCGACGAAATAGGCATTGGGGTCGACCGCATCCTCGGCGACGTTGGAGGCGGCAATCGCGGCCGTGCTGGCGGCGGAGCCCACCGCATTGGCGACGGCGCCGACGCCGCCCACGGCGAGCACCGCGCCCACCACCATGGCGCCGGCCCAGACGACGAGGCCATGGGCGCCGTCGCGCATATCGCTTTCATCCTCGGTGGCGTCGAAATGACGACGGCGCAGGCGGCCGGTGAGATAGCCGCCGGCCATGAAGCTCGAGATCTGTACCCAGAGGAACCAGCTGGCGGCGGCAATGCCGATCAGGATGGGCGGCGCCCCCTCGCGGGCCTGAAAGCCCACCATGTTAAGGCCGATGGCCGAACCGAAGCTGATGAACAGCAGCGACACGGCGCTGGCAAAGACGATGCCGGCGAAGATCGCCGCCCAATCGACATAGCTGGCGCTATCGCGCCCGGTGTCGGTGGAAACGACGGCGAGGCCGGCGGGAGTTTCGATGCTCATGGCTCCCACCCCCTCAGGCGAGGCCGATAAAGGACAGGATGGCCATGACAATCACGACCAGGCCGACGAGATAGATGATGGAATTCATTTCAAAGCCCTCCAGTTGAACGCAACAGGTGCACCATCAACTGGCCGGCGCGAAATTCGTTCCGCCCGCGCGCGGCGGGCCAGACATAAAGCAACGGGCGGGGATCGCTCCCCGCCCGTCTGGTTCTGCCTTTTTGGCGGCGCCTAAAGCGCATCGCGTTTCTTTCAGATCAGCTCCATGCGCTTTGGCTCTTTGTCCGCCTGTCTTTTTCCCGAAACCGGTTCCCGCTTTCGGGAGACATGCTTTAGAGCCCGTCAGTGACGACGGTGGTATAGGCGCCGTCCGGCGTCGCCTTGATGATGCCCTGATCGAGCAGCGCCTTGACGGTCCGCTCATAGGTTTCCAGGTTCAGCGCCGGATCGTCGGCATCGACCAGCTTGGAAACCTCGCCCACCATATAGAGCTGATGCGCCAGCTCGGCGGCACCGGTTTCGTCGGCATCGACGACGAGCTGCGCGGCCTCATCCGGGTTCTCGAGCGCATAGGCCCAGCCCTTCATCGACGCCTTGACGAAGCGGGTATAGGCATCGACCTTGGCCGGGTCGGACAGGGTGTCCTCCATGACATAGAGGCCATCTTCGAGCAGGTCGTTGCCCATCTCGGTATAGTTGAAGATGGTCAGATTATCCGGGCCGTAGCCGGCATCAAGCGCCTGGCCATATTCATTATAGGTCATGACCGAAATGCAATCGGCCTGGCCCTGGATCATGGGCTGGATGTCGAAGCTCTGCTGCAGCACGGTGACGCCGCCGGCCGAACCGTCGGTGGCCAGGCCCAGCTTGTTCATCCAGGCAAAGAACGGATATTCATTGCCGAAGAACCAGACGCCCAGCGTGTGGCCGGGGAAGTCGGCTTCCGAGGTGATGCCGGCCTCGGTGGGGCAGATCATCATCAGGCCTGAACGCTTATAGGGCTGGGCGATATTGACCAGCGGCACGCCGCTTTCGCGGGCGGCCATGCCGGCGGCCATCCAGGTGACGATGATATCGGCGCCGCCGCCGGCGATCACCTGCTCGGGCGCCACGTTCGGCCCGCCGGGCAGAATGGTGACGTCGAGGTCTTCCTCGTCATAAAAGCCCTTGGCTTCGGCCACGATATAGCCGGCGAACTGGGCCTGCGTCACCCATTTGAGCTGCAAGGTCAGCGCGTCGGCCGCCATGGCGGCGGGCGCGGCGGAAAGGGCGAGCACCCCGGCCATCATCCCAGTTATGATCTTCTTCATGATCTTACGTTCCCTTTTCCCTGTTACGCCCGTCCACCACGGACGGACGGATGCCAGAAGGTGACGCCCTTCTCGATGAGGGCGATCACCCCATAGAAGGCGGACCCCGCGACCGCAGCAACAGCGATCTCCGCCCAGACCAGGTCGATGGCGAGACGCCCCACCCCGGTCGAAATCCGGAAGCCCATTCCCACGACGGGCGTTCCGAAGAATTCCGCTACGATCGCGCCGATCAAGGCCAAAGTCGAGTTGATCTTGAGGGCGTTGAATATGAAGGGGCCCGCAGCGGGGAGGCGCAACTTCATAAGGGTTTGCCAATAGGAGGCGGCATAGGTGCGCATCAGGTCGCGCTCGATGGACGAGGCGGCGTTGAGCCCCGCCACCGTATTGACCAGCATGGGAAAGAACGTCATGGCGACGACGACCGCCGCCTTGGACTGCCAGTCGAAGCCGAACCACATGACCATGATCGGGGCGATGCCGATGATCGGCAGGGCCGACATGAAATTGCCGATCGGCATGATCCCGGCCTTGAGAAAGGGCGAGCGGTCGACCAGAATGGCGACGGCCAGCCCGGCCAGACACCCTATGGCATAGCCGGGCAGCACCGATTTGATGAAGGTCTGCACGAAATCGGCCCACAGGATATGGGTCTCGGCCATCAGCCGCATGCCGATGGCCGAGGGCGGCGGCAACAGCACCGGCGGCACATTAGCGCCGCGCGTAACCACTTCCCAGACCACCAGCAGCGCCAGCCCGAACATGATGGGAATGAGCAGGCCGACGCCGGTTTCCGGCAGGATGCCGGCGCGAATACAGGCGGAAAGCCGTTCGACGAACAGCCAGGCGAAGGCCCAGGCGGCAATCAGCGCCAACCAGTGATGGGCCGGCATCACCCCGCCCGGCAGCGAGACGATGAGCGCCATGGCGCCGAACACGGCCAGCGCGCCATCGAGCCAGGGGCTGAACCGGACGACAAGGCGCAGCCCGGAAAGAAATGCCAGGGCGAAAAACACCTCGACCGCCGGGGCGGTGCCCAGGGTCGGCAGGCCGAGAGCCAGCCCGACGCCGCCAATGCCCATGGCCACCAGGGCCAGATAGAGCTGGAAAAGCGACAGATCGCGTCTCATGCCCGCACCCCCATGCGCCGGTTGACCACCCGCTCGGCCGAGCCGACTATGGCCACCAGCACCGCAGCAAGCCCGGCGGCGATGAACAGGGCGGCCCAGATCTGGATGGTCTGGCCGTTATAGGAGCCGGTGAGCAGGCGCACGCCAAGCCCGCCTCCCGCCGCATTGGACAGCTCCGCCACCACCGCGCCGATCAGCGAAATGGCAATGCCGACCTTCATCGAGGCGAAGAGGAAGGGCATGGCGGCGGGCCAGCGCAGCTTCCAGAACACCTGCCAGGAGCTGGCATCATAGGTGCGCATCAGGTCGAGCTGGATATTTTCGGGCGAGCGCAGGCCCTTGACCATGCCGACCACCACGGGGAAGAAGGAAAGATACATCGAGATCAGCGCCTTGGGCACGAGCCCGGTCAGCCCCACCGCGCCCAGGCCCACCACCACCATCGGCGCCACGGCGAGGATGGGAATGGTCTGGCTGGCGATGATCCAGGGCATCAAAGAGCGGTCGGAGGCATCGTTGTGAATGATGGCGACGGCGAGGCCGACGCCAAGCGCGGTGCCGAAGGCAAAGCCCATAAGCGTCGCCGAAAGCGTGATCCAGCCGTGATAGGCCAGCGAGCGGCGCGAGGTGAATTCGAGCCCCATCGTGGCATTCCAGATTTCGCCCACCACCTGATGGGGCGCGGGAAGCACCGGCTTGTCCTGAGCCCAGGTTTGCTGGGCGAAGCTGGTGAAGGGGACGTTTTCGAGCCCGGCGCGATTGTTGAGCGTATTCTGCCAGGGCGCGTTCATCCACACCGCGGCGGCATACCAGAAGACGAGGATGGCAAGCAGAATGGTGAGAACGGGGAGGATGCGGGTCATGGGCAAATACCTTGCCCCATGACCATCCCCTCCCAGCCTCCCCCGTCAAGGGGGAGGTGCTGAGCCGGTGATTTGGAAAAAATCGTGCCAAAAACACGATACGGCACCTCCCCCCTTGCGGGGGAGGGTGGGTGGGGGGATGAGAGCCACAGCCTCATCATTTTATGAATTTCCAAGTACGACCGGTCTTCAAGAGACGACCTTCTTTCCGGGAGTTCGGCGCCGCCCCACGCTCGGCCGATCATACCAGATCCCCGTCATAGGAATGCCCGGCGCGCAGGCCGTCGCGGACGCGGGCGGCGATTTCCAGGAATTCGGGCGTTTCGCGGATGTCGAGCGGGCGTTCGCGCGGCAGGCTCGATTCGATGATGTCGGTCACCCGGCCGGGACGGGGCGACATGACGACGATCTTGGTCGACAGATACACCGCCTCGGGAATGGAGTGGGTGACGAAGCAGATGGTCTTCTGCGTGCGGTCCCACAATTTGAGCAGCTCGGAATTGAGATGGTCGCGCACGATCTCGTCGAGCGCGCCGAAAGGCTCGTCCATCAGCAGCAGATCGGCATCGAAGGCCAGCGCCCGGGCGATGGAGGCGCGCTGCTGCATGCCACCGGACAATTGCCAGGGATATTTCTTCTCGAAGCCGGAAAGATTGACCAGCTCGAGCGTGCGCGCGATGCGCTCGGCCTGCTGGGCCTGGCTGTAGCCCATGATTTCGAGCGGCAGGGCGACGTTCTTCTCGATGGTCCGCCAGGGATAGAGCGCGGGGGCCTGGAACACATAGCCATAGGCGCGCGCCTCGCGCGCCTGTTCGGCGCTCATGCCGTTTATGGTCAGCGTGCCCGAAGTGGGTTGCTCGAGATCGGCGATGGTGCGCAGGAACGTGGTCTTGCCACAGCCCGAGGGCCCGATGAAGGAGACGAAATCCCCCTTTTCGATGGTGAGATTGACATCGGACAGCGCGACGATGTCGCCATCGCCGGTGGGAAAGGTCAGGCCGAGATGTTCGGCGGAAACGACAGCCGTCATCAGACCCCCGACGCCGGAATGCCGGCGCGTTCGATTTTCCGCGGAGCGACGATATCCTTCCATTGGCTCAGCGCCCGGTTGACCGGGTTCCTGGCCTCGCGCGCGACGAACTTGCCGTGGCCGGGCTCGGCCCTGACCTCGTTCTCGACGATGGAGACCTTGCCGCGGCTGAGCACATAGCGCGGCAGGCCGGTGACCTCGATGCCCTCGAAAACGTTGTAATCGATGACCGATTGCTGGCTCGTGGCCGAAATGGTCTTCTTGCGCTTGGGGTCCCAGACGACGAGATCGGCATCGGCCCCGACCAGCACGGCGCCCTTTTTGGGATACATGTTGAGGATCTTGGCGATATTGGTCGAGGTGACGGCGACGAATTCGTTCGGCGTCAGCCGGCCGGTATTGACGCCCGCGGTCCACAGCATGGGCAGGCGGTCTTCCAGACCACCGGTGCCATTGGGGATCTTGGCGAAATTGCCGATGCCGGTGCGCTTCTGTTCGGAGGTGAAGGCACAATGGTCGGTGGCGACGCAGGAGAGCGAGCCCGACTGCAGGCCGGCCCACAGCGAATCCTGATGGGCCTTGTTGCGGAAGGGCGGCGACATCACCCGGCGCGCGGCATGGTCCCAATCGGGGTTGAAATATTCGCTCTCATCGAGCGTCAGATGCTGGATCAGCGGCTCGCCATAGACGCGCATGCCCTTCTGGCGGGCGCGGCGGATGGCTTCATGCGCCTGCTCGCACGAGGTGTGCACGACATAGAGCGGCACCCCGGCCATGTCGGCCAGCATGATCGCCCGGTTGGTGGCCTCGCCTTCGACCTCGGGCGGGCGCGAATAGGCGTGCCCTTCCGGCCCGTTATTGCCTTCGGCGAGCAGTTTTTGCGTCATGGCGGCGACGACATCGCCGTTTTCGGCATGCACCAGCGGCAGGGCGCCCAGATCGGCGCAGCGCTGGAAGGAGGCGAACATCTCATCGTCGTTCACCATCAGCGAGCCCTTATAGGCCATGAAGTGCTTGAACGAGATGATGCCGCGATCCACTACTTCGGCCATTTCGTTGAACACCTGCTCGCCCCACCAGGTGACCGCCATGTGGAAGGAATAGTCGGCGCTGGCCTTGCCGGTCTTGTTGTCCCACATTTTCAGCGCCTCGAGCAGGCTCTGGTCGGGGTTGGGCAGGCAGAAATCGACCACCATGGTGGTGCCGCCGGCCAGGCCCGCCCGTGTGCCGCTCTCGAAATCATCGGCCGAATAGGTGCCCATGAACGGCATTTCGAGATGGGTATGGGGGTCGATGCCGCCCGGCATGACATAGCAGTCGGTGGCGTCGAGCACCTCGTCGCCGGACAGGTTCTGGCCAATTTCGACGATCACGTCGCCGTCGATCCTGACATCGGCCTTATAGGTGAGATCGGCGGTGACGATGGTGCCGTTCTTGATGACTTTGGTCATTTTATCTTCGTTCCCTGTAGTCCCTGGCCCGCCGGCGCCTTTCCCCTCGGCGCCGGTCGGGCCTTATCAATGGTTATTCAACGATTTGGGCGGTCTCCACCACGGCGTGGAACAGCACGTCGGCGCCAGCCGCCGCCCAATCCCGCGAAATCTCCTCGGCCTCATTATGCGACAATCCATCGACGCAAGGGCACATGATCATGGTGGCGGGCGCCACCTTGGCCGCCCAGCAGGCATCGTGCCCGGCGCCGGAAATGATGTTCATGTGGCTGTAGCCGAGCTTTTCCGCCGCCGCCCGCACCCGGCCGACCAGGGTCGGATCGAAGGTGACCGGATCGAAATGCCCCACCGCCTCGACCGCGCACCCCACTCCCAGCTCGGCGCAGATTTCGGCGGCGCGCTTTTCGATATTGGCGCGCATGCGGTCGAGCTTCTCCTGGCTGGGCGTGCGCAGGTCGACGGTGAACACCACGGTGCCGGGCAGCACATTGCGCGAATTGGGCGAGAATTTCACCTGGCCGGTGCCGGCGACGGCGCCGGGCTGCTCGGCCATGGCGATCTCCTGCACCGCCTCGAAGATGCGAGCCATGGCGAGCCCGGCATTGACCCGCATCTTCATCGGGGTCGAGCCGGTATGGGCCTCCTTGCCGGTGAGGGTGAATTCGAGCCACCACAGGCCCTGACAATGGGTGACGACGCCTATTCTCTTGTCCTCGGCTTCGAGGATCGGGCCCTGCTCGATGTGATATTCGAAATAGGCGTGCATCTTGCGCGCCCCCACCGGCTCCTCGCCGACCCAGCCGATGCGCTGGAGTTCGTCGCCGAAGCGCTTGCCGTCCATGTCCTTGCGGTCATAGGCATAGTCGAGGCTGTGCGCGCCGGCGAAAACGCCCGAGGCCAGCATGGCGGGGGCAAAGCGCGCCCCTTCCTCATTGGTCCAGTTGGTGACGACGATGGGATGCCTGGTCTTGATCCCGAGATCGTTCATCGAGCGCACGACTTCGAGACCCGCCAGAACGCCCAGCACGCCGTCATATTTGCCGCCGGTGGGCTGGGTGTCGAGATGGGAGCCGATATAGACGGGCAAGGCATCGGGATCGGTGCCGGGGCGGGTCATGAACATGGTGCCCATCTTGTCGACGGCCATGGTGAGCCCGGCCGCCTCGCACCAGCTCTGGAACAGCTCCCGGCCCTGTTTGTCGCTATCGGTCAGCGTCTGGCGATTATTGCCCCCGGCAATGCCCGGCCCGACCTTGGCCATCTCCATCAGGCTCTCCCAGAGCCTGTCACCATCGATACGAAGATTTTCACCGGGAGAGGTCATGCGGATTGCTCGTGGGTTTGGTCGGCGTTGAGCCGATAACTGCGTTTCTTGGTTGTCGCTGCCAGCGCGCCGAGAGCCCCTCGCCCCTGAGGGGAGAGGGTGGCCGGAGCGAAGCGGAGGTCGGGTGAGGGGTTCAGCGCCAAGGTGGAGACGATGGCGACCTGGACACCGTCGATATTGTCCAAGACCTCATTGTTCCAGAAACGGAGCACGGAATAGCCCTGGTCATTAAGATAGGCCGTTCGGATCTCATCATGCGCCAGATTGGCGTGTTGACCCCCGTCAAGCTCGATGATCAGCGCCCTTTCACGGCAGGCAAAATCGGCGAAGTAGGGGCCGATGGCCATTTGCCGGACGAATTTATGGCCATCCATCTGCCGGGCCCGCAGCTTTTGCCACAGCCGATTTTCGGCATCCGTGCTGTTGGATCGCAAGGCGCGCGCCCGCGACACCGAACCCCTCACCCGACGCTGCGCGCCGACCTCTCCCCTCAGGGGAGAGGTGGAGATTGGTGTTTCGCTTAAAAAGCCGGAGCTTTCGCCCCCTCGCCCCTCCGGGGAGAGGGCTGGGGTGAGGGGTTCAGCCTGTCGGTTCCCGCTCACCATTCTGCCCCTACTTCAAGCTCGGGAAGGTGAACTCCGCCCCGCCCTTGATGCCGGCGGGCCAGCGGGTGGTGACGGTCTTGAGGCGGGTGTAGAATTGGATGCCTTCGGGCCCGTAGATGGCGTGATCGCCAAACAGCGAGCGCTTCCAGCCGCCGAAGGAGTGATAGGCCACCGGCACCGGGATCGGCACGTTGATGCCCACCATGCCCACTTCGATCTTGTCGGCGAATTCGCGGGCGGCGTCGCCGTCGCGGGTGAAGATCGCCGTGCCATTGGCATATTCATGGCCATGGATGAGATCGACGGCGTCCTGGAAACTGTCGCGGCGCACCACCGAGAGAACCGGCCCGAAGATCTCTTCCTTGTAGATCTTCATCTCCGGCTCGACATTGTCGAACAAGGTGCCCCCGACATAATAGCCGTTCTCATAGCCCTGGAGCTTGAAACCGCGGCCGTCGACGACGAGCCTGGCGCCCTCCTCGACCCCGGAATCGATATAGCCCAGGATCTTGTCGCGGTGCATCTTGGTGACCACCGGACCCATTTCGGCGTCCTTGTCGGTCGAGGGGCCGATCTTGAGCGCTTCGACACGCGGCTTGAGCTTGGCCACCAGCGCGTCGGCGGTGTCCTTGCCCACCGGCACGGCGACGGAAATGGCCATGCAGCGCTCGCCGGCCGAACCATAGCCGGCGCCCATCAGGGCATCGGCCGCCTGGTCGAGATCGGCGTCGGGCATCACCACCATGTGGTTTTTGGCGCCGCACAGCGCCTGCACGCGCTTATCGTGCTGCGTGCCGGTGTGGTAGACGTAGCGGCCGATCGCCGTCGAGCCGACGAAGCTGATCGCCGGCACGTCGGGATGCCGCAGCAGCGTGTCGACCGCTTCCTTGTCGCCGTTGAGCGTCTGGAAGATGCCGGCCGGTATGCCCGCCTCGGCGAACAGCTCGGTCAGCAGCATCGGCGAGCTGGGATCCTTCTCCGACGGCTTGAGGATGAAGGCGTTGCCGCAGGCCACGGCCATGGCGCCCATCCAGCACGGGATCATGATCGGGAAGTTGAACGGCGTGATGCCCGCCACCACGCCCATCGGCTGGCGCATCGACCAGCTGTCCATCTCGGTGGCGATCTGCTCGGTGTAGTCGCCGCGCATGTGATGCGCGATGCCGCAGGCGAACT
>JAHCJW010000115.1 GCA_026126125.1 Devosia sp.
TTGGGCCAGCTTGCTGACATTACCGGAGCTAGCGCCGAAGAACTTGTTCGCTGGTCCCCCAAGCGCATCAACGAGAAGTATATGTCGTTGAATGGAGAACTCCTGCATACCCGGGACAATCCGCGTTACGAGATCAGACTCTGTCCCGTTTGCGCCCAGCAAGATATTGCCGGTAACCCAGCGCAACCATGGGATCAAACAGTATATGGGCGGGCAGAATGGATGCTTGCCGTGGTTGACTGCTGCCTTGAGCACCAGGTTCGCCTTATCTCGCGTCGCGGGCCGCAACTCGATGCCGTCCGGATCGACGCAGGCTATGAGGCGACAATGCTTCTTGAGGAATTGCACGCCCTCGAACTGGAGCAGTCCGCGCCCGACGATTTCCAGCTCTACATTCTCTCGCGCATCGGTGTTATCCAGGCGCGCCGTTCGCCGCTGCTGGATAACGTGCCCCTGGTGGCGGTGACGCAGCTCTGCCACGCGGCCGGTCTCGACATCCTTGCCGGCAAGGGCAACGGCGCCGGCCTGAGCGATGTGGAGCGCCGCAAGGCAGGCTTCGCCATGCTTGGCCATGGCACTGCAGTGCTCGAGGGCAAGATCACCGCAATGCGCCAAGGATCCAAGCTTCGTGTTGGCGCGGTCACCCTTCTGCGTCGGCTGATGGAATATCTCCACCAGGGGCGATACACCGATCCAGCCTTCGCGCCCTTCCTCGATGAATTCGTCCCGGTGCTCTTCCGCACCCTTCCCTATGCAGAAGGCCAGACGATCCTTGGCCGCCGGTGCCAGAAGCGGTCGTTGCACGACTTCACTTCTGCCCAAGCCGCCTACGGCGTTCCGGCACACCAATTAGCGGCATTCCTCGACGGCACGCCGAACTTGGCAGTCCAGCCCTTCGGCCAGTATGAAGACGCTCTGATCGACGTCGAAGTCGCCAATGCACTGTTCATCGGTCACACGCCCTTCCTGAAAATGTCTGAGGTCGCCAGGAAGCTCGGACGAACCGACCAGCTTGCAAGGAAAGATCTCGCTGCGCTTCACGCATCCGGCCTGCTGCGAGAGGCACGCGGGGCCGCTGTGTCACCACGGAACGCATTCTACTCGGAACCCGAGATCGACAGCCTCATCCAACGCTTGGCGAGGGACGCCGAAGAGCTCGACACCGAGGACCCGACGATGGTCTCGATCTATGATCTGGCCTTCAAGTTCGGCATGACCAACCAGAACTTCTGGGATCTGGTGGCAGACGGGCGGCTGGTGAGAATGCGACGGGTCAGGGGCACCGGCTTCATCGACGGCCTTCGCGTGGACCTGGGCGAGGTAATGCAGGTCCTCTGCGGCCTCAAAAGGGCGTTCACCAGGCCCGAGGTCTGCAAGCTACTGGAAGTCGATTCCAACATCGTCCGCATCCTCGAAGCCAACGGAGTGCTAAGGTCAGTGCCGGTCGATCCGAGGTATTCCAACAAGCTCGGGCACATGTTCGATGCGGACGAAGTGCAGGCGTTTCGAAAGCAGTACATGACCCTGCCAGAGGTTCGCCAATTCTTCCCCGAGCGCCCGTCCTTCCAGCGACTGGAGAAGATGGGGCTGTCGCCGGCCATCCACCTCAAGCCCATCAGCAAGGCACCTGGATATGCAATCTTCTTTAGTCGAGCCGATGTGTTAAGTATCCGCTGACGCTCGACATCCCAATCAATACACCCTGAAGGGCGTGGCACTCCTGGTGCTGCGCCCTTTTTGTTTGCGATAGTCTACGGAGTGCTTGGGGAGCTAAAAATGGGCAATGGGATTGATACAAGCCCATGTTTTTGCTAGTGAATTTCGACTGGGCGGGTAAAACGATTCACGCGCCTACACCGGTGGGGTGAGGGGTTCGGGCGTGGGGAGGGGGTATCGCCGCAGCCACGCGCGATCATCGCCATAAATCTTTGACAGGGCGGCGAATATGGGCAGGGTGGACTCTTCATCTTTCCCGATTTCCCGCCCCATGCCCCGCCCTTTTCCGCAATCGCTGGTTTCCGTTCTCCTGACCCTCGCCGTTTCTGCCGCGGGCGGGGGATTGGCGCATCTGGGCGGGTTGCCGGCGGGGTGGCTAATGGGCGGGGCGCTGGCGGTGACGGTGGCGGCGATGCTGGGGGCGCCAGTGGGCCTGCCGGAGCGCTTGCGGGAGGTGACGTTCGTCTTGATCGGCCTGTCGATGGGGGCCAGCGTGGCGCCGGACAGTCTCCATCTGCTCGCCAGCTGGCCGATCAGCCTTGCTGCGCTGGCGCTCGAGCTGGTGATCATCGTGGCGGCGACGGGCTGGATGCTGACGCGGGTGTTCGGGCTCGATGCGGGCACGGCCTATCTCAGTTCGTTTCCGGGCCATCTGGCCTTTGTCATGGGCGTTGCCGCGACCGGGGTGGGCGATGCGCGCCAGATCGTCATCATCCAGGTGATCCGCATCCTGATGCTGACCATCGCCGTGCCGATCGGGGCGGTGTTCCTGCCCATCGATCCTGTCGCCGTGGTGGCGGCGGAGAGCTATCTCAGCCCGCTGCAACTGGTGCTTTTGGCGGCGGGGTGCGTCGTGGCCGGGCTGGTGTTTATCAAGCTCAAAGTGCCGGCGGGCATGGTGCTGGGCGCCATGGCGGCGGCGACGGCGGCCAAGCTGGGCGGGCTTTATACCGAGGCGGTGCCGGTGCCGCTGGTGATCGTGACCTTCATCCTCACCGGTGCGCTGATCGGCTCGCGCTTTGTCGGCATCACGCGGCGCGAATTCATGGCGGCGGCCAAGGGCGGACTGATCGCCACGGCGATGACCTTGGGCATCGTCACGCTGATCGCGCTCGGGGTGGCGCAACTGGTCGACATGCCGTTCGGCCAGATCTGGCTGGGCCTGGCGCCGGGGGCGCTCGAAGGCATGGGCGCGCTGGGCATCGCGCTCGGCTATGATACCGCCTTTATTGCCGCGCACCATGTCATCCGTCTGTTGATGCTGAGCTTTGCCATTCCCACCGTGGTCGTGCTGGTGCAGCACCAGGAGAAAAAGGCGCTGGAGCGCAAACGGGCTTGAAGCGCGTCGCGTTTCTTTCAGCTCAGCGCCATTGGCTTTAACTCTTTGTACGCCTGGCTTTGTCCCGAAACCGGTTCCCACTTTCGGGAGACATGCTTGAGGAGAACAGCATGATGAAACGTCTCGTCGCCGCCGGATTTGTGGTTCTGGCGTTGCCCCTGCCGGCCAGCGCCGTGCCCTATTGCACCGGCTCGGGTGTGAGTTTTTCCTTCGGCTTTTCGGTGGGCAGGTTCAGCGAAAGCGAAGTGAACGAGTTTAATTTGATGCAGCTCAGGCGCATGGGGGTGGATGCGACGGCGGCGGAAAAATGGAACGGCTGCATCCGCGCCTTCGTGCGCAAGCCCGGCGGCGGCGAAGAGATGCAGTTCTTCGATCCCAATACGTTTCAGCGGGTGTATTGAGGCGCGGGGAAAGTGCCGGAACCCCCTCCCTGCCCTCCCCTCAAGGGGGAGGGTGAAGCCGGTGGTTTTGACAGCACCTTGCCATAGACTTAATGCCCCCTTGAGGGGAGGGCAAAGGATTGCCGCCCTCAATTCAGCCTGCGTAGACCACCTGCCCCTCGCCTGCCGGAACTTCGAGAATGGCAAAGCCATTGGGGCCGAGGCTCAGCGTGGCGCCGGTTGGGGTGGCGTTGTGGCTGATCGGCTCGAGGGAGAGGCCGGCAAGGCCGGGCAGGCTCACATCGCGCGCTTCGGGCGAGAGATTGAAGACGCAGATCAGATCCTTGTTGCCGGCGCTGCGGCGGAAGGCGAGGACCGGCTCGGCGGTGTCGAAAAACTGCATATCGCCGGTGAGCAGGGCCGGCTGGGATTTGCGCCAGGCGATGATCTGCCGGAAAAAATTGAGGGTGGAGTCGGGGTCGGCGTTCTGGCCTTCGACATTGAGCATGGACTGCGCCGGCTTGAGCGGCAGCCACGGTTTGCCGGTGGTAAAACCATTGGGCGCCGGGCCGGCGTCCCAGGGCATGGGCGTGCGGCAGCCATCGCGCCCCTTGTCGCCGGGCCAGAAGCGGATGCCGCGCGGATCGGTCAATTCCTCGAAGGCGATATCGGCTTCGGGCAGGCCCAGCTCCTCGCCCTGATAAAGGCAGACCGAGCCGCGCAGGGTCAGCACCAGCGCCGCCGCCTGACGGGAGAGATCGGCCGGCGAGACGCTGTGCGGAGCCCAGCGCGTCATGTGGCGGATGACGTCGTGATTGGAAAAGCTCCAGCACGGCCAGCCGGTTTCCCCGGCCGAAAAAAACGCTTCGAGCTTGGAGCGGAAATGGGCGGCGGTGAATTTGGGGCTGAGGAAATCGAAGGAATAGCACATGTGCAGCATGTCGCTGCCTGAAGTATAGGCGGCCATCAATTCAACGCCGCGCTCCTCGTCGCCCACTTCGCCGACGCTGGTGGCGTTGGGATAGTCGTCGAGCAGCTTTCGCACCCGCTGCAGCCAGGAGATATTCTGCGGCTGGCTTTTCGAGAACTGATGGCTCTGCATGTCATAGGGATTGATCTTGAGCGGATCGTCCTTGTCGCGCGGCAGCGGCGGGTTGGAGCGCAGCTGGGCGTCGTGGAAATAGTAATTGACCGTATCGAGGCGGAAACCGTCGAGCCCGCGTTCGAGCCAGAAGCGCATGGTGTCGAGCACCGCCTCCTGAACTTCCGCGTTGTGGAAGTTGAGGTCAGGCTGGGAGGTGAGGAAATTGTGCAGGTAATATTGCTTGCGCCCGGTATGCCACTCCCAGGCGGAGCCGCCGAAGACCGAGAGCCAGTTATTGGGCGGGGAGCCATCGGGCTTGGCATCGGCCCAGACATACCAATCGGCCTTGGGATTGGTGCGGTTGAAGCTCGATTCCTGGAACCAGGGATGGCGATCGGAGGAGTGGCTGACCACCTGATCCATGATCACCTTGATGCCGCGATCATGGGCCGCCTTGATCAGCAGGTCGAAGTCCTGCAGCGAACCGAACAGCGGATCGACTTCCTTGTAGTCGGACACGTCATAGCCCATGTCGGCCTGCGGCGACTGGGTGATGGGGGAGAGCCAGATGCAATCGACGCCGAGGCTGGCGATGTGGTCGAGCCGGTCGATAATGCCGGGCAGATCGCCGACGCCATCGCCATTGCTATCCTGAAACGAACGGGGATAGACCTGATAGATCACGCCGCCGCGCCACCATTGCGTCATCGATTTGGCTCCTGTTTGCCTGTGCGTGGGCAAGGCTATCGTGTTGCGCGGCCGGTGGGAATCGGGGCGCGGCGCAAAACCGTGCTCACAGCGTTCAAATAAAAGCCGCCCCTGAGCGGAGCGGCGCGGGCATCACACCACGGCGCTGATCAGCGGCGCGCCGGCGAAATGCCTTTCGAGATTGGCGACCAGAAGCGCGCCCATGGCGTCGCGGGTCTGATGGGTGGCGCTGCCCTGGTGGGGGGAGAGCACGACCGTGTCGAGGGCGAAGAGCGCCTGGGGCACGTCGGGCTCCTTTTCGAAGACGTCGAGCGCGGCGCCGCCGAGCCCGCCCGTTTGCAGCAGCTCGACCATGGCGGGTTCATCGACCAGCGTGCCGCGGGCGACGTTGACCAGACGCCCCTCGGGCCCGAGCGCTTCGAGGACTTTTCGCGAAACGATCCCGTCAGTGCCCTTGCCGCCGGGGGCGATCAGCACCAGCCAGTCGCTGTCGCGGGCCATGTCCTCGAGATCATCGTAATAGACGTAAGGCATGGCGGGCTGCGCGGAGCGGCCGTGATAGACGACGCGCATCTTCATGGCCTGGGCGCGGACGGCGATTTCCTTGCCGATGCGCCCGAGGCCTAGAATGCCCACCGTCTTGCCGGTCAATTCCGAGAACAGGCCGAAATTGCCGCCAGGCCATTGGCCGGCGCGCACGAACTGGTGGCCCTGAGGAATGCGGCGGGCCAGCGCGATCATCAGGCCGATGGCCAATTCGGCCACCGCGTCGTTGAGCACGTCGGGCGTGTTGGTGACGCGGATATGGCGCGCCTTGGCGGCGGCGATGTCGATATTGTCGTAGCCAACGCCGAAACTGGCGATGATTTCGAGATTGGGCAGCCTGTCCATCAAACCGGCCTGAACGCCCGAACCGGCATGGGCACGGATGCGGGCGCCGTTTTCGGCCAGCCAGGCCTCCCTGTCGCCGATCTCATGCAGTTTGTGGACGGTATAGCGCTCGGCGAGCGCCTGTTCGCAGGAGGCGAGCAGCGGAGCGGTCTGGAGGATTTCGATGGTCATGAATAAGGGCTCTCAAACTTCAGCGGAATTCCGCCGGAGGGACAAAATACGCGCGGCGTCATGACCCGGCTGGCGGGGGTGGTGGGTGGCAGACGCTGCGCCGCGGGGGATTGCCGGGCAACGATGGAGGAGAGGACGGGCCAAGACCTCGTAATGGCGCGGGAATGAGAACATTTTATGCGCGGGGAGCGCAAGCCTGAGAGAGGGAAAAAGCCGGATGGGCGCGGGCGCTCGAGGCGGAGATGGCGCGACCGCCGAGCATGGCGGCGCTCTCCCCTCAAAAACTCAAAATATACAGCCAGGCCGAAATGGTCAGCGCCGACAGGATGGTGGCGATGAGGATGGTGTTGGCGGCGACATTGGTGGCGCGGTCGTAATAGGTGGCGAAGACATAGATGTTGACGCCGGCCGGCATGGCGGCGAGCAGAATGCCGTAGCGGGCGATCTCCATCGGCACGCCGAGCACAGGGATCATCAGCACATAGGCAAGCAGGGGGTGGAGGATAAGCTTGATCAGCGAGGCCACCAGCGCCTGACGCCAGTTTTCCGACAGTTTGAACTCGTTGAGTGCGCCGCCAATGCCGAACAAAGCCGCCGGGACCACCGCCTGCGCCATCATCGAGAAAAACGCCTCGGCCGGCTCGATCAACTGCAAATTGACCAGCGAGCCGACAATGCCGGCGGCAATGCCCCAGATCAGCGGATTGGAGACGACGCGGCGCAGGGCGACGAACAGGGTCCTGCCCAGCGACTGGCCGTCACGGCGCACCAGCTCCATCGTCACCATGCCCACGGTGAGCAGGATGGCGCCGTGCAGGCCGATGATGGAGAGGGTGACCGGAAGCGCCGCTTCGCCATAGGCACGGCTGAGGATGGGCAGGCCGACCAGGACGGTGTTGGTGAAGGTGCCGGCAAAGCCGACCGAAACGCTCTCGCCGGGGCGGTTGCCGAAGCCCTTCCGGGCGATGACGATGCCGACCGCGAAACAGATCAGCGCACCCAGATAGAACGGCCCGATAATGCCGATATGAAAGGCGGAGCGGAAATCGCTGGTGGAGATGGAATAGAACAGGAGGCACGGGGTGGCGAAATTGTTCACGAAGGCGATCAGGCTTTTGACGCCCTCGGCCGGATAGAGCCGGAAGCGCACCGCCAGAAAGCCGAGCGCCATCAGGGCGAAGATCGGCGCGATAACAGAGAGGATTTCGAGCATTGGCCAGCGATCCGGGCCGGAGGGGACCGCGGAGGCCTAGCGGTTCAGGGCAAGGCGGTCAATTGCATTCTTGTATGGAAGTTTTCGCAGCCAAAAACGAAACATGGAATGTTCACAAACGAAAGCAAATGACGTAAAAGCGAAACTAAAGAGGTGACTATCATGAGCGAGACGGCGATGCTGGACCTATTCGTCATCGGCGGCGGCATCAATGGCGCCAGCGTGGCGCGCGACGCGGCCGGGCGGGGCTATTCGGTCGCCCTGGCGGAAATGAACGATCTGGCCTCGGGCACCAGCTCGGCGGCAACCAAGCTCATTCACGGCGGGCTGCGCTATCTCGAGCATTACGAATTCCGCCTCGTGCATGAAGCGCTGGCGGAGCGCGAGGTGCTGTGGGCGGCGGCCCCGCATATCATCAAGCCGCTGCGTTTCGTGTTGCCGCACCACAAGGGATTGCGGCCGGCCATGGTGCTGCGCGCCGGGCTCGCCATGTATGACTATATGGGCGGGCGTAAATTGCTGCCGCCGACCAAGACGCTGGATCTGACGCGCGACGCGGCGGGCAAGCCGCTCAAGCCCGGCTATCGGCTGGGCTTTGAATATTCCGACTGCTGGGTCGACGATGCGCGTTTCGTCGTGCTCAACGCAAGCGACGCCGCCGAACGGGGCGCCACCATCCATGTGCGCACCAAGGTGGTTTCGGCCCGGCGCGAAAATGGCGGCTGGACGATCGAACTCGATGGCGAGGCGGGGCGGCAGAGCGTGCGCGCCCGCATGCTGATCAATGCCGGCGGCCCCTGGGTGGACGAGGTGATTGATGGCGTGCTGGGCAACAAGGGCGCGCACAATGTGCGGCTGGTGCAGGGCAGCCATATCGTGGTGAAAAAGCTCTATGACCACGACCGCTGCTATTTCTTCCAGAACGGCGACGGACGCATCTTTTTCGCCATCCCCTATGAAGGCGATTTCACCCTGATCGGCACCACCGACCGCGACTATGAGGGCGACCCCAAGGATGTGACGATTTCGGCGGAGGAGACCGATTATCTGCTCGCCGCCGCCAGCGAATATTTTGCCCGCCCGGTGACGCGTGACGCGATCGTGTGGAGCTATTCGGGGGTGCGGCCGCTCTATGACGACGGCGCCAGCGCGGCGCAGGAGGCGACGCGCGACTATGTGCTCAAGCTCGATGGCGGGGCAGCGGACGGCGCGGTGATCCATGTGTTCGGCGGTAAATTGACCACCTCGCGGCGGCTGGCCGAATCGGTGCTGGAAAAGATCGAGGGCGTGCTGGGCAAGAAGGGACCGGCCTGGACCAAGCAGAGCACCCTGCCCGGCGGCGATTTTCCAGTGCTCAATTTCGAGGCGGAAGCGCGGCGGCTCGGGCTCGACTATCCCGACCTGCCGCAGGGGCTGACGCGGCGGCTGCTGCGCCTTTATGGCACCAAGGCCCGGGTGCTGCTGGGGAACCGCAAATCGGTGGCGGCGCTGGGCGCGCCTTTCGGCGCCGATCTTTATGCGGCCGAGGTGGATTATCTGGTTGCGAACGAATGGGCGCGGACGGCACAAGATGTGCTCTGGCGCCGCACCAAATTGGGGCTGCGCGTGGGCAAAGAAGACGTGGCGCGGCTGGAAGCGTATCTGGAGCGGAAATAGCGCCGCATTCGCGCCGACGCCGCCCGTCGCGGTGTGATCGGGACTGATGGAAATTTCCGCCAGATCCCCCAAAGCCCTGGCCACGCCGCTGCAAGCTGGATTGCCCGGACAAGCGGGGCCATGGCGGCGAACAGAAAATCGAGCGGGAAGACAACGCTCCGGGGAGGAAAAATGAGCAGTTTCATTCTGGCCATCGACCAGGGGACGACATCGAGCCGCGCCATCGTCTTTGACGGCAGCCGCACGATCGTCGGGGTGGGGCAGAAGGAATTCACCCAGCATTTCCCGCAGGATGGCTGGGTGGAGCATGACCCCGAGGAAATCTGGGACAGCGTTATCTGGTCGGTGCGGACGGCCCTTAAACAGGCAAAGCTTGCCGCCAGGGATATTACCGCCATCGGCATTACCAATCAGCGCGAGACCACGCTGATCTGGGACCGGGCGAGCGGCAAGCCGATCCACAATGCCATTGTCTGGCAGGACCGGCGCACGGCGGCGCTGTGCGGCAAGCTCAAGCAAGACGGACACGAAGCACTGTTCACCCGGCGCACCGGGCTTTTGCTCGATCCCTATTTTTCCGGTACCAAGGTCAAGTGGCTGCTCGACAAGGTCAAGGGCGCGCGCCAGCGGGCGGAAAAGGGTGAACTGGCCTTTGGCACGGTGGACAGTTTCCTCATCTGGCGGCTGACCGGGGGCAAGGTGCATGCCACCGACGCCACCAATGCAGCGCGCACGCTGATGTTCGATATCGGCAAGAACCGCTGGGACGAGGACCTGCTCGGCATTCTCGGCGTTCCGGCGGCGCTGTTGCCGGAGGTCAAGGACTGCGCCGATGATTTCGGCGTCACCGAGGAGAGCCTGTTCGGCGCCGCCATTCCCATTCTTGGAGTAGCGGGCGACCAGCATGCGGCGACCATCGGCCAGGCCTGTTTTGCGCCGGGCATGGTCAAATCGACCTATGGCACGGGGTGTTTCGCCGTGCTCAACACCGGCAAGGATCTGGTGCGCTCGAAAAACCGGCTCTTGACCACCATCGCCTACCGCATCGACGGGGAAACCTGCTATGCGCTGGAAGGCTCGATCTTCATTGCCGGGGCGGCGGTGCAGTGGATCCGCGACGGGCTGAAACTGGTCAAGCATGCCAGCGAAACCGGACCCTTGGCGCAAAGCGCCGATCCAAGCCAGAATGTCTATATGGTGCCCGCCTTTGTCGGGCTCGGGGCGCCGTGGTGGGATGCGGAAGCGCGCGGGGCGATCTATGGGCTGACGCGCAATTCGGGCCCGGCGGAAATCGCCAAGGCGGCGCTGGAGGCGGTGTGCTACCAGACGCGCGACCTGCTCGAGGCGATGCGCAAGGACTGGAAGGGGCATGAGGGGGGGACGGTGTTGCGCGTCGATGGCGGCATGGTGGCCTCGGACTGGACCATGCAGTTTCTCGCCGACATTCTCGACGCGCCGGTGGACCGGCCGACCATTCTCGAAACCACGGCGCTCGGCGCCGCCTGGCTCGCGGGCATGAAGGCCGGCATCTGGCCGGGCATGCAGGAATTCGCCGCCAGCTGGGCGCAGGACAAGCGCTTCGAGCCGCAAATGGACGCAGCACTGCGCAAGCAAAAGGTCAAAGGCTGGGATCTGGCGGTGCGGCGGACGCTGACAACCTAGCGCGGTGGGGGGGGTGTGGGAGGACAAAACCCCCCCCCAAAAAGGTTTTTAGGAAAGGAGTTGGCGAAAAAAAGGGATACAAAAATAAGTGGG
>JAHCJW010000116.1 GCA_026126125.1 Devosia sp.
CCACTGACCACCGGCCGCGGCCGCATGGATAGCGGCAGGGGCACGGGCGCGATGGTGGCCGGCAGCGCCGCGACCGTTTCGGACGGAACCACAGGCGGCGCCACAGCTGGCGCCGGCGGGGTAACTACGGCGGTCGGGCTGGGAGCGGGGGTTGCGGGCGGCTGCGTTTCGACCACCGCCTGCGGCTGAGCGCCGCCGCCGGTGATGTAGCTGGGCAGCGCGCGGCCAGAGTCGAGGAAGCTCTGCACCGCATCGGGCGAGCGCGCCGGTGTTTCGACGGCGGCGGTCTTCACCGGCGCGGGACGAGGCGCTGCCGCCACCGGCACTGCGGCGGTCTCGACCGGCGCGGCGGATGGCTCGCTGGCCGGTATCGGCGCGACCGGAATCGCGTCCTGCGTTTCCACCACGGCGGCGCGGGGCACATCGTCGGCGCCGAAACGGCCCGCCAGATAGTCGGCGGCGGGAACACCGACGACAAGCAGCGCCCCGGCCCAGGCAAGGCCATTGGTGAGGCGGCGATCAAGTTTCATATCAGGGGAGCTCCGCTCTGCGTCGCGTCATTTCCGGGCGATCAACCCGACATTGGTGGCCATTTTATGAAGGCACCAATGCGCAGTGTTGCGCCCATCGACCTGAATGGAAACTGAACGCCCGCGCTCAGCCCGAGCGACGGCCCAAAAGACGCGCCAGCGCCAGCACGAGATTGGAGCGATTGAGGGTATAGAAATGGAACTCCGTCACACCCTCGTCCAGCAATTCGGTGACCTGTTCGGCGGCGACGGCGGCGGCGACCAATGCATGGGTTTCCGGATCGTCTTCGAGGCCGACAAAGCGCTCCGCCATCCAGTCCGGGATCGAGGCGCCGCAGCGCGCGGCAAAACCGGAAATCTGCTTGAAGCTGTGGATGGGCTGGATGCCGGGCACAATCGGGGCGGTGATACCGGCCTTGCGGGCCTTTTCGAGAAAGCGCAGATAATCGGCGTTGCGGAAGAACATCTGGGTGATCGCCCGGTCGGCGCCTGCATCGATCTTGCGCTTCAAATTATCGATATCGGCGTCCCAATCGGCGCTTTGCGGATGTTTTTCGGGATAGGCCGCGACGGAAATGTCGAAATCGCCGATCCGCCGGATGCCGGCCACGAGGTCCGCAGCATTCTCATAGCCATCGGGATGCGGCGTGAAGGGCTGACCGACGCCCTCCGGCGGATCGCCGCGCAGGGCAACGATGCGGTTGATGCCGGCCTGCTTATAGCCACGCACGACCGCATCGACCTCATCGCGGCTCGATCCGACACAGGTCAGATGCGCTGCGGCCGGCACGCCGGTGTCCGAGGTGATGCGGCTGACCATGCGCAGCGTCCGCTCGCGGGTCGAGCCGCCGGCGCCATAGGTCACCGACACGAAGCGCGGCTTCAAGGGCGCCAGCTTGCCGATGCTGTCCCAAAAACGCTCTTCCATGGCATCGGTCTTGGGCGGAAAGAACTCGAAGGAGAGCTGCAACTCCGGCCGGTTGTCGGCGGTCTGTCGGCTGGCGCGGAGATTGTCGTCGATCATCTATATGGTCCGTTCTATTGGCGGTCGCCGAGGTGCCAGAGGCACACTGTCAGCCCGCGATCCGAAATATCGCTGGGAAACTCCTTGACGCCGCGCACATCCATGCCGGCGGCGTCGGCCCAGCCGTTCATCTGCTCCCGCGACAGACCAAGCCGGCGATGGGCGTGGTCGTTGCGCAGGAATTCGAGGCCATGCGGGGCGAAATCGACGATCAGGATCTCCCCGCCCGGCTTGAGCAGGCGTCGCGCCTGCGCCAGCATTCGTCCCGGATCGTCGAAATAGTGCAGCACCTGGTGGATGACGATGACATCGGCCGGGCCGATGGCAGGATCGAGGGCGCCGATATCGCCGAGCCTGACCTGGCTATGCGAGAGGCCGGCCGACGCCAGATGCGAGCGGGCCACCGCCAGCATCTCCCGGCTGGAATCGATGCCGATGCCGCGCCGATAGCGCGCGGCCAGAACTTCAAGCACCCGCCCCGTGCCGGTGCCCAGATCGACCAGCAGATCGACGACCCGCCCGTCCAGCGCCTCGAGCAAGGCCGCCTCGACGGCCGCTTCGGGCACATGCAGCGTCTTGAGCAGATCCCAGCTGTCGGCGACCTTGGCAAAATAAGCGGCGGCCAGCGCTTGTTGCGCTGCCATGATTTCGGCCTGTCGCGCCCGGTCGCGCAGACGTTCCGGATCGGATGTCTCGACCCGCGCCACCAGCCAGCGGGCGAGATCGGCCCCCTGCCCGTTCGGGGCCAGCCCATAATAAGCCCAGGCCCCCTCGGCGTGGCGCTGCACCAGCCCGGCATCGGCCAAAAGCTTGAGATGACGCGACACGCGCGGCTGGCTCTGGTCCAAAATCTCGGTGAGATCCTTAACCGAATGGTCACCATCGGCGAGGAGGGCAAGCAGCCGCAGGCGCGTGCTTTCGCCCGCCGCCTTCAACACCCCGACAAGTTCCGTCAAATCGCTCATGCACCACCTGATATAAAGATATCTTTATATCCGTCGGAAGCAGAAGGTCCAGAGGGAATTTGCATTTGGCCCGTATCGCGCATTTTCGCCGGAGGCGCGCGTCGGCCGCATGAGCCGGACAATCGCACCGGAACGCTAAAACTGCGTCACCGCCCGAACGAACCGGGCGGTGAAAAAGGGGCACCGGGCTATTGCCCTCTATCGCATGGGCGCGAGCGCCCGCTCAGGCCGGTATCGCCACGCGTTCCGGCGATTCGGACTGGCGACGGCGGAAGGCGTGGGCGCGCCACAGCTCAAAGATGCTGCCGGCCTCTTCCCGGTCCAGCGCGACAAAGCGGCTCGCCACCATGGTGCGATCGCTTTCCGTGGGCAGGTCGCGCCACGGCAGGACGGCGACGATGCCCGCGAACAGGTCCGGCTCGAGCCCAAGCGTCCGCATGGCAACGGTGACGGCGGCATAGTCCTGGCTGGCCAGCCACTTGACCACGATTTCCGGCGACACGCGCAACATCACTGCCATGGAAGCGGCCGCGTGGTGGCCATAGGCAAAACGGGCGAAACGGGTCAGGGCGCGCTCGTCGAGCTGTTTGCGATCATGCAGAGCCAGCACCTGATTATAGGCCACCTTCCACTCCTGCGCGTTGAAGCCGGCGCGATTGCGGATGCGGTTATAGACGACGGCGTTGACCTTGCCGGCGACGACCGGATCGAAGCGCCCATCGACCTCGCCCAGGCTTTCGAGCACCTTGCCGGCAACCGAGTCGATTTCGCCCCGCAGCGCTTTCCAGTCGATCTCGGCGCGATTGCGCAGATCGGCGGCGATCTCGGCGTTCTGGGTGGCACGTTCCACCAGTTTTTCCAGCGTCGCCTTGCCGAACTCGGCATTGGCGTTGCGCACGAGGCGAATGACCGAAGGCGCCCCGCCATGCTCGACAATCGCTTCGCCCACCCGCTCGGGCACCGTGGAGCGGCCGGCAATAGCCAGGCGATGGGCTTCGCTGCGGTGGGTGATGATGTCGATCAGATCGTCATCGCTGAGCACGGTGGAAAATTCGAGGAGCGGCCGGGCGACTTCGATATCGTCATTGGCCAGCTTGATCACCACCGTGCCCGGCGCACGCTGCAGCGGCGCCAGAAGCTTGGCGACGTGGGCGCGAGCCTCAAGCTCGACCAGTTCGGCGAGGCGACAAAGCGCTTCGTCATATTGCGAGACCTGATCGTCGTCGCAGCGGTCCGAGACAAAGCTGAACAGCTTCGCCATATTGCGAAACAGCTGGTCTTGCTCGGTGTTGTTATCCTCGCCGTTCAGGACGCGAAAGCTCGCAAATGCGCGGTTGCCTTCGTAAAATTCATTCATCAGTCCGACTCCCGGCGAACGCCGCATACACAGTGAGACAAACTGCGGGTGCACTTGCTTGCGAGCGCTAAAGGCCGAGCGGACAAATTGATTCAAGCTGGAATGATTTTGACGCAGGCGCTTGGTTCTGCTGGGCTTAAAGCTCTGCTCGCTCACCGCGGAGGGCTGGATTGCTAGGACACGCCGGGCACGGACGACCGCCTGACAGGCAGCGCCGCAAAACAAAAAACCCCGGAGCACTGCCCCGGGGTCCTCGATCACTACCGTAAATCCGATCAGATGAGATCGAAGCGATCGGCGTTGATAACCTTGTTCCAGGCGGAGACGAAATCGCGGATGAACCGCTCTTCATTGTCGGCCTGGCCATAGACCTCGGCCAGCGCCCGCAGCTGCGAGTGCGAACCGAAGATGAGATCGACGCGGGTGCCGGTCCACTTGGCTTCGCCGCTCGAGCGGTCGCGGCCTTCATAGACGCCCTTCGACCCTTCGAGCGGCTTCCAGACGGTGTTCATGTCCAAAAGATTGACGAAGAAGTCGTTGCTCAGCGTTTCGGGGCGATCGGTGAACACGCCGTGCTCGGACTGCCCGTTCCCCAGCACGCGCAACCCACCGACGAGGACCGTCAGCTCCGGCGCGGTCAGCCCGAGAAGCTGGGCTTTGTCGATCAGATTGGCCTCGGCCGAGAGACGCTGATTGCCGCTGCTATAGTTGCGGAAACCATCGACGGTGGGCTCGATGGCGTCGAACGAGGGGCCATCGGTCTGTTCCGCCGTCGCGTCGGTGCGACCGGGCGTGACCGGCACAAGCAGGTCGAAACCACCGGCCTTCGCCGCCTTCTCGATGCCGGCCGCGCCGGCAATGACGATGAGGTCGGCCAGCGAAACCTGCTTGCCGCCGGTCTGTGCCGCGTTGAAGGCGCCGCGCACCGCTTCGAGCGCATCAAGAACCTTGGCCAGCTGAGCCGGCTGGTTCACTGCCCAATCCTTTTGCGGCGACAGGCGGATGCGCGCGCCATTGGCGCCGCCGCGCTTGTCCGACGAGCGGAAGGTGGAAGCCGAGGCCCAGGCGGTGGACACCAGTTCGGAAACCGTCAGCCCGGTGGCCAGCACCTTGCCCTTGAGCGCCGCGATATCGGCTTCATCGATCACCGGTCCGCTCTGCGCCGGCAGGGGGTCCTGCCAGATCAGGTCTTCGGCCGGTACTTCCGGGCCGATATAGCGGGCCTTGGGACCAAGATCGCGGTGCGTCAGCTTGAACCAGGCGCGCGCGAAAGCCTCGGCGAACTCGTCCGGATTCTCGTAGAAGCGGCGGGCGATCTTCTCATAGGCCGGGTCGGTGCGCAGAGCGATGTCCGAGGTCAGCATGGCCGGGGGATGGCGCTTGGAGGGGTCATGCGCATCCGGCACGCTGTTGGCGCCCATGCCATGCTTGGGCGTCCACTGCTGGGCGCCGGCCGGGCTCCGGGTCAGCTCCCAGTCATAGCCGAACAGGTTCCAGAAGAAATTGTTGCTCCACTTGGTCGGCGTGCTCGTCCAGGTCACTTCAAGACCGCTGCCGATGGTATCGCCACCCTTGCCCGAGCCGAACGTGCTGATCCAGCCCAGGCCCTGGTTCTCGATATCGGCGGCTTCGGGCTCGGCGCCGACCAGGGACGCGTCACCCGCGCCATGGGTCTTGCCGAAGGTATGGCCGCCGGCGATCAGCGCCACGGTCTCTTCGTCATTCATCGCCATGCGGGCGAAGGTGTCGCGAATATCGCGGGCCGAGGCCAGCGGATCGGGATTGCCGTTGGGGCCTTCGGGATTGACGTAGATAAGGCCCATCTGCACCGCGCCGAGCGGGTTTTCAAGGTCGCGCTGGCCGCTATAGCGTTCATCGGCCAGCCATTCGCCCTCCGGACCCCAATAGATGTCCTGATCCGGCTCCCAGGTGTCCGCACGTCCGCCGGCAAAACCGAAGGTTTTGAAGCCCATCGATTCGAGGGCGACATTGCCGGTGAGGATGAACAGGTCGGCCCAGGAAATACGGTTGCCGTATTTGCGCTTGATCGGCCAGAGCAGGCGGCGGGCCTTGTCGAGATTGACGTTGTCCGGCCAGCTGTTGAGCGGGGCGAAACGCTGCTGCCCGCGCCCGCCGCCGCCGCGCCCGTCATGAATGCGGTACGTGCCGGCGCTGTGCCAGGCCATGCGGATGAACAGCGGACCATAATGGCCAAAATCGGCCGGCCACCAGTCCTGCGAATCGGTCATCAGCGCCTTGAGGTCCGCCTTGAGGCCCTCATAGTCGAGCTTCTTGAACTCTTCGGCATAGTCGAACTCCACGCCGAGCGGGGTGGACAGCGCCGAATGCTGATGCAGTACCGAAAGATCGAGCTGGTTCGGCCACCACTCGCGATTGCCGCGAACCATCTTGCTGCCGCCACCGTGATCGACCGGGCACTTGCCAGCCGGCGCTTCGGAGGGAGGAGCGGAGGAAATCGTATCAGTCATGGAACACCTTCTTGCTGCTGAGGGCGTTATAAGGGGGTGACAGCCATTAGGCCAATCGATAATTCTTCCCCTCACGATAGGAAAAAATTATCATGCCCATTTCGCTCCGGCAAATGCGTTATGCCCTCGCCGTCGCGCGCGTCGAACATTTCGGCCGGGCCGCCAAAGCCTGTTCAGTATCCCAGCCCGCCCTGTCGCAACAGATATTGGCGCTGGAGGCGCTGTGTGGCACGCCGCTGTTCGACCGCTTGAAGACCGGCATCCGCCTGACCCCGTTCGGCCGCGAATTCATCGACCTGGCCCAGGTCGCCGTCGCCAACGCCGATGCCGTCAATGCCTTCGCGCTCGGCCATGGCGGCCGGCCGGCCCGGCCGATAAGGTTCGGCCTCATCCCCACCGTCGCCCCCTATCTCCTGCCCAAGATCTTCCCGGCCCTGACGCAGAACCTGCCGGATTTGGGCTTTGCCGTCAGCGAAAGCCGCACCGAAACGCTGCTCGCCGGACTGGGCGACGGCAGCCTCGACATTGCGCTGATCGCCACCGACCCTCCCGCCGGCGGACCGCGCCTCAAAATAGCGCCGCTGTTTGAAGACCTGTTCTTCCTCGCCGCGCCGCGCGGCGAAGCGGGCGACAAGCCTATTTCGCTGCGCACCCTTCCCCCCGAGCGCATCCTGCTGCTGGACGAAGGGCACTGTCTGCGCGATCAGACGATCGCCGCCTGCAATATCGACCGGGAAGGCAGCAGCCGCACCTTTGCCGCCACCTCCCTCTCGACCATCGTGCAATTTGTCGCCAATGGCCAGGGCGTGACCCTGCTACCCAAAATCGCGCTGACCAAGGAGGCCAGCGATCCGCGCATCGCCGTCCACCCGCTTTCCGAACCGGGCGCCGGGCGCCTTTTGCGGCTGGTCTGGCGCGAGGCGACCCCCTATTCGGCCAGCTTCGAGCAGATCGCCGACATTATCGTTTCGTCGCGACAATAGGTCCGCCTGCCTGCCTTGTATTGTCCCCGGAAAGTGCCAACCTTTTGGGGTGTCGGACGTTTGGCTCACGTCGCCGCGGCGCCACGGTCGCGGTTTCCGCCCGTCCCAAAAGAGGAGCAGCAGATGAAAAAGCCCACGACCTGGATCTTGATCGCCAACGGTACCCAGGCCCGGGTATTGGAGCACAATGGCCCCGGAAAGGGGCTGACCGGGATAGACGGGCTCGACTGGTCCATCACGCCGCTGCAAAGCCAGGATATCAATACCGACAAACCGGGGCGCGGCTTCAAATCCGTCGGTCTCGGCCGCAGCGCCATGGACCCGAGGACCGACCCGGTCGAACATCGCGAAGCCGAATTCGTCCGCTCGATCGCCCAGGAGATCGATCGCAAAGCGCTCGAAGGTGCCTTTGACCGGCTGGTCCTGGTCGCCGCGCCGATCGCCCTCGGCAATTTCCGCAAGTTCCTGTCCGACCACGCCAAGAAGGCCATCATCGCCGAACTGGACAAGGACCTGACCAACTTGCCCACCCCGCAACTGGATAAGCATTTCGACGGCATTATCGCGGTCTAATGCGGGTGAGGAGTTGAGCCTGTTGGGGGCTCCGTCCCACCGACGCGGTGATAGAGAAGTCAGCTTTAGCCAATACAGCCTCGCCCTTTTTCAACCACAGGGCGGGGCAAGATTTCTTTTTTAAACAAGACCTTGCGGCACAAACGCGATTCAAGTCCGCAACGGCTTGAGGCAGCGAGCCAAGATCTTGAATCAGCTTCTCAGCTGCCGCATCGCCTGCGACTAAAGCGCGTCGCGTTTCTTTCAGACCAGCTCCCTGCGCTTTAAGCCTTTGTTTTTCCGCATGTCTCCCGAAACCGGTTCCCACTTTCGGGAGACGTGCTTTAATCCTCTGAATCCTCGTCGTTTTCTTCGCCCGAAAACGCGTCGAGAAATTCCAGGAGCAGCCGATTGACCAGATCAGGCCGCTCGATGCTGGGAATGTGGGCCACCCCTTCGAGCAACACGGCAAACGCATTGGGCATGGTCTCGGAGAGATGATCGTGCCGATCGACGATGGCCGTGAAATCCTGATCGCCGACGATGAGCAGGCTCGGCGTATTGACCCCATTCACTCTTGGCCAGGCGGGCTCCCGGTCCTCTTCCTGGGTCAGGCCCGGCTTGGCCAGCACCTTGGCGTTCATATCGAGAAACAGCGCCCGCGCCGCCCCGCCAACCCGCCCGCTCGGCGCGCGTGGACCGTCCAGCCATTCATGCGCCTGCACCCGGTTGAGCAGATCGCGGTCGCCGCGCTCCCAGGCATCCTCCTCGGCCATTTCGATGGCACTTTCCGCGCTGGTGGCGAACCATGGCGCGCCGGTGACGGAGGTGCCGATCAGCACCAGACCGATCGTCCGGCCCGGATGGCGCAAGGCGAAGTCGAGCGCCAGCCCCCCGCCCAGCGAGCAACCGACAAATAGCGCGGCGTGAATATCGAGCGCGTCGAGCACCGCTTCGAGATCGTCGAGATGGCTGAACGGCTCGTCCGGGCTTTCGGTCTCGCCATAGCCGCGCCGGTCATAGGCGATGGCATGCCAGCCGGCATCGGCCACCGCCTGCATCTGCTCACGCCACATGCGGCTGTCGCACACTCCGGCATGCAGGAAGACGACAGGCAGCCCCTCGCCCAGCTCGACGCCGGACACGGTGGCGCCGCCAATTTCAAGGGCAAAACTCTCTACTACCACGCGCAGATTTCCGTATCGGTTGCATCGCTGACCCAGCAGGCGCGATCCTTATCGGAGCGGGTATAAGTGCCCGGCAGCGACACAGAGCGTCCACCCGCCTCGAACTGGCCGGAGGCAAAAGCCCGGCCTTCGCTTTCGATCCAGACCTCGAATGTCGGCTTGCCCGGCGCGGCAATGCGGAAACTGCCGCTGCCGTCGAGCCGGGTAAACTGACACGGATAGGTTCCGTCATCGGTGGTGAAGCAACGCGCATCCTTGGCCAGGACCGGCGGGGCCAGCGTCAGAGCAAGCAGGCTAGCGCCGATCACCAGCATCCGCCTCATTGCGCCACCATGGCGCAGAACCTGATTTCGGCCTTTGCCCCGAACCAGCACCCCGGTTCGTTTTCGACCGGCACGAAACTGCCCAGCTCGACCGGCCGTTGCCCCGGCGCCGCGTCGGCAGCGATGCGATATCCGTGCGCCTCGTTCTCCGCCACCAGCGCGAAGGCAAAAATCTGCCCATCGGGCAGCGCAAAGGTCAACCCACCGCCATCGATGGTCACGTCGCAGGCAAAACTATCATAACCCGTCATCTCGCACTGCCCTGGCGCAGCCACGGCAGAACCGGCGAGGGCAAAGCCGGCCAGCAGCGCCGCCCCCGTCAAAAACCTCTTCATACATTCCCCCAGAATGCCAAATCCGTCGGGGGCCTCTGCCCCCTCACCGCGCGATCATATTGCACAAAGCCCAGCAAACCCAACGCGTTTTCTGAGGTTTCGCGCTGATGGTAAAATTGCCGGGCCGTTCTCGTCGACGATTTGAAACAGGAAAGGGCGCGGTTGCCACCGCGCCCTTTCGAGAAGCTTACCGCGTCAGCGGCTTGTAGGTCGCCCGCTTGGGGTTGACCGCGTCGGCCCCCAGGCGCCGGACCTTGTCGGCCTCGTAGTCCTGGAAATTGCCTTCGAACCATTCGACATGGCTGTCGCCTTCAAAGGCCAGCATATGCGTGGCCAGACGATCGAGGAACATGCGATCGTGGCTGATGATCACGGCGCAACCGGCGAATTCCTCCAGCGCCTCTTCGAGCGCAGCCAGGGTTTCGGTGTCGAGATCGTTGGTCGGTTCGTCGAGCAGCAGGACGTTGGCGCCGCTCTTGAGCATCTTGGCAAGGTGCACGCGGTTGCGCTGGCCACCCGAGAGATTGCCGACCTTCTGCTGCTGATCGCCGCCCTTGAAGTTGAAGGCGGAGGTATAGGCGCGAGAATTCATTTCGCGCTTGCCCAGCAACAGCACTTCGTCGCCTTCCGAGATTTCTTCCCAGACGGTCTTGTTCGGGTTGAGCGCATCGCGGCTCTGGTCGACATAGCCCAGATGCACGTTTTCGGCGACGGTAACGGTGCCGCTATCGGGCTTTTCCTGGCCGGTCAGCATTTTGAACAGCGTCGTCTTGCCCGCGCCGTTCGGCCCGATAATGCCGACAATGCCACCCGGCGGCAGCTTGAAGCTGAGATTGTCGATCAGGAGGCGATCGCCGA
This sequence comes from Devosia sp., assembly GCA_026126125.1. Lineage (GTDB taxonomy): Bacteria > Pseudomonadota > Alphaproteobacteria > Rhizobiales > Devosiaceae > Devosia. The sequence goes on from JAHCJW010000116.1 coordinate 10,604, forward strand.
AGGACTTGGAGAGCCCCTCCACGTCGATGACATTGTGGCCGAGCCGTTCGCCGGGCGGAATGATGATCTGCGCGGTATGGGACTGAGTGCGGGCCTCGTTGAGCTTGACCAGCTCGTCATAGGCCTTGATACGCGCCTTGGACTTGGCCTGACGCGCCTGCGGCGACTGGCCCATCCATTCCTTTTCGCGCTCCAGCACCTTGGCGCGGGCTGCGTCCTCGCTCTTTTCCTGCGCGAAGCGCTTGGCCTTGGCATCGAGAT
>JAHCJW010000117.1 GCA_026126125.1 Devosia sp.
CCGCCGGGATGTCCCGACGGCCCCAATTTTCAATCAGCCCCGGTCAGGCCGAACGGTTCTTGTTGTAGAGATCGAAGAACACCGCTGCCAGCAGCACCACGCCCTTGATCATCTGCTGCCAGTCGATATTGACGCCCATGATCGACATGCCATTGTTCATCACGCCCATGATGAAGGCGCCGATCACCGCCCCGGCCACCTGGCCCACCCCGCCCAGCGCCGAGGCGCCGCCGATGAACACCGCCGCGATCACGTCGAGTTCGAGGCCCTGGCCCGCCTTGGGCGTCGCTGAATTGAGGCGTGCCGCATAGATCATGCCGGCCAGCGCCGCCAGCGCCCCCATGATGGCGAAGATATAGAAGGTCGTGCGCTCGGTCTTGACGCCCGACAGCGCCGCCGCCTTGAGATTGCCACCCAGGGCATAGATGCGGCGGCCGAAGGTCATCTTCTTGGTCAGGAAGACGAAGCCGGCGATCAGGATGCCCATCACCACCAGCACATTGGGCAGGCCGCGATAGGAGGCCAGCATATAGGCGAAGAACAATACGAGGCCCGCGATGACAAGGTTCTTGACCACGAACAGGCTGAACGGTTCGACATCATAGCCGCGCATCTTGCGCCGGGCGCGGGTGCGGATCGAGAAGAACACCGCGCCCACCACCGCCAGGATGGCGATGACCATCGTTGTGGTGTGCAGCGCCACGTTCTGGCCGTTTTCGGCCAGCCAAGGCATGGTCGTCGGCCCGATGACGTCGGGAATGAACCCGGCCGACAGCATCTGGAACTCGGCCGGGAACGGCCCCACCGACTTGCCGGCGAGGATCGCCAGCGACAATCCCTTGAAGATCAGCATGCCGGCCAGCGTCACGATGAAGGCGGGCACCTTGTGATAGGCGATGATATAGCCCTGCGCCGCGCCGATCGCCGCCCCCGCCACAAGGCAGATCGCCCCCGCCACGATGGGGTTGGCGAGAAAGGCCAGCTCGGGCGGAAATTTCCAGCCCACCATCAGCATGGCGGCCAGCGCCCCGACAAAGCCCGAGACCGAGCCGACCGAAAGGTCGATATGGCCGGCCACGATCACCAGCAGCATGCCCAGCGCCATGACGATGATATAGGAATTTTGCAGGATGATATTGGTCAGGTTCACCGGCTTGAACAGCACGCCATTGGTGAAATACTGGAAGAACAGCATGATCAGGATCAGCGCCAGCAACAGGCCATAATCGCGCATATTGGCGCGCAAGGCGCCGATAAAGCTCAATCCGCTGGCTTTGGCCTGATCGGCCGGGGTTCCGGTCGGGGCAGTTTGAACGCTCATGATGCCTTCCCTTCAGCGCGCACGATGGAGCGCATGATCTTTTCCTGGCTCGCCTGGCTGGTGAGCATTTCGCCTACGATGCGGCCTTCGTTCATTACGTAGAGACGATCGGTAATGCCCAGCAGTTCCGGCATTTCCGACGAGATCACCAGGATCGCCTTCCCCTGGGCGGCGAGCTGGTTGATGATGGTATAGATTTCATATTTCGCGCCCACATCGATGCCGCGCGTCGGCTCGTCGAGGATCAGCACGTCCGGATTGGCATAGAGCCACTTGCTCAGCACCACCTTCTGCTGATTGCCGCCCGAGAGATTGCCCGTCACCTGATAGACGCTGGACGAGCGGATATTGGTCTTTCTGCGATAGTCATTGGCCACGTCGAGTTCGGCGAGATCGTCGATCACCCCCCAGCGCGACACCCCGGCCAGATTGGCGATGGTGGTATTGTTCTTGATGTGGTCGATGAGGTTGAGGCCGAAATGCTTGCGGTCCTCGGTGGCATAGGCGATGCCGTTGGCGATGGCCTTGCCGACGCTGGACACGTCGATCTTCTTGCCGTTCTTGAACACTTCGCCGGTGATTTTCTGGCCATAGGACCGGCCGAACAGGCTCATGGCGAATTCGGTGCGCCCCGAGCCCATCAGCCCGGCAATGCCGACCACCTCGCCCTTGCGCAGGCTGATGTCCATAGACTTGATCACCTGCCGCTCGCGATGCTGAGGGTGATAGACCGACCAGTTCTTGACCTCGAGAATGACCTCGCCGATCTTGGGCTCGCGGCTGGGATAGCGATCCTCGAGCGAGCGCCCCACCATCGAGGTGATGATCCGGTCCTCGGTGATATGTTCGGTATCCATCGTCTCGATGGTCCGCCCGTCGCGGATCACCGTCACCCTGTCGGCCACCCGCGAAATCTCGTTGAGCTTGTGGCTGATGATGATCGAGGTGATGCCCTGCTTCTTGAATTCGAGCAGCAGCTCGAGCAGGGCCTGGCTGTCCTTTTCCGACAGCGAGGCGGTCGGCTCATCGAGGATCAGCAACCGCACCTGCTTGGACAGCGCCTTGGCGATTTCCACCAATTGCTGCTTGCCCAGCCCGATATTGGTCACCAGCGTATCGGGATCTTCGAAGAGGCCCACCATCGAGAGGAGCTTGCGCGCCCCATCGCGCGTCTCGTCCCAGTCGATCACGCCGTTTTTGGCCTGCTCATTGCCCAGAAAGATGTTTTCGGCGATCGAGAGCAGCGGCACCAGCGCCAGTTCCTGGTGGATGATGACGATGCCCTTGTGCTCGCTGTCGCGGATGGAGCGGAAATGCTGCTCCTCGCCATCATAGATGATCTGGCCCTCATAGGAGCCATATGGATAGACGCCGCTGAGCACCTTCATCAGGGTGGATTTCCCCGCCCCGTTCTCGCCGCAGATGGCGTGGATTTCGCCCTCCCGCACATCGAGATTGACGTCCGACAGCGCCTTCACGCCGGGAAACGTCTTGGTGATGCTGCGCATCTCAAGAATGGTTTTGGACATTCTGGGCCCTGTTTTTGCATGGACAGGCGGGCACGCGGGTCCCCCACCCTCGAGTATGAGGCGTTTGTGGAAACCAGGTGCCCGAGATCGACAACTCAAATGGGGCCCCGCGTCGCCGCGGAGCCCCTGTTCCAGTCGGCCCTCAAGCCTATTGCAGCTCTTCGGGCTTGATATAGCCCGAGTCGACGACCAGCGCCTGATAGTTGCTGAGATCGACCGAGTAGGGGGTCAGCAACACCGAGGGAACCACCTTGACGCCATTGTCATAGGTCGAGGTATCGAGCCCTTCCGGTATACCACCCGACAGCACGGTATCGACCAGATCCGCGGTCACCTTGGCCAGCTCGCGGGTATCCTTGTAGACGGTCGAATATTGTTCGCCGGCGATGATCGCCTTGACCGAGGGAGCCTCGGCGTCCTGGCCGGTGATCACGGGCCAGGCGAGGTCGCCCGAGCCATAGCCGACGCCGCGCAGCGACGAGATGATCCCGCGCGAGAGGCCATCATAGGGCGCCAGCACGCCATCGACGCGGCTCCCATCCGAGTAGTTGGCCGAAAGGATATTGTCCATGCGGGCCTGGGCCACCGCGCCGTCCCAACGCAGCGTGCCGACGGTTTCCATGCCCTGCTGGCCCGACTTGACGACGATATCGCCGGCATCGATCAGCGGCTGCAGCACGCTCATGGCGCCATCGTAGAAAAAGAAGGCGTTGTTGTCGTCCGGCGAGCCGCCGAACAGCTCGACATTCCACGGCTTGGTGTCGGGGAAGCGGGCCTTGAGGCCATCGAGCAGCGAGGTGGCCTGCAGCACGCCCACCTGGAAGTTGTCGAAGGTGGTGTAATAGTCGACATTGCCGCTGTCGCGGATCAGGCGATCATAGGCGATCACCTCGATACGGGCATCGGCGGCCTGCTGCAGCACGGCGCTGAGCGTGGTGCCGTCGATCGAGGCGATGACCAGGGCCTTGATGCCCTTGGTGACCATGTTTTCGATCTGCGCCAGCTGGTTCGGGATATCGTCTTCGGCATATTGCAGGTCGACGAAATACCCCTTGGCTTCGAGCGCAGCCTTGAGTTCATTGCCATCGGAGATCCAGCGCAGCGACGACTGCGTCGGCATGGCGATGCCGACCGCGCCCTTCTCCTGGGCGAAAACGGCAGTGGCGGCGCTGGCCATCAGTGAACCGGCGGCCAACAGCGTCGCGATTGATTTCAGAACCTTCACGTCTCGACTCCCTTTGATAATTCGAGATTGTTGCGGTGTTCGTAGCTGTGAGCCTGGTCGATCAGGACAGAGGGCTTCCAGGCACGCGCCCGGCCAAACTCCGTCCGCGAGACGGCCCCAACCCATCCACGAGTGCCAACATCACCAGGCCCGGCAACGCACCGGGCACCGTGAAACGGAACGGCATGATGTCCTCCTGCTGGGGCGGCGGTTTTCCGCCAGGGCCCTCCCAAGCCACGCTCGAAAACTAGGACAGTCAGATAAGGGTGTAAAGCGGCCGGAAGCCTCCGCAGCAAATTTTTTCGATTGTCGAAGATATTTTAAACGGCTAGAACCGGCCGATTTCAGCGATTGTTGTCGTGCCGAACCATGCTAAGGGTGCGCCGAATTTGACAGCATTCCTGCCACAACCATCGGAAAAAGTCGCGGCAGGTCGCAAAGGTATCTGATACCTTGGAGGAATTGTGATGACTTCGGATGGGGGCTCGCGTCCTGAATCGAGCACCGCCAGCACCGTCGCCGACGATCTGTCGCGCTGGATTCTGGCCGAGCTCGCGCCCGGCCAGAGCCTGCCGAGCGAGGCGGATCTGGCGGAACGCTATGCCGTCAGCCGCCTCACCATTCGCGAGGCGGTGAAACTGCTCGAGGGGCGGCGGCTGCTCGAATTGGCGCGGGGCCGCCGCGCCGTGGTGCGCGAGCCCGATGGCTCCGCCTTCACCGACTTTCTCACCTCGGTCATCCGCTATGACTCCAAGGGTCTGTTCGACCTTGTTGAAGTACGCCTGTCATTGGAGGTGCAGTCCGCCACGCTGGCCGCCAAGCGCGCCAATCGCGCCGGCATCATCGCCATCGAAAACGCCCTCAACGGCATGCGCGAAGCAGCGGGCCCCGATGGCGTCTTTGCCGATGACGAGGCCGAATTCCGCTTTCATTCCTATGATTTCGGCTTCCATGAAGCGGTCGCCCTGGCCAGCGGCAATCGCATTCTGGGTTATCTGTTCGAAGCCATGGCCACCCCCCTGCGCGAAGGCTTCTTCATCAGCCATCGCGGCAATACCCATCGCGGCCACACCACCTTTGACACCATGGCAGCCCATCAGCGCATTCTCGACTGCATCCGGGACGGCAATGGCCGCGCCGCCGCCGAAGCCATGCGCAACCACCTCAAGGACACCGAGCGCGACATCCGCTCGGCCCTCACCAACCATCTTTCGCGCACGCCCTGATCCTGGATTGCGTGGACCATCAAACGAAATCGCCGGTTCTTTCGCCCCCTCGCCCCTAGGGAGAGAGGGTTGGGGTGAGGGGTGAAGGTCTCTCAGCTTGAACCGCAGAACTGCCCCCTCATCCGGCCCTGCGAGAGGAGAAGGGAGAGGGAGGTTCCGCACCACCTGCCCACGCACCCTGGCCTCTCCATCCGGGCTTACACCGGGGCCACTTTATCCCCTTCTCACGCAAAACGCCTTGCGATACCGCCGCGCATGCCCGAATACTCCGCCCGAATAAACGGACCGGACCATGAGCGCCCGACAGGATAACAGTGCCAACCGCCTCGACGACGCCGCGCGCGCCGGCTGGCTCTACTATGTCGCCGGAAACACGCAGGAAGAGATCGCCGCCAAGATGGGGATTTCGCGCCAGTCGGCGCAGCGCCTCGTCTCGCTCTCGGTCAGCGAGGGCCTGGTCAAGGTGCGCCTCGACCACCCCATCGGCCGCTGCATGGATCTGGGCGCCCGGCTCAAATCGCGCTACGCCCTCGACCTCGTCGAAGTCGTTCCCTCCGATCCCGCCAGCGAATCGACCACGATAGGCGTGGCCGAAGCCGGCGCCGCCGAGATCGAGCGCTGGCTGAAGCGTCCCGATCCCGTCGTCATGGCCATCGGCACCGGCCGCACGCTCAAGGCCGCCATCGAGCAGCTCCAGCCCATGGAATGCCCGCAGCACAAGGCGGTTTCGCTCACCGGCAATATCGCGCCCGATGGCTCGGCCGCTTTCTACAACGTCATCTTCAACGTTGCCGACACGGTCAAGGCGCGCAGCTTTCCCATGCCCTTGCCGGTGATCGCCTCCTCGCCGCGCGAGCGCGAATTGCTGCACCAGCAGCCCACCATCAAGGCGACGCTGGCCCTGGCAGCCGAGGCTGATGTTACCTTTGTCGGCATTGGCGATCTCGGCCCCAAGGCCCCGCTGCTGCTCGACAATTTCATCTCCGACGCCGACCAGAAAATGCTGCAGAAGGCCGGGGCGGTCGGCGAGATCTGCGGCTGGTGCTTCGACGCCGAGGGCCGGCTGATCGAAGGCCTGATCAACGACCGCGTCGCCTCCGCCCCCATCCCGAGCCGCGAATCGGGGCTCGTCGTCGCCCTCGCCATGGGCCGGGCCAAGGCCCCCGCCATCCGCGCCGCCCTCAACCGGCGCCTGGTCAACGGCATCATCACCGACGAACGCACCGCCGAGCTGCTGCTGGGCTGACCCCACCCTCCGATAGACCTGATCCCGAGGCGCCGCCTGCCGGCGTCTCGAAGCACGACGTCGCGACATCGCGCGCCGTACCTGAGCAAAACTCCACTTGCCCGCAACTTTACCCACCCCATTTCACCAGCTTCCTCCCGCTTCTGAGGCACGAACCTCAACCAGACCAAAACTCCCCTCTTGACTCGTCGCCCCAATTTGCGAGTATTTGCCCACGTACGGAGCAAATACCCGCTTCGACGACGGGAGGAATGAATGAAACTGACACCCCTTTTCGTGGGCGCCCTCACGCTTGCGCTGGTTGGAACCGCTTCCGCGCAGACCCTGACCATCGCCACGGTGAACAATGGCGACATGATCCGCATGCAAGGCCTGTCCTCTGCCTTCACCCAACAAACCGGCATCGCGCTCAACTGGGTCGTGCTCGAGGAAAACACCCTGCGCCAGAACGTCACCACCGACATCGCCACCAATGGCGGTCAGTATGACGTGATGACCATCGGCACCTATGAAGCGCCGATCTGGGCCCGTCAGGGCTGGCTCGCCCCGCTCACCGCGCTCGAAAACGACTCCGCCTACGATGTGGCCGACCTGCTCCCCGCCATTCGCGGCGGCCTGTCCTACGAGGGCACGCTCTATGCCGCGCCCTTCTATGGCGAGAGCTCGTTCATCATGTATCGCACCGATCTGATGGAAAAAGCCGGCCTCACCATGCCCGAGGCCCCGACCTGGGAATTCATCGGCCAGGCCGCCCGCGCCATGACCGATCGCGCCGCCGACATCAACGGCATCTGCCTGCGCGGCAAGGCCGGCTGGGGCGAGAACATGGCCTTCCTGACCGCCATGTCCAATTCCTTCGGCGCCCGCTGGTTCGATGAAAACTGGGTCCCCCAGTTCGACAGCGAGGCGTGGAAGAACACCCTCGACACCTATCTCTCGCTGATGGCCGATGCCGGCCCTTCCGGCGCCTCGTCCAACGGTTTCAACGAAAACCTGACCCTGTTCCAGCAGGGCAAATGCGGCATGTGGATCGACGCCACCGTCGCCGCCTCCTTCGTCACCAATCCCAACGACTCGACCGTCGCCGACAAGGTCGGCTTCGCTTTGGCGCCCGACAATGGCCTGGGCAAGCGCGGCAACTGGCTCTGGGCCTGGTCGCTGGCCATTCCCAACTCGTCCCAGCAGCAGGACGCCGCCGCCCAGTTCATCAATTGGGCCACGTCCAAGGACTACCTCGCCCTCGTCGCCGAGAAGGAAGGCTGGGCCAACGTGCCCCCGGGCACCCGTACCTCGCTCTATGAGAACCCGGACTATCAGGCCGCCGCGCCCTTCGCCAAGATGACGCTCGACTCGATCAACGCCGCCGACCCGACCCACCCCACCGTCGATCCGGTGCCCTATGTCGGCGTGCAGTTCGTGGCCATTCCCGAGTTCGCCGGCATCGGCACCAATGTCGGCCAGCTCTTCTCGGCCGCCCTTGCCGGCCAGATGTCCGCCGCCGACGCCCTGGCTCAGGCCCAGGAAGCCACCACCCGCGACATGACCCGCGCCGGCTATATCAAATAGTCCTCCCGACGACGCCCCTGTGGAGGGGGATGCATCGCACCCCCTCCCTTCCCGCCCCTCAAGGGGAGGGTGAAATCCAGGACGTGGCACCATCTTGCCACACCCACCGCAGTCACCCTCCCCCTTGAGGGGAGGGCCTGGGAGGGGGCTGCCCTCCACACGCACGGGATCTCGCGATGGCCACCAAACAAACCCGCACTCTCGCCCGCGCCATGATGGCCCCGGCCGTGCTCGTTCTGCTGATCTGGATGGCCGTCCCCCTGGCCATGACCCTGTGGTTCTCGTTCCAGAACTACAGCCTGATCAACCCGATGATGACCGGCTTTGCCGGCTGGGCCAATTATGCCTATGTCATCGGCGACCCCAGCTTCACCCAGGCGCTGGTCAATACGCTGCTGCTGGTCGGCGGCGTGCTGCTGATCACCGTGGTCGGCGGCACTTTCCTTGCCCTGCTGCTCGATCAGCCCATCTGGGGCCAGGGCATCCTGCGCATTCTCGTCATCTCGCCCTTTTTCGTCATGCCCCCGGTCGCGGCGCTGATCTGGAAGAACGGCTTCATGCATCCGGGCTACGGCATGCTCGGGCATTTATGGAAATTCTTCGGCCTGCAGCCGGTCGACTGGTTCAACCAGTTCCCGCTGTTCTCGGTCATCGTCATCGTCGCCTGGCAATGGCTGCCCTTCGCCACGCTGATCCTCTTGACGGCCCTGCAATCGCTCTCGGAAGAGCAGCGCGAAGCCTCCGAAATGGATGGCGCCAACGCGCTGAACCGCTTCCGCTACATCATCTTGCCGCATATGGCCCGGGCGATCACCATCGTCATCCTCATCCAGACCATCTTCCTGCTCGGCATCTTCGCTGAAATCCGCGTCACCACCGGCGGCGGCCCCGGCTATGCCTCGACCAATATCGCCTTCCTCGTCTTCCGCACCGGCATCCTGTCCAACGACATCGGCGCCGGCTCGGCCGGCGGCGTCGTCGCCGTCATCATCGCCAACATCGTCGCCATCTTCCTGATGCGCGCCGTCGGGAAGAACCTCGATGCTTGAGCCTGTCGAAAACACCCCCTCCCCGCCCCGCCCCGCAAGGGGGAGGGTGCCCGCTGGTGGTCTTGAACAAATATCGCCCCAGGCTCGATCCAGCACCTCCCCCCTTGCGGGGGAGGCTGGGAGGGGGGTGCTCACACGCTCGAACCTTGGAGGGACCCACTAAATGGCCCGCCGCGTCCCCATCCAGACCCGCATCGGCTTCACCGCTCTCGCCTGGGTCATCGCCCTCTTGCTGTTCTCGCCGATCCTGTGGACCCTTCTCACCGCCTTCAAGACCGAGGCCGAGGCCATCGCCGCGCCCCCGACCTTCCTGCCGCAAAACTTCACGCTGGAAAATTTCGGCGCCGTGCAGGACCGCTCGGATTATTTCAAGCACGCGCTCAATTCGATCATCGTCTCCTTCGGCTCGACGCTGATCGGCCTCGCCATCGCCATTCCGGCGGCGTGGTCCATGGCCTTCGCGCCCACCAAGCGCACCAAGGACATCCTGATGTGGATGCTTTCGACCAAGATGATGCCGGCCGTCGGCGTCCTCATCCCCATCTATCTGATCTTCCGCGACCTGCGCCTGCTCGACACGCTGCACGGCCTCACCATCATCATGACCTTGATCAACCTGCCGATCATCGTCTGGATGCTCTACACCTATTTCAAGGAAATCCCGGTCGATATCCTCGAAGCCGCTCGCATGGATGGGGCGGAGCTGTGGAACGAGATCATCCATGTCCTCGTCCCCATGGCCATTCCCGGCATCGCCTCGACGCTTTTGCTCAACGTCATCCTCGCCTGGAACGAAGCCTTCTGGACCATCACCCTCACCTCGGGCCGCGCCGGTACGCTCACGGCCTTCATCTCCAGCTTCTCCAGCCCCCAGGGCCTGTTCCTCGCCAAACTCTCCGCCGCCTCGCTTCTGGCCATCGCCCCAATCTTGCTGCTCGGCTGGTTCAGCCAGAAACAGCTCGTGCGCGGCCTGACCTTCGGAGCGGTGAAATGATGATGCAAGCGACTGCAAATCCATCGGCCCTTCCAACCCTCCCCCTCAAGGGCGGAGTGAGCACAGAACACCAACTCCGTTTCGCCGCAGCTAAAGGACAATAAAGATGGGCTCCATCACCCTTTCCCACGTCAACAAGTCCTTCGGCGACATCCAGGTCATCCCGGACATTTCCCTCGAGATCAAGGATGGCGAATTCGTGGTTTTCGTCGGCCCTTCGGGCTGCGGCAAGTCCACCTTGCTCCGCCTCATCGCCGGGCTGGAGGATACCACCTCCGGCAAGATCCTCCTCGACGGGCAGGACATGACCGATGCGCCGCCCGCGCGGCGGGGCCTCGCCATGGTGTTCCAGTCCTACGCGCTCTATCCTCATATGAGCGTGCGCGACAACATCGCCTTCCCGCTCAAAATGGCCAGGACGCCGCAGGCCGAGATCGACCGCAAGGTCGAATACGCCGCGCGCACACTCAACCTTGCCTCCTATCTCGACCGCAAGCCGCGCGCCCTTTCCGGCGGCCAGCGCCAGCGCGTCGCCATCGGCCGCGCCATCGTGCGCGAGCCCAAGGCCTTC
>JAHCJW010000118.1 GCA_026126125.1 Devosia sp.
ACCGCCCGCATGGCTTCTGGCTCCTGGGTATTGAGGCCGAGCATATAGGTGCCCAGCGTTTCGGCGGTGAGATCGTCGCTATTGTGGAAGACGGCGACGATGCTGCCGCGATAAAAGACGACGAGACGATCGGACAGCGCCAGCAGCTCTGACAAATCCGCCGAACTCAACAGAATCGCTGCGCCATTGTCGCGGGCCTGGGTCAGCGACTTCCAGATGAACTGCGTGGCGCCAAGATCGACACCGCGGGTCGGCTGGTTGACCAGAAGCATTTTGGGCTGCTCGGCCAGTTCGCGCGCCACCACCACCTTCTGCATATTGCCGCCCGATAGCGTGCCCGCGGCAAAGCCGGGTCCACCGGCGCGGATCGAATAGCTCTCGATCAGGTGCTTGGCATTGGCCTTGATGGCCTTGAGGTCGAGAAGCCCCCGGCGCACGAAGCGCCGATCCGCGAGCCTTGTAGCCACGAGGTTTTCGGCAATGCTGGCGCCTGTCGCCAGGCCGCGCGCAATCCGGTCTTCGGGAATGCTGGCCAATCCCAACGCGCGCCGTTCGAGGACGGTGCGATCCTTGAGATCGGCGCCATCGAGCGTGATCGTGCCGCCGGCCGCAGGGCGCAGACCGGCAATGGCCTCGAGCAATTCGGCCTGGCCATTGCCCTCGACCCCGACCAGCCCGAGAATTTCGCCGCCATGGACGTTGAGGCTGAGATCATTTGCGAGGGTGGCGCCGTTTTCGGCGTGCAAGGTCAGCCCCTTGACCGCGCAAACGACCGGACCGCGCGAGCGGGCGCGCTCGACCCGCAGCGCAATCTCCCGTCCAACCATCATGGTGGCGAGGCTGTCTTCGGTCACTGCGCTGGCGCTGACCGAGCCAACCGTTTTTCCGGCGCGCATGACGGTGATGCGGTCGGAGATCTCCAGAACTTCGGGCAGTTTGTGGGCGATGAAGATCACCGTGCGGCCCTGTGCCACGAGGGCGCGCACGGCGACGAACAATTCCTCCACCTCCTGCGGGGCGAGAACCGCGGTCGGCTCATCGAGAATGAGGATGCGCGCGTCGCGATAGAGCGCCTTGAGGATTTCGACGCGCTGCTGCTGGCCCACGGGAAGCCGGCCCACCGGGGGCAGCGGATCGACGGCCAGCCGGAATTTTTCCGACAGCGCCCGCACCTCGGCAATGGCCTTTTCCCGATCGAACTTGATGCCCTTGCGGGGCTCGGACCCGAGCACGACGTTTTCGTAGACCGAAAACGACGGTACCAGCGAAAAATGCTGAAACACCATGCCGATGCCATGATCGATCGCGTCGCGCGGATTGGCAAAGCTCACCGGCTTGCCCTCAAGCCGCAATTCGCCCCGGTCGGGCTGTTCGATACCGAACAGGATCTTCATCAGGGTCGACTTGCCGGCACCGTTCTCGCCCACCACCGCATGCACTTCGCCGGCGGCAATCGAGAGGCTGACGCCGTCATTGGCCACGGTTCCACCCGGATAGGTCTTGCCGATGGAAAGAGCTTCGAGCAAAGGCGCCATGCCCTACGTCCTTGGATCACATAAAAAACGACCCCGCCCATGGGCGGGGTCGTCAAAAGGCTTAGTTGATCGCCGTATCGACGGTGATTTCACCCGAGATGATCTTTGCTTCCTCGGCATCCACCTCGGCCCGCACCTCGGCCGGCACCAGCTTTTCGTAGTAAGCGTTCTTGGCGATGCCCACGGCGCCGTCGGCAAGACCGAGCAGCAGATTGCTGCCATAGGGCGCCGTGCCGTCGAGCGTCTGCTCGAGCGCGGTGTAGAGGGAGTCTCCGACCTTCTTCTCCACCGAAGTGAAGATGACATCGGCCTGGGCCGGGTCGGTGGCTTCAAAGATCAGCGCCTGATCGCTATCGACGCCAACGGCGAGCTTGCCTTCGTCGCGCGCTGCCTGCAGCGCGCCAATGCCGGTGCCGCCGGCAATCGGGAACACCACGTCAACGCCCTGGGCGAACTGGGCAAGGGCCAGTTCCTTGCCCTTGGCCGGATCGGTGAAGGTGCCGGCGACGGCGCGGGTCACTTCCACATTCGGATTGGCGGCCTTGGCGCCCTGCTCGAAGCCCACGGCGAATTCGAGGATGGTCGCGCCCTCGACACCGAAGATCTCGCCGATCTTGCCCGTCTGGCTGACCTTGGCGGCGGCGTAGCCGGCCAGATAGGCGGCGGTCGAGACGCGGTAATTGATGGCGAGGATATTGCCCAAATTGCCGGCCGAGAAATCCGGCGCGTCATCGAAAATGATGAACTTGGTTTCCGGATAGTCCGGCGCCAGCTCGGCCATGAAGCCGGTCATTTCCCAGGTGCCGGCGATGACGACGTCAAAGCCCTGGTCGGTGGCATCGGCCAGAGCCGGTTGCCAGCGGCCGCGATCGAGGCCGGCTTCGATGATGGTGACATCGACCGGAAGCTCGGCCTCGGCGCGCTGCAGGCCAGCCGCCGCGCTGTCTAGGAAGCTCTTGTCGCCCAGCGTACCATGCACCACGAACGCCACTTTGAGCGGATTGTCACGGGTGTAGTCCTGCGCCAGCACGGCGCCGGACGAGACCGAGGCCAGCAGGCCAGCGGTGAGAAGGCCGGCCACGGCGCGGCGGGTGAATTTGGGCATGGACATTGACGGAGCTCCTAGCTGGCGTGGGTCAAGTGTTCGCGGAACGGTAGGCGACGGACGATCGGTAGAGCGCGACGAGACGTTCGACCTTGGCTTCCTCGATCAGGGTCACCATGGGCGTGCCGAGGCGCCCCGTGGGGTCGACCAGGGTCATGCCGCGGGTGATGCCGGGCGCCAGGGCGACATCGACCGAGGCCTTGACGGTCTTGGTCACGAGGTCGGGCTCGATCACGGCGGCAATGGCCAGCGGATCGACAAAGCGGAAGTGGTCGGGTCCGCCATAGCCGATCGTGGTGCGGCGGGCGTGATCGACCAGCGCGGCGGAAAACTGCTTTTCCGGGCTGTCGGGAATCTCGGCCAGCAGCGCGTCGACCTCGTCACCGGTCATGAAATGGGTGACGCAGGGCTCCCACGGCGCGACCAGGGTTTCGATATCGGCGCCAAAGACCACCGAAGCCGCCTCGGGATCGGCATAGATGTTGAATTCAGCCGCCGGCGTCGTGTTGCCGCGCCCATAAACGGTGGCGCCCATGATGGTGAGCTGACCGATGCCCTCGACGATATCAGGCGCGAGGCGCAAAGCCAGCGCAAGATTGGTCAGCGGGCCGATCATCAAAATATCGACCTTCTCGCCCTGGCTGACGGCCGCCCGGAAGGTTTCGATGAGGAAGCCGACCCCGTCGGCGCTGGCGATTTCGGGAATTTTCGCCGGACGCGGCGCGCCGCCCAGCCCGTCTTCGCCATGGATATATTTGGCATCGATGACCGGCTGGGTCAGTGGCCGGTCGGCCCCCTTGTGCACCGGCACATCGCCCTTGCCGGCCACTTCGAGCACGGTGAGAATATTGCGCGTCGCCGCATCGAGCCCGACATTGCCGAACACGGTGGTGATGTAATCGGGCGTGCGATCGGCCGCGATCAGCATCAGCAGCGCCTGGGCGTCGTCCACGCCGCCATCGGTGTCGAGAATAAGTTTACGAACCATTGTCATTACCCCTTCCGGGCCGCTTCGACGCGGCTCCAGAAATCCTTGTATGTTGCTGAATAGTCGGCCCTTATATCAGCCAGTGGCCGACGCAGGAGCCGTCGATCCGAGACCAGTTGCTCGCCGGCGACCCAGACGTGACGGACATCCCGCCCGCTCCCCGAATAGACGAGCAGCGTCTCGATGTCAGGGGTTTCGGAATATCCTGCACCGGAAATGTCGATGGCGACAAGATCGGCGGCCTTGCCCGGCTCGAGCGAGCCGATTTCGGCCTCGAGCCCGAGCGCCCGCGCGCCCTCCATCGTCGCCATGCGCACCAGTTCGCGGCTGAAGATGGGCTGCGCGCGCCCTTCGCGATGCGAAGCAACGAGGCCGGCCACGCGCATCTCGTTGATCATGTCATAGCCGTTATTGGCGGCGACATTGTCGGTTCCCAGCGCCACGACGACACCAGCCTCGCGCAGAGCGACGGCGGGGCAGATGCCCTCGCGCCCCGAGCGCAGACCTGCCGTGGCATTGTAGGAAATCGAGGCATGCGGGGCGCGCGCGAACACCTCGATGTCTTCCGGGCTGAGGTCGATGCAATGGGCGGCGTGGATACGACCCTTGAAGAAGCCCAGTTTTTCGAGCGCCACGGCCGCCGTGGTGCCATAGCGGCGCTCCGTTTCCTCATTGTCCTCGGGGCCGCAAGCCATATGCAAATGCAGGCCGACGCCAAATTCATTGGCAACAGCGACCTCGGCGAGCAGCAGATCCTCGCTATTGTCGACATAAGGCGCGTGCGGACCGAACCATGGAACGACGCGCCCGTCGGCGGAGCGCTGTTGACTGAGGAATTGGGTGGCCTTGGCCAGTTCCTCCTCGCCGCGCGCCCTGTCGCCGAGCTGCACGATGCCATAGGCGATCACCGCTCGCAGACCCGCCTGCTTGACAGCGGCAGCGATCTCTTCGGCAAAGAAATACTGATCGCAAAACGTCGTTGTGCCGCTCAAGGCCATTTCCGCGCAGGACAGCGCCACGGCCGGCCCGATATCGGAGGCGACCAGAGACAGCTCCGGCTCGCGGATGGAATTGTACCAGCCCTCCATGGTCAGCAGGCTCTGCCCCTCCGAGCGGCCGCGAAACAGGATCATGGCCGAATGGGTATGCGCATTGACCAGACCGGGCATGACGATGTGGCCGGGCAGCGACATCACCTCGTCATAGACGCCATCATCGGGGCAGGTTTCCAGCGCCCCCACACCCGCGACACGCCCATCCACGATGGCCACCCACCCCCTGTCATGGACTTCGTCGCTGCCATTGACGGTCAGGACGATTGCGTCGCGCAAAAGAGTAGAAGCCATTTGACCTATCGTTAGTAAAGCGCTTTACATGATGATCTAACGACGGTTTCGCAGGGAATGTCAAATGCTATCGACCAGGATATGCACATGCCGGCGGCGGCTGGCGATACTGCCCAAATTGACGGCAGAGCATTCATGAGCGTCAATCCCTTTGCCGCCGATCCGGCCGTGCCCGCCCGGCTGGGGCAGGTCGAAGCGAAGACGCGGGGGGAACTGCGCGCTGCCGCGCGCCAGGTGCTGGCGGCGCGCAAGACCACGCCCGCGCATAATCTGGGCGGCGTGCTGCTGGCGGCCGAAGCGCATGATCTCATGGCCCGTTTTACGCTGACTTCGATCCGCGACCTGATGTGCCTGCTGCTCGAGACGGCGCAGGACTATGCCCATCCCGCCATTTCCGATTTCCATGTCGGAGCGGTGGGGTTGGAAGCGGGGTCGGGCAGTCTCATTCTGGGCGGCAATGTCGAATTCCCTGGGGCGCATCTGGGTTTTACCCTGCATGGCGAAGGCTTCGTGTTCACCCGCGCCATGAGCCGGGGAACCGATATCGCCGTCATCGCCATCGGCGAAGCCCATCCTTGCGCCCATTGCCGCCAATGCCTCAGCGAATATGCGGCGAGCGCCGCGCTGGAGCTGATCGATCCGCTCGGACACACGCTGACCCTGGCGCAGCTTTATCCCTGGCCGTTCGACCCGGCCTATCTCGGCGAGCAGGGCGCGGTTCCTGGCCGCCAGCTCTGGCCCGATCTGGCGTTTATCGAGGAGGCGCCCACTCCCGCGGCGCAGCAATTGCTGGCACGGGGTCGGCAGAGCCACTCCCCCTACAGCAAATCGCCCGGCGCCTTGACCCTGCACCTCAAGGATGGGCAAAGCGTCACGGGCTTCGCCATCGAAAGCGTGGCGTTCAACCCCACCATCCACCCCGTGCAGGCCGCTCTGATCGACCTCATCGCCCATGGCTATGCCTATGACGACATCACCGGCGCCACGCTGGGCACGGTGCGCGGCGGTGCGGTGGATTACGCCGCCAGCACCCGTGAACTCCTGAGCCGCATCGCGCCGCAAGCCCCGCTGCTGGTCCTGGGATGGACGCCATGAGCAAAGCCGATTTCTCCATCACTCCCTGGGTGGATGTGGCGCAGCGCCTCGAGGCCGGCACGCTCTCCGTCCTCGCCATCGGCGCCTGTGAGCAGCACGGCGCCCACCTGCCGCTGACCACCGACACCGATATGGCGCATGGGGTCGCCGGCCGCCTCGCCGACGAACTCGACGCGCTGCTCTTGCCCGCCATTCCTTATGGCGACGCCTGGACTGCCCAAGCCTATCCGGGCACGATTTCCATCTCCCCCCGCACCCTGCAGGCGATGCTCGAGGATATCGGCCACGATCTCCTGCGCAGCGGCGTCAACGGCCTGGTGCTGGTCAATGGCCATTTCGGCAATCGTGAGCCCATGCTGCTCGCCGCCCGCACGCTGGCGACGGCGGGGTTCCCGGTATGCCATCTCGACTATCCCGGGCTCGCACGCCTGGCCGGAGAGATTTGTGACAGCCGCCCGGCCGCGCCGCATTTCTACCACGCCGACGAGGTGGAAACGGCCATCATGCTTGCCGTGGCGCCGCACGGCGTCGACATGGCGCGCGCCGAGGCGTCCTATCCCGATTTTCCGCCGAGCTTTGGCAGCGAGCCGATGCAATTGCGCCAGTTCAACCCTTCCGGTGTCTTCGGCGACCCAAGGCCGGCAACGGCGGAAAAGGGCGAGGCGCTGATTTCCGGCATTCTCGCCGAAAGCCTGAAACTGGTTTCGGCATGGCGGACGCGGCATGGCATTTAGGGGAACAAGATGGCGACGCTGAGCGATGTCGCTGCCGAAGCCGGCGTATCGCCGACGGCGGTATCGCGCTATCTCAACAATCGCATCGAGTTGCCGCAGGCGACCCGCGACCGCATCGATGCGGCCATTGCCAAGCTCGACTATCGGCCCAATCTCCTGGCGCGCCGGCTCTCGACCGGCAAGGCCGAGGCCATCAGCCTGGTCACGCCCGATATCGCCAATCCCTTCTTTGCCGAACTGGCCGCCGCCGTCGAACGCCAGGCGCATGAGCGCGGCTATGCCGTCTATATTTCCTCGACCCAGGGCCATGCTGACAACGAGATCGACGCCATCCGCCGCATGGCGGACAGCCATGTCGACGGGCTGATCCTGACCACCAATCGCGTCGATGACGGCACGCGGGCGGCCCTGCTGGCCGATCGGGGCAATGTCGTCCTGCTCGACGAGGATATTCCCGGCGTCAGCGTGCCGCGCATCTTCGTCGAGAACGAAGCGGGCAGCTATGCCGCGACGCGGCATCTGATCGACATGGGCCATGCGGATATCGCCCTGATCGGCGGCCCGCCCCGCCTGATGAGCGTTACCGAGCGCCTGGCCGGCTTCAGCCGCGCCATGGAAGAGGCCGGCTTGCCCATCAGGCCCGGCTGGGTTCTTTTGGGCGACTACACGCGCGAACACGGCGCCGCCGCCACCTCGATCCTGCTCGACAGCCCGAGCCGGCCGACCGCCATTCTTGCCTGTTCCGACTATATCGCGCTTGGCGTCGGTCAGGCGGTGCGGCGCCAGGGGCTCTCCATTCCCGAGGATTTGAGCCTTGTCGGTTTCGACGACATGGCATTCGCCGAACTGGTGCATCCGGCCCTGACCACCATCCGCCAGCCCGTCGGCGAAATGGGCCGCCTGGCGGTCACCTATCTGCTCGCCCTGCTCGAGGGGCAGACCCCCGCACCGCCGCCGGAAACCCGGCTTCCCGTCGAACTCATCGCGCGCCAATCGGTGGCGCCGCCCAGACACAAGGCCATCTCATGAGCAAACGCATTCTCGTCGCCGGTGAATCCTGGACCGTGCACTCCATCCACCAAAAAGGTTTCGACAGCTTCACCACCACCGAATATGCCGAGGGGGTGCGCTGGCTGAAAGCGGCGCTGGAAACCGGCGGCTGGGAGGTCACCTATCAGCCGGCCCATGTGGCCGCGCGGGAATTTCCCTTTACCGTCGAGGATCTTGCCGCCTTTGACTGCGTGGTGCTCTCCGATGTCGGCGCCAATACGCTGCTCCTGCATCCCGACACCTTCTCGCGCTCAAAGCCCCTGCCCAACCGGCTCGAAACCGTGCGCGACTATGTCGCCAAGGGCGGTGGCCTGGTCATGGTTGGCGGCTATCTCACCTTCCAGGGCATCGATGCCAAGGCGCAATATGCCGGCTCGCCCGTCGAAGCCGCGCTTCCCGTGCTGATGGAGCGCCACGACGATCGTGTCGAGGCGCCGCAGGGCGTAGCGCCCCGCGTCGAGATGGCCTCCCACCCGATCGTTGCCGGCATCGAGGGCGAATGGCCTGAGCTTCTGGGCTATAATCGCTTCGCCGCCAAGCCTGGCGCCGACATCGTGGCGCGCGTTGGCGCCGACCCGCTGATCGTGGCCGGCACATTCGGCAAAGGGCGCGGCGTCGCCTTCGCTTCCGATTGTGGCCCGCATTGGGCCCCGCCCCCGTTTGTCGAATGGAACGGCTATAACCGCTTGTGGACACAGCTCTGCGACTGGGCCTCAGGCAAAGCCTGATCGGGTTGCCGCGCCGCGCGGGGCGTGCGACAGCATTCCCGACCTTTGCTAAAACAGGCTCCCCATGACCGATACGCTTCCGGATGATCTCATCGTCAATGCCAGGGATGAAGTCGCCATCCGCAAGCATCTGGCCTTGGTGGCGCTGGGCAAGCGCCCGGCCGATCGCGCCGTGCGCGTCGGTCGCCTGCTCGATGTCTATGGCCGCAGCTGGCATGAGGATCAGGAGATCGTCATCTCTGGCCGCCGCATCGCCTGGGTCGGCCCCGCCGGGGCCTATCCGGGCGAAGTGCAGCATCGCGAGGACCGGCGCCATCTCAGCGCCGTTCCCGGCTTCGGCGAAGTCCATAAGCATATAGAATCCAGCCACTTGACCCCCGAATGGGAAGCGGCCCTGGTCCTGCCGCATGGCTGCACCTGGACCTGCGAGGCGAGCCATGAATTCTCCAATGTCAATGGCCCCAAAAATCTCGAATTCTGGCTGACCGCCCGGCGGGCCGGCTCTCCGGCCAAGATCTTCCCCCTGCCCGGCTCCGCCGTTCCCCCAACCGCCTATGAGTGGGGCGGCGGCCATTTCGGCTTTGCTGAGCAGCAGGGCTTTTTGCGCGATGAATTGCTGGTCGCCGGCCTCGACGAGGTGATGGACTGGCCGGCCGTCTGGAACCCCGACAACCCCTCGCATGAGCGGCTCTGGGGCATGATCGAGGCGACCTTCGCCCAACGCGGCGTCGTTGAGGGTCACGCCGCCGGCATGCGCAACATCAATGATATCAACGCCTTCGCTGGCGCCGGCATGGCCTCGGACCATGAAGCCTGGACGCCGGAGGAAGTCGCCGACAAGCTCCGCCGTGGCCTGTTCATGGAACTGCGCCCGCATTCGCTCAAGGAGATCATCTCCTCGCTCTTGGCCGCCGGCCAGCAGGACTGGTCCAATTTCGCCCTCTGCACCGACGACCGCAGCGCGTCCGATACGATGAAGCTCGGGGCCACCGATCACAATGTGCGGCTGGCCATGCAAGCGGGCCTGCCGCTCGAAATCGCCGTGCAACTGGTGACCATCAATCCGGCGCGCCATATGCGGTTGACCCCATGGGTCGGCGCCATTGCGCCGGGCCGCTATGCCGACCTCGTGCTGCTCGACGACGAAAAATCTTTATCAATTGCAGAGGTTTGGGCCGACGGCATACAGGTTTCGGCTGGCCGTGATTACATCGCCGACATGCCAAAGATCGACTGGCCGGAATGGGCGAGAGCGTCGGTCAACATCGAGCGCCGCCTCACGGCCGCCGATTTTGTCATCGCCGCGCCAGCCGGCCGCGACAAGGTCAGCGCCGCCCTGCTACGGCCTTTCCACTGGCATGACGACTTCATCACCACCGAGCTGGAAGTAAAAGACCAGCAGGTTCAACGCGATAGCGAACGCAACATTACCAAATTCGCCATTGTCGACCGCTTCTCCGGCGAGGGCAAGACGGCGAAGATGTTCTGGCTGGGCACCGGCCCAAAAACGCCGGATACGGCGCTGGCCTGCTCCATGGGGCACGACAAGCACAATATCTGGGTCGTGGGCTCCTCGGACGAGGCGATGGCGCTGGCGGTCAACACCCTGACCGACATCAAGGGCGGCTGGGCTTTGGTGAGCGGCGGCAAGGTGTTAGCCACGGTGCGCTATGAAATTGGCGGGCTGATGACCTGCCGGCCGGCCCAGGATCTGGACGCCGAGATGATGGAGCTTTACCGCCAGGGCGAGGCGATCGACTGGATGTATGAACCCACCTATTCACCCCGCTGGTGGCCCGGCTTCCCGGAGCGGCTGGCCTTCGCCACCTTGACCTGTTCGCCCTGGCGCTGGGTGCTGGTGGCTCCCTCGCCGCTGGCTCCCGAGGGCTTCGTCAATGTCAGCACGGGCGAGACGCACGACATCGTCTGGTAAGACAGAAAGGGCCCTGCGGGGCCCTTTGCATGCGACGGACGCGCGACGGTTTGGTGCGCATTGCGGGGGAGTTTGTTAACGTACTGTTAGCACGTCGCCGCCCGAATTCGACAAAGTGCGAACG
>JAHCJW010000119.1 GCA_026126125.1 Devosia sp.
CTAAAACAAAAGGACGAATTTCATGAGTTTTCAGGCGCTCGTCACGACGAAAGACGATAGCGGCAAGGTTTCCTCCAGCGTTGAAACGCTCGGCGAGGAGAGACTGCCCGAGGGCAATGTGACGGTCGATGTCGACTGGGCCGGGCTCAACTTCAAGGACGGGCTGTGCCTGACCGGGGCAGGGGGGCTGGTGCGGACCTATCCCCATGTCGCCGGCATCGATTTTGCCGGCAGGGTGCGAGAGAGCGAGGACGAACGCTACAAAACCGGAGACGAGGTCGTGCTGACCGGCTGGCGCGTCGGCGAAGCCCATTGGGGCGGCTATGCCCAGCGGGCCCGCGTCAATGCCGATTGGCTGGTGCCGCTGCCCGAGGGGCTGACCACGCGCGACGCCATGATCGTCGGCACCGCCGGGCTCACCGCCATGCTCGCCATCAACCGGCTGGAAACGCTGGGCGTGACCCCGCAAAGCGGTGAGGTTCTGGTTACCGGTGCCGCTGGCGGCGTCGGCTCGATCGCCATTTCGCTCCTCGCCCGGCTTGGCTATCAGGCCGTAGCCCTTTCGGGGCGCCCCGAGCACGCCGAAACGCTCAAAGGGCTCGGCGCCAGCGACGTCCTTGCGCGTGATGACTTTCTCGCCCAGCCGGACAAGCCGCTCGAATCGGCGCGCTGGGCCGGACTGATCGACAATGTCGGCGGCGCCATCCTGTCCAAGGCGCTCAAGCAGATCAAATATGGCGGGGCGGCGGCGTCGATCGGCAATGCCGGGGGTATTGGATTGGACACCAATGTGTTACCGTTTATCCTGCGTGGGGTGACGCTGAGCGGCATCGACAGCGTCATGCAACCCTTTGCCAATCGGACCGCCGCCTGGGCGCGGATCGCCAAAACCTTCGATCTGGCCGCCTATGGCGATCTGGTAACGGAAATCGGACTGGCGGACCTGCCTGACGCGGCAAAGCGCATCCTGGCCGGGCAGGTGCGGGGCCGCACCATCGTCACGCTGCAATAGAGCGCCGCCATAACGGTGATCATCGCGCATCAATACGACCACAAACTCGCCAGCCAAGCTGGCGAAGGCCTTGCCTGGGGGCGTCGAGTTCGTGGCGTTGGGTGACGATCCGGAGAGCGCCTGGCGCCTGCCGGATGCCGCCGAGGTGCTGCTGATCAACCAGGACAGCGCCAAGCTCGGCTTCACCAAGCCGATGCGGGCGCCCGAGGGCTGGCCATTCAACCTCAAATGGGTGCATCTGCGCTCGACCGGCATCGATAAATATCCCGACTGGATCTTTGTGGTGCCGCAAGTGAGCGTGACGCGCGGCTGGGCGGCGCCACGCTTGACGTCACCGACCCCGAGCCGCCCTCACCGGATCACTGGCTCTATGCCCATCCCAAGGTGCGCATTGCTCCCCATATCTCGGGCAGCTCGCCGCATTCGGAGCCGACGGTGACGCGATTCTTTCTCGACAATCTCGGCCGCGATCTCGCCGGCCGACCGCTTGCTGGCCTCGTCGATCCGGACGCCTGCTACTGATTCCGTCGCTGAGGACCGCACCGCGCCAGACAACCTTGCCTATCGCGTGGCGCCTGCGTGATGCGGCGGCAATTCTGTCTCGATGTCAGGGAAATTTGGAGCGGGTAGCGGGAATCGAACCCGCGTATTCAGCTTGGAAGGCTGCTGCTCTACCATTGAGCTATACCCGCCCGATGCATTCAGGCGTGCTTGAATTAGCGTAACCTCAGGACAAAAGGCAAGGCCGCGCCTGTGGATGAATAGGGTTTTTTCACCCAGTGCTGGATTTCTTTTGGGCAGATGCGCGAAGGGTGTTGACACTCTTGCGACAGCCCACCATAAACCGCCCGACGAAACGCGATGCGCTTCGTTTCCTACCCGGAAAATGTGGAGGGGTGGGAGAGTGGTTAAATCCATCAGACTGTAAATCTGACCGCTTAGCGTACACTGGTTCGAATCCAGTCCCCTCCACCACCGGCTCCGGCCAAAAAGTCCAGAAATCTATATGTTTGCGGCTCCTCTTGACGATGCGAGAGGGCTGTGCGCCCTATATTGCGTAACAAACTGTGTAACACTGAGGCTGTTCGCATAAGGCGAACCAAGGCACCCGAGCCCAAAAACCGATCCTGCTTTTGGTATCTCGCGCTACGAGTGCCTAAGGAATTTGAGCATCTTGATTGGCGCGTGCTCGTTCGTATCTCCACCGAAATTGCTGTGGTGGACGATCCCAAGAAGGTTCGCTCCAACAAAATTGTCGAGCAACTGAACCTTGAACTCGAAGCCTATTGGCGTGGCCTGCGGGATGGGCAGAGCGCTGAGACCCGCATTCGCTTTGAAGCTGCCAGGAAGCGCGCCAATGCGCTGGGCCTCACGTATCACCGATGCCAGCGGCAACGAAGTGCAGCAGGATGTGGCGGGGACGATATTCCAAACATGGTGTCGCGCTTCGCCAATCCTCAGACGGGCTGGGGAAACCCAGATGGCCACCGCGACCATGCGTAATCTCCATGCTTGCTAAAAGCATGGAGTCGTTGCTCGCTTGTTCAGCTCCGCCCACCCTATAGCCTCAAGCACCGCTCTGCCGCCAATATCTAAAGCCATACTGCCGCTCGGTCAGCGCACTCCAGAAGCCTGTTTTGCGGTATGACTCAACCACAAGGCTCTCTGGTGTATCTGATGTGCCCATGGCGGACATGTATTGGCGTGAAATAACATCCCGGTTGAGCTGGTCGGCGACCAGGGAGTGAAGATCAATCTCAGCAAAGGCGGCATAAAGCTCGGGATCGGCGATTATGTCGATCCTGAGATCATATAGCCACACACTACCCAGTCCGGCGGCGCCACCCCCGGCATCTGTAGCCCGCGTCCAATTGTCAGGGCCGATGAAATAAACAGTTCCAGGCGGGCGCTCCCATGCGGACGACACTTCAAGGTCGAACTCGCCTTGAGGGGCCTCGGCTCGAATTCGTTGCTCGACAGTTTCTATGTATGCGTCGAGATCAAAGCCGGCGCCGTCGAGCGCTGCGATGGTTGGCAGGCGGGCATAGAAATAGAACTCGCTCGTATGGGCCTGTGGATCTGGGCTGTTATCGGTATCGACTAAGGCACCCATCGACAGAAGGTTGCGCTGTTCAGACAAAGTATCCGCGCGATTGCCCGAATATGCTTGAGTTTGAACCAGCTGTGCCGCATCGCGGATTTGGTCTGGAAGAACGATCTGATCATTGCGGGATACCAGCCTGCCGCCGACTTTTACACCATCCCGGAAAATATAGAGATAACTTCGCTCGCCTCTTTCGCCGGGCAGAAAGTCAACAAAGCTGAAGCCAATATCGATGCTGTCCCGGTGGCGCGCGATCAGTTCGTGATCGTCAACAAGCCAAGCCTGGCCATCGAGTTCGGGCGCATTGGGCATGTCAGCCCCGAAACTATAGACAAGAGCGTATCTGCCACCATCAAGGTTCTCTCCCGCAAGAATGCCCTGACGCGGCTCTGGCGGAGAAGTTTGTAGCTGCGACCACAAAACGAATACGACAGAAGCAAGCATAACTGGAACGAGCCATATCAAATGCCGCTTCTTGCGAGCCATTATTCGGTTCTCGTGCATTCGTTAAAACGGGAAGGGATCATAGCTCTCTGGCGGGCTTAGGTTTGCGGGAGGGGGTCATAGCGGGAACTCGTTCCGAGCTGCTCGAACCAGCCCGATAATCTTGACCTGAACGCCGTCATCGGCCTGGGCGTCTCGCTTGACGATGATGGGCTTGATGGATTTGTCCGATGAGCGGGGGGGGGGGGATGCGTTCGTAGGCTGTAGTCATGCGCGGCATTGTTGCCGGGCAGCAATCTTCGCGCTAGTGGCAAAAGTGCCGCGAAAATCGCTTGATCATGCGGCACAACTGCCGCATTCACTGCGCGAATGGACCTGCGCACTCAACTCATCACCATTGCCGACGAGTACGCCCCCCCTTGACTGCGCAAACTCTCGACCTGTTTGCGGATGCGCTGAAAGATACGGCCAATGGCCCGCGCGTTTCTGACTTTCACGGCCTGACCAAAGGGCTGCTTCAGCGCCTATCGGAAAAGGGCTTGACCCTCGAGCAGTGCGCCGGGCCGAAGATGCTCAATCGGTCGGTGGAAACGCTCAGTCCCCTCCACCACCGGCTCCTCAGGAGCCCTGAACTTTCAATATGATTTTTGTGTTTGGCTGACCGGTTGCAGGTCGGCCTTTTTGCGTTGGTACTCCAGTGTTTCGCAGGGCCATGGCCGTGAGCCGAATGTGTTTTTCCGCGCTGCGCCTTGGCTCCTTGTTTTGGCGCATGTCTTTATCGCGAAACCGGGACCACTTTCGGAAGACATGCTCTAACCTTTGATTAGGCCTGGCTGGAGCCGGCTGTGGACCAGTTGTCCGAAAATGGGCAGTCTGAGGCCGCCCACATGGAGGGGGCTCAGATGAATGATGATGGACGCCTGTCTAAGGATGAACTCAAGGGCATCGTCGGCGGTTCGCGGGCGATCGCCTCGGACTTTGTCCAGGCCCTGTATCATCAGGATTTCATGCCGGGCATCGTGCATGAAACTCTTCCCGTTGCCGAAAAATCCGTCTTCACGCCGTCGGCATTCACCGCGGGTGACCTCAACCAGAGGACGGGCACCATGATCGAGACCAGTTCCGCGCAATCAGATCTGATTTCCGCGATCATCAATGCGCGGCTGACCACGTAAGGCTGGTCGCTCGCGCCTGCTTGTCGCGGTGAGGGCTTTGCGGCCGCAAGATTGCTCTTCCTGATCAACCTGGGTGCGGAGCCTATCGCGCGCCGTGTTCATTCCGCGTTCACCCGCAATACGACAAAGTGCAACCACATTGCTTTGCCAGCAAGGGCTTGGCGAGGTTGCGGTTCTAAAGCGCTCGCCTGATGCGGCGGCGTCGTTAAGGAGATTTGTGAATGGCCCGTATTACTGCAATCAATGCCTTCAATACCCACGACCCCGCGTCCTGGGTGGGCCGTCCCACCTTCATGGGCGCCAACCAGATGACCGTGACGGACGGCTGGGGCAACACCTCGAAAATCGAAGGCTATGGCCTGACCTATTCCTTTGACGGCAAGCTGACCGGCGGCACGGTCACGAAATACCAGTACTTCCAGGGCGAGCAGCTGCGCGGTACCATCGACAATTTCTCCGTTTGGGGCGTAACGGTCGGTCAGCATCTGAGCTGGGGCGACTATGCCGGCCTGTTCAAGACGATCCAGGGCGGCGCCGACACGATTTTCGCCTCGCCCTATAATGATCGCCTAGCCGGGCACGCCGGGGATGACACCATCACTGCCGGCGGCGGCAATGATCAGGTCTATGCCGGGGCCGGCAACGACAAGATCACCCTGACGGCGGGCAACACCTATGTGGATGGTGGTGCCGGTTTCGACACCGTCTATCTGCCGGGCAATGCGAGCAGCTATGGTCAGGCTCGCAGTGCCGAGGGCTGGCAGTTCTGGAACAATGGCGCCGGCATCAACAGCAATCTCGCCAGCGTTGAGCGGGTGGTGTTCAACGATGGCGTCCGCGCCTTCGACGTTGACGGCAACGCCGGCATGGGCTTCCGCCTCTATCAGGCGGCGCTGGCCCGCGAGCCGGACGCGGGTGGTCTGGGCTATTGGATCAAGGCCCTTGATGGAGGGCAGAAAAATCTGCACACCATGGCGGCAGACTTTATTTATTCGAGCGAATTCATCGCGAAATACGGCACGCCGCAAACCGTGACCAATTCCCAGTATATTTCCCTGCTCTATGTCAACGCTCTCGGGCGCCAACTGGATCAAAGCGGGTTCAACTTCTGGAACCAGAAACTGAGCAGCGGCGAAATGGATCGAAGCGATCTGTTGCTCTATTTCGCCGACAGCGCCGAGAATCGCCAGCAGGTGGCGCCTGAAATCGCCGACGGCATCTGGTTCTACTGATCTGACCTGTGTCTGCCGCAATCGGTGCGTTTTAGTCACGCGAACGCCGGGCGTGTCCCGGCGTTTTCAGTTTCGGTTCTACTCGGCAGCGGCCAATTGGGGGTGGTGGCGGGCCTTGAGCTTGT
The DNA here is from genome assembly GCA_026126125.1 of Devosia sp. Classification (GTDB taxonomy): domain Bacteria; phylum Pseudomonadota; class Alphaproteobacteria; order Rhizobiales; family Devosiaceae; genus Devosia. Next base: position 6,093 of record JAHCJW010000119.1, read on the forward strand.
TCAATTGCCGGGCGGCGTGGGCCAGAAGGGCGTGGCGCACCGTTTCGGAGCTGGCGCTGCCGATATCGGCCTTGACCTTGAGGTCCAGCCCGTAAGTGGTCGGATTGCCCATGAAGGTTTCGCTGATCCGCACCCGAACCACGCCGACGACGCGACCGGGCAGGGTGGGGTGGCGGCCGAAATGCAGCAATTGGCAGGAGACGATGTTGAACGACATGTGGAGAGGCCCTCTCGCCATTGCCACGTTTTGGTCGTAATTCGATCCAAATCCAACCGATCGGTCTGTGCAAGTAAAATTTGCGGGTTTATCCACTTATGCTTTACGCGCCCACTCGCCCCCTTGCGCCGCAAAGGCGAGATTGCTTGTTGCAATTGGCCGGCGGATTCACTAGATAGCCAATCTCCAGCCGTGCGGGTGCCCTGCGCGGCCTTTGGTTTTGCACCAAGATAACCGGAACCGATTCGCCAATGGCTCGCACCAACCCCATCACTTTCCTCCAGCAGGTCCGCTCGGAAGTCAGCAAGGTTACTTGGCCGGGCCGCAACGAGGTCGTGATCTCGACGATCATGGTCCTGGTGCTGGTTGCTTTTGCCAGCCTGTTCTTCCTTCTGGCGGATCAGATCATTTCCTGGCTGGTGTCTTTGATGCTTTCGATCCGCTAGGCGGGTTCGGCGACTAACGAGGAGCGGCAGGGCAGCATGGCCAAGCGCTGGTACATTGTTCAGGCGTATTCGAATTTCGAGCGCAAGGTTGCGGATGCAATCAAGGAGAAGGTCGCCCAGACCAAGCTCGAGCATCTGTTCGACGACGTGATCGTGCCGACCGAGAAGGTCGTTGAGATCCGCCGTGGCCGCAAGGTCGATACCGAGCGCAAATTCTTCCCCGGCTACGTGCTGGTGAAGATGGATCTTACCGATCAGACCTTCCATCTGATCAAGAACACACCGAAGGTGACCGGTTTTCTGGGCGCGGATAACAAGCCCATGCCGATCTCCGAAAAGGAGGCGATGTCGATCCTGCAGCAGGTGCAGGAAGGCGTCGAGCATCCCAAGCCTTCCGTCAGCTTCGAGGTTGGCGAAAGCGTGCGCGTTTCCGACGGCCCCTTCGCCAGCTTCAACGGCGTGGTGGAAGAGGTCGACGAAGAGCGCTCCCGCCTCAAGGTGGAAGTGTCGATTTTCGGGCGCCCCACTCCGGTGGAGCTCGAATATGGTCAGGTCGAAAAGGTCTGACTTGGCGTTGCGCAAGCGCGCCAACTAGAAGGCATCTGGCCTCAGCCAGATGAAACCCGTGGAAGGGGATGTCGGCGCGCCAAGCCGTCTGTTCACCCCGCACCACGGCTCAACGGCCGGTTTCGGCACAAAGAGGATAGAAAATGGCAAAGAAAATCACTGGCTATGTCAAGCTGCAGGTGCCGGCTGGCTCCGCCACCCCGTCGCCCCCGATCGGCCCGGCTCTGGGTCAGCGCGGTCTGAACATCATGGAATTCTGCAAGGCCTTCAACGCGGCCACGCAGGAACTGGAAAAGGGCTCGCCCATTCCGGTGGTGATCACCGCCTATGCGGACAAGAGCTTCACCTTCGAGATGAAGCAGCCGCCGGTCACCTACTTCATCAAGAAGGCCGTTAACCTGAAGTCGGGCAGCAAGCTGCCGGGCAAGGAAACGGCTGGCACGATCACCGCGGCTCAGCTGCGTGAGATCGCCGAGAAGAAGATGAAGGATCTCAACGCCGACACCGTCGACGCCGCTGTGTCGATGATCGCCGGTTCCGCCCGTTCCATGGGCATTCAGGTCGAGGGCTGATCACTATGGCAAAGATCGCAAAGAAGGTTGCCGCCGGCCGTGAAGGCATCGACCGCAACAAGCTCTACAAGCTCGAAGAAGCCGTCAAGCTGGTGAAGTCGAAGGCTTCGGCCAAGTTCGACGAAACCATCGAGATCGCCATGAACCTGGGCGTTGACCCGCGTCACGCCGACCAGATGGTCCGCGGCGTCGTCAACCTGCCCAACGGCACCGGCAAGACCGTTCGCGTCGCCGTGTTCGCCCGTGGCGCCAAGGCTGACGAAGCCAAGGCCGCCGGCGCAGACATCGTCGGTGCGGAAGACCTGCTGGAAACCATCCAGGGCGGCAAGATCGAGTTCGATCGCTGCATCGCCACCCCGGACATGATGCCGCTGGTCGGTCGCCTCGGTAAGATCCTGGGCCCGCGCAACCTGATGCCGAACCCCAAGGTTGGCACGGTGACCATGGACGTCAAGGGTGCCGTTGGCGCCGCCAAGGGCGGTGCTGTCGAGTACCGCGTCGAGAAGGCTGGCATCATCCACGCCGGTATCGGCAAGGTCTCGTTCTCGGAAGAAGCGCTTCTGCAGAACATCAAGGCCTTCACCGACGCCGTGCAGAAGTCCAAGCCCGCCGGCGCCAAGGGCACCTATGTCAAGAAGGTCGCCGTCAGCTCCACCATGGGCCCGGGCGTGCATGTCGAGCCGGCTTCGGCTCTCTAATTCGAAGAATTCCGGGCGGCCCAGGTCGCCCGGTGTGGCCCTTCGAAAGAGGGGCAAAAGTCCTGTCCGAGACTGCCGGTCGGTTCGCCGATAATTCCCGTCTGGGAGCCAGCAATAGATGGGGTGAGACACCGAAATTCCGGTTTCGGTTCGAACCTAGACCCGCCGCCTTAGGGCGCTTGGTCGGCAGGCACCTAACCGTTGCTCTCCAAACCTGAAAAGGGGAGGGGGCAGCAATTGGCAATGGTCCCTGCATGCTTCGGCATTCTGGGCCTAGTCTAGTGGAGACTAGCATGGAAAAAGCGGAAAAGCGCGAAGTCGTCGCGTCGCTCCAGGAAGCCCTCTCGGGCGCTGGGTCGATCGTCGTCGCGCAGAACGTTGGTCTTTCCGTTGCTGCGTTCACTGATCTGCGCGTGCAGGTCAAGAAGGCAGGCGGCAAGGTCAAGGTCGCCAAGAACCGCCTTGCCAAGCTCGCTCTGAAGGAAACCGATGTTGCGGACATCTCGGGCCTGTTTTCCGGCCCGACCGTGATCGCCTACGCGGAAGATCCCATCGTTGCGCCGAAAATCGCAGCGGCATTCGCCGACAAGAATCAGAAATTCGTGATTCTTGGTGGCGCCATGGGCCCGACCGCACTTGACGTCGATGGCGTCAAGACCCTGGCGACGCTGCCGTCGCTCGACGAACTGCGTGCCAAGCTCGCTGGTCTCGTCAAGCAGCCGGCCACCAACATCGCTTCCATCCTCGTGCAGCCGGGTGCGGGCATTGCTCGCGTTCTCAAGGCTCACGCCGAAAAGAGCGAAGCGGCGTAAGGCCGTCCCAAACACACTACCTGTTCGAACTGAAACACAATCTGGAAAGAGTATAAAATGGCCGATCTCGCCAAACTCGTTGATGACCTTTCTGCCCTGACCGTCCTGGAAGCTTCCGAGCTGAGCAAGATGCTGGAAGAAAAGTGGGGCGTTTCCGCCGCCGCTCCGGTCGCTGTTGCCGCCGCTGGTGGTGCAGCTCCGGCCGCTGCCGCTGAAGAAAAGACCGAATTCGACGTGATCCTCGCCTCGTTCGGCGAAAACAAGATCAACGTCATCAAGGAAGTCCGCGCCATCACCGGTCTGGGCCTGGGCGAAGCCAAGGCTCTGGTTGAAGCTGCTCCGAAGGCCATCAAGGAAGGCGCTTCGAAGGCTGAAGCCGAAGACATCAAGAAGAAGCTGGAAGACGCCGGCGCCAAGGTCGAACTCAAGTAATTTCGACTTTTGCCTTGAAATTTGCGAAATGGCGCATTATGTGCCATTTCGCTTTGTCGTTTCTACAGAGACGATTCGCCGTGGCCGATTGGATGGGCCGCTGGCGTTCCCAATGAAATTAAAAACGAATTGGATGGCCTGAACTGGGCGTGTGCCCCGTGTGACCTCTGTGGAGGTGGTTGTGGTCATCCCTGGCTTCTCGATCATTTGATCGTGAGCGCAAAAAAACTGCCGGGCATATATCCCGAGCTCCGACGGCTGATGGTCGGCTCTTTGGATATCTGCCTCCGAGACAATCGCTAAAGAAACAGGAGCTTTCATGGCTACCACGTTCAACGGCCGCCGCAAGGTTCGCAAATCCTTCGGTTCCATCCGCGAAGTCACGGAGATGCCCAACCTGATCGAAGTCCAAAAGGCTTCCTATGATCAGTTCCTCATGGTCAACGAGCCCAAGGGCGGTCGCGGCGATGAGGGGCTTCAGTCCGTTTTCCGGTCCGTCTTCCCGATCACCGACTTTTCCAACACGGCCTCCCTTGAATTCGTGCGCTACGAATTCGAGCAGCCCAAGTATGACATCGACGAGTGCCGTGCGCGCGACATTACCTTCGCTGCCCCGCTCAAGGTGACCCTGCGGCTGATCGTGTTCGAAGTGGACGAGGAAACCGGCGCCCGCTCGGTCAAGGACATCAAGGAGCAGGACGTCTACATGGGCGACATGCCGTTCATGACGTCGA
>JAHCJW010000012.1 GCA_026126125.1 Devosia sp.
CGGTCCGGAAGATGCCATTATGGATGAGGGGCAAGCGTGACAGAAGCGGAAATTGGCAAAACTAGAGTTCCCGCCGGAGCAGATAGATGTCCATGATCCACCCATGGCGCTGGCGCGCCTCCTGACGGGTGGCAACGATTTGCTGGCCTATATCGCCGAGCCGACCGGCCATGAGGATTTCGTCTGGTGTGCCCAGATAAGCGCCCCAATAGATGGTGAGATCGGGGTCGGCGTCGAGGAATGCCAAACGCCCGTCGAGCATGACCACCGTGTCGGTTTCCACCCCGCCCAGTTTGCGCCCCGTGGTGATGGCGACAGGCGCGCCGATCTGGTTGAGGGCAATGGCGTGGGCGGCCGTCAGCGCCTGGATCGCTGTGATGCCGGGGATCACCTCGACCGCGATATCCGCGCGCGCGCGGACACGCTCCAGGATGCGCAGGGTCGAGTCATAAAGGCTCGGATCGCCCCAGACGAGAAAGGCCCCGGCGCCCCGCTCGGGAATCTGGGCGATCAGGTCGGCGAAAATATCGGCCAGCGCTGCGTGCCAGTCATCGACGCCCGCGCCATAATCGGGATTGGCGGCGTCGCGCCGGGGCACGCCATAGCTGACGCTGCGGCTATCGGCGCGGGTGACATAGCGGGTAATGATGTCGCGCCGCACATCGGCCAGATCGGCCTTGGCCGCGCCCTTGTCGGGGATGAACAGCAGATCGGCACGGTTGAGCGCTTTGATGCCGGCCACCGTCAGGTGCTCTGGATTGCCGGTGCCGATGCCGATGACGAGAACGGTTTTCATTCCCTCTCCATCGCACGGGCGCGCGCAAAAGGTCAAAGGGCGCCGCGTGGCGCCCTTCGTCCGTCTTGTGTCGCAGGATCAGAACGGGCTGTCGGGGAAGTAGAATTGCGCCGCATTCTCCTTGGTGATCAGCGGCGAGCCCAGGATGTAGCTGCCGGTGACCGGACCGTTGGAAACGAAGTGATTGACTGTCACGTCCATGGCGGTGGCAATCTGGGCCGGCGGATAGAGCACGTCGACCGGGACCAGCGCATCGCCATCCATCACGCCCTTGATGATCTCCTTCATGCCGGCGCCACCGACCACGAACATCTCGCTCTCGCGGCCAGCCTGCTTGATAGCCTCGACCACGCCCAGGGTAATGTCGTCGTCCTGAGCCCAGACGCCATCGATATCGGGGAAGCGGGCCAGGAAGTCCTGCATCACCTCAAAGCCATCGTCGCGGTTCCAGTTGGCGAACTTGTTGTCCAGAACATTGATCCCCGAGCCTTCGATCGTGGCCATGAAGGCGTCGAAACGTTCGGTGTCGAGCACGGTGGGAATGCCGCGCAGGATGACGATGTTGTCGCCATCACCGAGGCGGGTCATCATGTACTCTGCCGAGTTGACGCCCATTTCGGTGTTGTTGCCCGAGACATAAACGTCCTGGATCGACGGATCGGTGAGGCCGCGGTCGACAACGGTGATGAAGGCACCGGTCTGTTTGACGGCGCGCACCGGCTCGGTCAGCGGCTCCGATTCGAACGGAAGCACCACGAGGGCGTCGATCTGGTGCACCGATACCAGGTCCTCGAGGTCGCTGGCCTGGTCGGCCGGGCCGTCGGCGGTGACGATGATGAGGTCGATATTGGGATTGGCGGCTTCGAGGCGCTTTTCCGCTTCGGCCGCGTGCCAGTTCAGCCCGCCCATGAAGCCGTGCGTTGCGGCGGGGATCGAGACGCCGATCTTGATCTTGTCCTGCGCCACGGCCGTGCCGATCAGGGCGCTGGTGGCCAACAGGCCCAATGCGATTGCCTTCAACGACATGTCAGAAATCCTCCCGAAATTGGGTGCCGGAGCACCGATGATCCCGCCCGTTCGGGGCGTGGAATTTGCGAAAACTATTCAGCCTTCTTGCGTCGGGCGCTTAGGGAGCCGCGCTGCAGATAGACCGCTGCCACGATGATCACGCCCTGCACCGCCCCGTTGAGGTAGTTGGAGATGATCTCGGTGAGATTGAGGATATTGCCGATCGAGGTGAGGATCAGCGCGCCGATCACCGTGCCGCCGATGCGTCCGAACCCGCCCTTGAGCATGGTGCCGCCGATGATCACCGCCGCGATGGCTTCGAGTTCCCACAAGACGCCGGTGGCCGAAGAGGCCGAGCCCAGGCGCGGCACATAGATGATCGTGGCCAGCGACACGCAGAGGCCCTGCAGGATATAGGTGGCGGTGCGGACCCGATCGACCTTGATGGCGGAGTAGCGCGCCACCTGCTCGTTCGAGCCGATTGCCATGCAGTAGCGGCCGAACGCGGTGCGGTTCATCAGCACCCAGCCGATGATGGCGACGGTGATGAACACCCAGACCGGATAGGGGATGCGCAGGAAACTGTCATAATAGACCGGGCGGTAGATTTCGCGCGCGCCATTATTCAGCGAGAGTGTCCCGCCATCGGCGAAATAGGTGACCAACGAGCGATAGATGCCCATCGTGCCCAGGGTTACGATGAATGCCTCGATCTTGGCTTTTGTGGTGAGAAAGCCATTGATGAAGCCCGCGCCAATGCCCAGGATCAGCGAACAGCCCACGCCCAGAAGCACGGTCCAGATCGAGGCACCCATCGCTCCAACGGCCCAGTTCATGATGATGATCATGACCCCGGCGATGAAAGCGGCCATGGAGCCCACCGATAGATCGATGCCGCCGGCGGTGATGACGAAGGTAGCGCCCACCGCGATGATGCCGATAAAGGCCGAGCGGGTCAGGATATTGGTGACATTGCCCTCGTTGAGAAAAGCCGGGTTGAGACTATAGCCCAGGACTACCAGCAGGATCAGCGCCAGCAGCGGCCCCGCCGTCTTGAGGTCGAGCCGGAAGCCCTTGCCCGGCTTTGCTGCCTCATGCGCTGATACGCTCATCGTTCCCACCCTGTTTGATGCCTGCGGCGTACCGCATGATTTCCGCTTCCACGATTTCGGCGCCTTCGAGCTGGCCGGCGAGCCGCCCATTGCGCATCACCAGAACCTTGTGGCTGAGCCCGATCACTTCCTGCATTTCCGAGGAGATGACGATGATCGCCTTGCCCTCCGCCGCCAGCGCCGCGATGATGTGATAGATCTGCTGCTTTGTGCCCACGTCGATGCCGCGCGTCGGCTCGTCCATGATGACGATGTCGGGTTCGCTCTCCATGGTCTTGCCCAGCATCAGCTTCTGCTGGTTGCCGCCCGAGAGCTTGCCGACCGGCACCGAGGGATCGCGGGCACGAATATCGAAGCGGCGCACGGCCCGCTCCAGCGCCTGTTCTTCGCTTTTGCCATCGAGAAAGCCGCGACGCAGATGCTTTCTGAGCGTCATCAGCGTCAGATTGGGTTGCAGCCCCACATTGAGCAGCAGGCCACGCCCCTTGCGGTCCTTGGTCATATAGGCAAGACCGGCCGCGACCGATTGCGACACGTCGGTGAATTCGACCGCATTGCCGCGCAACGTGATGCTGCCGCCGCTCTTGCGGGTCAGCCCGACAATGGCTTCGGCCACCGCCGTGCGGCCAGAGCCGATCAAGCCGGCAAAACCGAGAATTTCGCCGCGTCTGAGGTCGAAGGAAATCCCCGAAATACCCGGCGCCGCCAGATCGCGCACCGAGAGCATGATTTCGGCGTCCACATCGGGCTCGTGCTTGGGCGGATACAGATTGGACAATTCTCGGCCCACCATCATCTGGGCAATGGAGTCGGGGGTAAGATTTTCGGTGCCGAGCGTGGCGATCAACTGCCCGTCGCGCAGCACCGTCACCCGATCGGCGAGCTCCATGATCTCGTCGAGCTTGTGGGAGATGAAGACGATGGCGACGCCTTGGGCGGTCAGCCGCTTGATCTGCTCGAAAAACGTCGTGGTTTCGGCCACAGACAGCACGGCCGTCGGCTCGTCCATGATGATGACCTTGGCGTCCTGGCTGATCGCCTTGGCGATCTCGACCATCTGCTTGTCGGCCACCGACAGGGTGTTGATGCGCGCTTCGGGATCGATGCGCACATGCAGCGTGTCGAGAATGGCGCGGGCCTGGTCGCGCATCTCGCCGAGCCTGAGGAAAAAGCCCGATTTGAGTTCGCGGCCGAGAAAGATGGAATCGGCCACCGTCAGGTGTTCGGCCAGCAGCAATTCCTGGTGGATGACGACGATGCCGAGCGCCGCCGCTTCGCCATTGGGCGGCAAAACCACGGTTTTGTCCTGATAGGTGATGGTTCCGGAGGTCGGCTGCTCGAGCCCCGAGAGAATTTTGATCAGCGTCGACTTGCCCGCGCCGTTCTCGCCGATGATGGCGTGCACTTCGCCGGGACGAATGTCGAAATCGATGCTGAACAGCACCGGGATATCGCCGAACGATTTGGAGATGCGATGCGCCGACAGGATCGGCGGCACGGCCAGATCAGCCCTCTCGGACATGACGCATCCTCCCTTGAAGGCTCGGCGAACTTGATGCCCGCTCATTGCCTCTCCTGCCGATGTAAAGGTTTTCATCATTTGTGTAAAGGTTTACAGTGCGGCAAAACTCTATAAGCCTTGGAAGATGCCATGGCGCGTGCCGTGGCATCTGCTAAAGGCAGGGGCGCGCGCCGCTGATGCGGCTGGGCGCGAGGGGCGGAGCGCCGAGTGCAGCACCAGAAACTGGCCACGATCGAGGATGTCGCCGCTTTGGCTGGCGTTTCCATTGCCACGGTCAGCCGAGCCATCAACGAACCGACGAAAGTGGCCGACGCCACCCGCCGCCGCGTGACCGAGGCTATCGCCCGCACCGGTTACACCACAAACGCCATGGCGCGCTCGCTGCGGATGCGGCGCTCCAATATGATCCTGATCCTGGCGCCCGATGTCGGCGACCCGAATTTTTCCAATATCCTGGTGGGGCTGGAGACGGAGGCCAGCAAGCGCGGCTATGGCGTGCTGATCGGCAATACCCAGAACGACCCCAGCCGCGAAACCGATTATCTGCGCTTCATCAGTTCCAATCAGGCCGATGGGCTGATTTTGTTCACCGGCCATCTGCCCTATGGTTATGGCCAGGACGGCAGCGAGACGCGCTTGCCGCCGATAGTGGCGGTGAACGAGCCGGTTTCGGCCGCCAATGTGCCTTTTGTCGGCGTCGACAATTTCGAAGGCGCCCGCATCGCCACCGAGCATCTGCTTTCTCAGGGGCATCGCCGGGTGGCCTTCATCGGCCATGCGCCCGGCCGAGAAATCAACCGGTTGCGGGAGGAAGGGTATCGCACGGCGCTTGCCGGCGCTGGTCTTCCCCTCGATCCCCGCCTGATCATCGACGGGGACGGCACCATCGAAAGCGGCAGGGCGGCAGCCGAACTGATGTTCGTGCGCGATGCCTTGCCCACGGCGTTTTTCTGCGTCAATGACGCGACCGCGCTCGGGGTGATCATCGCCCTCAATGCCCGGCGCTACGATCTGCCGCGACAGTTTTCGGTGATGGGCTTCGACGATATTTCCTTTGCCAGCTTCGTGTCGCCCTCACTGACGACGATGAAGCAGCCCCGCCATCGTATCGGCGAGGCGGCGATGGAACTGCTGCTCGAAATGCTGGCTGGCGAACCGCCGCGCGAACGGCAGGTTCTGCTGCGGGCCGAGCTGATCGTGCGCAATTCGGTGGCCCGGGCAAGCGGCCTGTAGGCGCAAGAGGATATTTCGACGCTTCAGCCGCACCGCAGACGCAATTGCGCCAGATCGGGAACGGTCACATGGCGATAATTGACGATCTCGATGATCTTCTCCGCCTTGAGCTTGCTCATCTGTCGGCTGACGGTCTCGATGGTCAGGCCGAGAAAATCGGCAATATCAGCCCGGCTGAGCGGCAGGTCGAACGTGGTCGAAGCCTCGCCCTCCTCGGGATTGATATGAGTGGCGATCAGATAAAGGAAGCTCGCGACCTTCTCCGCCGCCGTCTTGCGCCCCAGCGTTACCATCCAGTCGCGCGCCTCATCGAGTTCGCGCAGCGCCTGCAGCATGATGCGGTGCTCGAGCGGCGCGCTCTGTTTGATGAGGTTTTCGAGGGCGGATTTGGGGATCATGCACAGATCGACGTCGGAGGCGCTTTCGGCGCTGACCCGGCTCTCTCCGGCAAAGGGCCGGCCGAGAAGATCAGGCGCGAATTGCAGCCCGACGACCTGCTGGCGGCCATCCTCGAGCACTTTGGTGAGCTTGATGACGCCCCGCAGCACATTGGCATAGGCGGCGATCGGCATGGCGTCGGCCATCAATTCCTGCCCCGCATCGCGCCGCACGCGCCGGGTGTGCTTGGAGAGCCTTAGCAGTTGCTCAGACGTCAGCGCCCCGCAAACGCCCTGGTGGCGTGCCTCGCAATTCTGGCACAGAATCGGCAGGTCGGAATTGTGGATGTCCTTGCGCACGGTTTGCATGGCGTAACTCCTGGCTCCCTCCACTTAGTTGCACGCGCCCCTCGATATAACACGCCGCGATGTCGCTGCGCCAACTCGCCGCATGCTGCTTTTAACCATTCTTTTCTCACCTCTTGACCTTGCCATGATGGGAAGGTCTATAGAAGGGCGGACGAGGTATTTCACCATGAACAAACATGTCCAACATTCTTCCCCCGCCCAGCCGATAACGCTCGACATCGAAGGCATGACCTGCGCCTCCTGCGTTTTGCGGGTGGAAAAGGCGCTGCTCAAGGTTCCCGGCGTCGAAGCGGCGTCGGTGAACCTGGCGACAGAGCGGGCGACGATCGATGTCGGCACCGCCGTCGTCGGCGATCTGCTCAAGGCGGTCGAAAAAGTCGGCTACAAGGGGGCCTTGCGCCAACCTGACGCGCCGGCTCAGGACCATGCGCATCATCATCAAGAAGATGCGGCCCGATTGCGACGCGACGTCATTTTCGCCGCCATTCTCACCCTGCCGCTCTTTGTGCTGGAAATGGGCGGGCATCTTTACGAGCCTTTCCACCACTGGCTGATGGGCGTCGTGCCGACGCAATGGCTCTATGTCTTCTATTTCGTGCTGGCGACCACCGTGCTCTTCGTGCCGGGGTTCCGCTTTTTCCGCATCGGCATCCCGGCGCTGCTGCGCGGGGCGCCGGAGATGAATTCTCTGGTGGCCATCGGCGCCGGCGCCGCGTGGCTGTTTTCCACCGTCGTCACCTTCGCCCCCCAACTGGTGCCGGCCGAGACACGCTATGTCTATTTCGAAGCCTCCGCCGTCATCGTCACGCTGATCCTGCTCGGCCGCCTGCTCGAAGCCCTGGCCAAGGGCCGCACTGGCGAAGCCATCCAGCGTCTCGTGCGCGAACAGGCTCGTTTCGCCCGCGTCGAACGGAACGGCGAAACCATCGAACTGGCCGCTGAGGACGTCAGGGTAAACGACATCCTCGTCGTGCGGCCTGGAGAAAAAATCGCCGTCGATGGCGAGTTGGTCGATGGCACCAGCCATGTCGATGAATCGATGATTTCCGGCGAACCCTTGCCCGTCTCCAAGAAAGAGGGCGATAGCGTCATTGGCGGCACGCTCAACACCTCCGGCAGTTTCCGCTTCCGCGCCACCAAGGTCGGCGGCGACACCATGCTGGCCCAGATCATTCGCATGGTTGAGGAAGCCCAGGCCGGCAAATTGCCGATCCAGAAGGTTGTCGACCGCATCACTGCCTGGTTCGTGCCGGTCGTGATGGCGATGGCTGTCGTCACCTTCATCGTCTGGACCATCTGGGGTCCCGATCCGGCCATGACCTTCGGTTTCGTCAATGCAGTGGCGGTGCTGATCATTGCCTGCCCCTGCGCCATGGGCCTGGCCACCCCCACCTCGATCATGGTCGGCACCGGTCGGGCGGCCGAACTGGGCGTGCTCTTTCGCAAGAGTGAGGCCTTGCAGCGCCTGCGCGACGCGGACGTGGTGGCTTTCGACAAGACCGGCACCCTGACCGAGGGCAAGCCGGTGCTCACCGACCTCATCCTCGCTGCCGGTTTCACCCATGACGATGTGTTGGCGGTCGTCGCTGCCGCGGAAAGCCGTTCGGAGCATCCGATCGCCCTCGCCATTGTCGCGGCGGCAGCGCAGGCCGGCCTTGTGCTGCCGGCCGTCGAGAACTTCGATTCCGATCCGGGCCATGGCGTCGTCGCCACCATTGGCGGGAACAAGGTCGAAGTGGGGTCTTCCCGCATGCTCGAGCATCTTGATCAGTCCGAATTCACCTTAACGCTTGAGCGGCTGGCCGATGAGGGCAAGACGCCGGTTTTCGCGGCCATCGATGGTCGCATCGCTGCGGCCATCGTGGTGGCCGACGTGCTCAAGCCCACCAGCAAGGCCGTCATCGAGCGCCTGCACGCCATGGGCCTCAAAACGGCGATGATTTCGGGTGACAACCGGCGCACCGCCGCCGCCATTGCCCGCCAGCTCGGCATCGACGAGGTCCAGGCCGAGGTGTTGCCGGCCGACAAGGTCGCGGCGATCAAGGCGTTGCGCCAGGGCAATCGGGTGGTCGCCTATGTGGGCGACGGCATAAACGACGCGCCGGCTTTGGCCGAAGCCGATATCGGCATCGCCGTGGGCAACGGCACCGACGCGGCGATCGAAAGCGCCGATGTCGTGCTGCTGGGCGGTGATCTCAAAGGCGTGCTCAACGCGCTCGCCATCAGCCGCGCCACTCTGCGCAATATCTGGGAAAACCTGTTCTGGGCCTTTGGCTACAACACGGTGCTGATCCCGGTCGCGGCGGGAGTGCTCTATCCGGCCTTCGGCATCCTGCTTTCGCCTATGCTCGGCGCCGGCGCCATGGCGTTATCCTCGATCTTCGTGGTGGGCAATGCGCAGCGTCTGCGCGCCGTGAAGGGAGCCACCCTATGAATATCGGCCAGGCGGCGGATGCGTCGGGCGTTTCGGCCAAGATGATCCGCTATTACGAGCAGATCGGCCTCATCCGCCCTCCGCATCGCACCGACAGCAATTACCGCGTCTATGGCAGCGACGAGGTGCATGTGCTGCGTTTCATTCGCCGCGCCAGGACGCTGGGGTTTTCCATCGAGGAAACCGGCGCGCTCCTGGCTCTCTGGCAGGACAAGTCCCGCGCCAGCGTCGAGGTGAAGGAGATCGCCTCGGGCCATATCGCTGCGCTCGAAACCAAGATCGCCGAGCTTGAATCCATGGTCGGCACGCTCAAGCACCTTGTGCATTGCTGCCATGGCGACCATCGGCCCGACTGCCCCATTCTCGACGATCTCGCCGGGGACAAACCCATCAGCAAAGGACACTGAAATGAGCGAAAAAACGACGTTCACCGTCAACGACATGACCTGCAATCACTGCGTGGGGACCGTGCGTCAGGCGCTTGAAGAAGCCCTGCCGGGCGCCGAAATCCAGGTCGACCTTTCGACTCACAAGGTGAGCTTCACCGGCGATCGCGCCAAGGGCGAGGAAGCCATTCGCGAGGCCGGTTATACGCCCGAAGCCGCCTGAACGCCCACTTGACCTTACCAAGTTTGAAGGCGGCAGGGTTGTGGGGTTGATGGTGGAGATCACGATGAAACCCCTGCTTGCCGCTTTCGCATTGGCCGTACTTTTCAGCACGGCCTCGGCCCAGGATCATTCGAGCCATGCCGGCCACGGTGGCGGACCAGAAAGCGCCGCCACGATCGCCTATCGTAAGGCAAATGCCGCCATGCATGCCGAAATGGCCATCGAGTATACCGGCGATGCCGATGTCGATTTTATCCGGGGCATGCTGCCGCACCATCAGGGCGCTGTGGCCATGGCGCGGATCGTGCTTGAGCATGGCACCGACCCGGAAGTGCGTGCCCTTGCCCAAGCCGTCATCGCCGCCCAGGAGGAAGAAATCGCCTGGATGCGGGCCTGGCTGAAAAAGAACGGATATTGAGCGCGCTTGGTCGAGCGCTCAGTCCGCCCGCCCGTTTCGCAAGGCAACCACCCGGTCGACCGTGCCCGGCGGGATCGCGGCATGGGTGACCATGAGCACGGTCCGGCCCCGGGTCGCTTCGCTCAGCGTTTCGAAAAAAGCCAGTTCCGTGGCGCGGTCGAGGGCGTCGGTCGGCTCATCGAGCAGGATGATCGGGGCCTTTGACACGAGGGTTCGCGCCAGGCATAGCCGCCGCATCTGACCGGTAGAAAGCGTCCGCCCGGCTTCGCCCACGGGGGTGTCGAGCCCTTTGGGCTGGGCCCGCACGAAATCGCCCAAATGGGCGGCGTCCAGCGCCTGCCACAGCTCTTCGTCGCTGGCGTCGAGGCGGGCGATCAGCAGATTGTTGCGGATGGTGTCGATGAACACCGGGCTGTCCTGGCTGAGCAGCGACATTTGGGCATGCAGGTCGGCGCTGGCGATATCGGCGATGACGGTGTCGCCGATCGAAATCGCGCCAGCCTGCGGCGTGTTGAGGCGCAACAACAGGCGCAGCAGGGTTGATTTGCCGCCGCCGCTGGGCCCGACAATGGCGATGCGTTCTCCCGGCGCCACGGTCAGGGAAAACGCCTTGAGCACATCCGTGTCCGGCGTATAGCCGAAGCTGACATCCGAGAAATGAATCGGTGCGTTGAGCGGAAAGGCGCGCGGCGTTGCCGGCTCGGCAATGGTGAGGGGCAGGCTGGCAAGGGCGTCGAGGCGCTCGGCGGCCGCCAGCGCGCTGGCGGCTTTGCCGACGCTGCGCACGATGACAGCGGTCGCCTCGAAACTGCCGAGCACGGCGAGAACCAGCGCCACCATGACGGCGGGATCGGGCGTCCCGGCCGCATGAGCTTCGACGCCGGCCCAGAGCGTGCCGACAAGGGCGAGGGCGGCGAGCGCCTGTACCAGCCAGCCCGCCCCGATGGTCAGCGCCGCGGTGGTGAGGCGCAGCCCGCGTAGGTGCTGCATGGCTTGCGAGAAGCGGCGCGACGTGGTGCCCAGAACGCCGAGCAGCGTCAGGTCGGCATGACCGGCAACGGCATCGTAGACGGCAATGCGCGCATCGGCGGCGGCGGCGACGACCTGGCGTCCGGCCGAGCGGCCCAGAGCCACGAGCAGCACGGGTACGATCAGCACCGCGCCGGCAATGGCCAGGCCATAGATGATCGCCGCACCCGGCAGCAGCCAGGCAAGGACGGCGGTGACGCCGGCGCCGATCAGAATGGCACCCAGAAACGGCCCGATGGCAACGAGAAAGGCGGTATCCAGCGCATCGACATCGGCTGTCAGCCGGCTGACGAGATCGCCATGGCGAATGGAGCGATTGGCCAGCGGCACGCGCGGAAACAGCGCGGCGAACAGCCAGCCGCGCAGGTCCGACAACAGCTTGAGCGTCGTGTCGTGACCGACAAGGCGCTCACCATAACGCGAGAGAATACGTACGAAGGAAAAGCCGCGCACCAGCGAGGACGGGACGAAAAGATTGAAGGCGAGCCCGGCCGAGGTCAGCGCCGTGGCGGTGATGAACCAGCCCGAGGTGCCCAGGAGCGCCACGCCTGCCGCCAGGGTGACGAGAGCGAGCAACAGCGCCAGAACCATGGCGCCGGCCCGGCGGCGAAACAGCGGAACGAGACTGGCGAGCGCTTTCATGCCACACCTTTCTTGCGGGCCGGCAGTGGCGCCGGCAGCAGGGTTTCCCCGGCGATTCGCCAGGATTTTCCGAGTTTCCCGGCAACGGCGGCCGAATGGGTGGCGACGATCAGCGTGCGGCCGCGCGCATAGCCGATGATCGCCGTCATGATCTCAGCCTCGAGCGCACCATCGAGATGCGCCGTCGGTTCATCAAGCAGGATCAATCCGGCATCGCGCAGGAACAACCGCGCGATGACCACGCGCTGCGCCTGGCCGCCGGAAAGCCCGAGGCCGTCTTCGCCGATGATCGTATCGAGACCATCCGCCATGGCATCGGCGAACGGGGTCACCTGCGCCAGATCCGCCGCCTGCTCGATGTCGCGGCGGCTGGCACCGGGCCGCGCCAGCGCGATATTGTCGGCGAGGCTGGCGTGGATGAGACGCGGTTTCTGGGTGAGCAGAAAGCTGCGCGCTCGCAGGCTTTCGAGTGGCCAGTCGCCAAGATCGGCGCCGTCGAGGGCGATCCGGCCCTCGTGCTGGCGCAGGCCGATAATGGCTTCGAGCAGCGTGGTCTTGCCCTGACCGCTGGGACCGACCAGGGCCACGTGCTCTCCGGCGGCGATGTCGAGGCTGGTATCGTGCAAGACCAGACGCTGCCGGTCGGGCGTGCGCAGGGTGATCCCGTCGAGGGTCACGGCAATGGCGTCGCCGGGCAGGGGGGCGATATCGTGCAAGACCTTGGCTTCGGTGGGCAATTCTCCCAGCTGGCGCTCGATTTCGACAATGGCCGCCTTGGCGGCGGCGCGGTCGTGATAATGGGCGGCCAGCAGGCGCAAGGGATTGTAGACTTCCGGCGCCATCAGCAACAGGAATACGGCCAGTTGCAGGGTGAGCGGGCTCGAGCGCAGATTGAGGAACTCGATGAAGGTCAGCCCCAGATAGAGCGCTACCCCCGCCACGCCCAGCGCGGCGAAGAACTCGAGCACGGCCGAGGACAGGAAAGCGATGCGCAGCACATTGAGCGTGCGCTGGCGCAAGGCCTCGCTGGCGGCGACGATGCCCGCGGTTTCCGCTTCGGCGCGACCGAACAGTTTCAGGGTGAGCAGGCCGCGCAAACGGTCGCCAAAGCGCCCCGACAGACGCGTCAGGGCCTTGGCCTGGCGATCGGTGGCGCGTTGGGCGCCCCAGCCGACCAGCGCCATGAACACCGGGATCAGCGGCGCCGTGACGATGAACAAAAGACCCGCCACCCAGTCGAGCGGCAGGATGATGGCGCCGAACACCAGCGGCAGCAGCGCCGCCTGGGCCATGGCAGGCAGATAGCGCGCATAATAGGCGTCGAGCGCCTCCACCTGATCGACGATGGCGGCGACGGCGGCGCCGGATGATGCCATCTCGCCGCGCCGCGGCGAGCGCGAAAGCAGGCTCGAGAACAGCAGCTCACGCAAATCCTGCTTGATGGTTTCGGCCCCGACGGCGCCGAACCATTCGCCCAGTGCGCCAAGACCGGCCCGGGTGATCAGCAGGGCAAGCACCAGCCCGATGGCCGGCAGCAGGGCCTGTGGCGCTTCGCCACCCTCGATGGCGCGACCGAGAATGTCGGCCAGGGTCCAGGCCTGCCAGACGAGCAGGCCGCCCCCGACCAAGGGTGCGGCCATGGCCAGGAGGAGGCTGCGCGAGCCGCGTTTTTGCAGGCGGGACAGGGCTTTTCCGGCGGCTTTTGCTTCTGGTGTCACGGGCAATGGTCTGAGGTTGTGGACGGGGGAGGGCTTGCTGGGCCGAGATCCTCGATTGGCACCCTATGCAGGTCATCGACAACGCCTCTTGATCTGAATCAAGGCTGGTTACAGTCTGGTGCGGCATAAGAGGAAACTAAAGGGTGGCCCCCTTGGGGGCCAACCCCAGCATAGAGGCCTTGAGCGTGCCATGATCGATATGACCGTCGTCGAACTCTCGCGATGGCAATTCGCCGCCACCGCGATGTATCACTTCATCTTCGTGCCCCTGACGCTTGGCCTGAGTTTCATGATGGTGATCATGGAAAGCGTCTATGTGATGACGGGGCGTGAAATCTGGCGAAAGGCGACCCTGTTCTGGGGAACGCTGTTCGGCGTCAATTTCGCCATGGGGGTGGCCACCGGCATCGTGATGGAGTTCCAGTTCGGTATGAACTGGAGTTATTACAGCCACTATGTCGGCGATATTTTCGGCGCGCCGCTGGCCATCGAAGGCCTAATGGCCTTTTTCCTCGAGGCGACCTTTATCGGCCTGTTCTTTTTCGGCTGGGACCGGCTGAGCAAGGTCGGCCACCTCGTGGTGACCTGGCTGACGGCGATCGGCGCCAATTTTTCCGCCCTGTGGATCCTTGTCGCCAATGGCTGGATGCAAAATCCGGTCGGCTCCAAGTTCAACCCCGATACCATGCGCATGGAAATCACCGACTTCATGGCGGTGATCTTCAATCCGGTGGCGCAGGCCAAATTCGTGCATACGGTCAGCGCCGGCTATCTGTGTGGCGCGGTTTTTGTCCTCTCCATTTCGGCGCTTTTCCTCGTCAAGGGCAAGCATGTGGAGCTGGCCAAGCGCTCGGCGGTCGTGGCCGCCAGCTTCGGGCTCGCCGCTGCGCTCTCCGTGGTCGTGCTGGGTGACGAAAGCGGCTATGTCGCCACCGAGCATCAGAAAATGAAGATCGCCGCCCTTGAGGCGATGTATCACACCGAGGCGGCGCCGGCCCCCTGGACGCTGCTCGCCTTTCCCGATGAAAACGGCGAACCGGGCTTTCAGATCTCGGTGCCCTGGGTCGGTGGCCTGATCACCACCCGGTCGTTTGATCAGCCCCTGCCGGGCATCAACGAACTGGTCGAGCGGGCGCAGCATCGCATCCGCTCGGGCATGGTGGCTTACCAGGCCCTGCAGGAAATCCGGGCCGATGGCAGCAATGCCGAGGCGCGGGCCGTGTTCGACGAGCGCTGGGCGGATCTGGGCTATGGCCTGTTGCTCAAGCGCTATCGGGACGACGTGCAGAACGCTACCGATGAGGAAATCGCCATGGCGGCGGCCGATACCGTTCCCGGGGTCTGGCCGCTGTTCTGGACCTTCCGCATCATGATGGGGCTCGGCTTCTTCTACATCGCCTTTTTCGCCCTGTGGTTCTATCGCGCCTCGCGCGGCTGGATCGACACCAACAAGCCGCTCCTGTGGCTCACCGTCTTCCTGCTGCCCACGCCATGGATTGCCATCGAGGCCGGCTGGTTCATTGCCGAGTTCGGGCGCCAGCCCTGGGTGGTGGAAGGGGTTCTGCCTACATTCTACGCCGCTTCGAGCCTGTCGGTGCTCGATCTGGTGCTGTCGCTCAGCTTCTTCGTGCTGCTCTACACGGTTCTGTTCGTGATCATGGTCATTCTCATGGTCCGCATCGTCAGGGCCGGGCCCAAGGACAAGCTGTTCACACCCAGCGAGGGCGATGAGGATTTCGTCATGGCCGCCCTTCCGGCAACCCCCGCGACCAAGGAGCTCGGATCATGAGCACCATTCCACTCGACTATGAAACGCTGCGGCTGATCTGGTGGCTGTTGCTGGGCGTGTTGATGATCGGTTTCGCCATCATGGGTGGGCGCGACCTCGGGGTGGGGACCCTGCTTCCCTTCGTCGCCCGCACCGACGAGGAGCGCCGTATCCTGCTCAACCTCATCGGTCCGACCTGGGAAGGCAATCAGGTCTGGCTGATCCTGGGTGGTGGCGCCATTTTTGCGGCCTTCCCGCCGCTTTATGCCGTCAGCTTCTCGGGCTTCTATTTGGCCATGCTGGTGATCCTTTTGGCGCTGATCCTGCGCCCGGTCGGCTTCAAGTTCCGTGGCAAGGTGGAAGATCCGCGCTGGCGCGCCACCTGGGACTGGGGCTTGTTCATCGGCGGCTTCGTGCCCTCATTGATCATGGGCGTTGCGGTGGGCAATGTGCTGCTCGGCGCGCCGTTCCACATCGATGACACCATGCGCATGTTCTATACGGGCAATTTCTTTCAGCTGCTCATGCCCTTCGCCCTCCTGGCGGGGCTGGTCAGCGTGGGCATGATCGCAACGCTCGGCGCCACCCTCATCGTCGGACGCACCGATGGCATGCTGGCCGAAAGGGCGCGCCGCTACGGCATCTGGAGCGGCCTCGCCACCCTGGTCCTCTTCGCCTTGGGCGGGGTCTGGGTCGCCGTCATGAACGGCTATGTGGTGACCAGCGTCATCGATCCCAATGCGCCGATCAATCCGCTGGCCAAGACGGTGGAGCTGGTCCAGGGCGGGTGGCTGCGCAATTACGGCACCTATCCCTGGATGATCGCCGCGCCGGTGATCGGCCTGCTGGGTGTGGCGGTGGCGGTTCTGGGGCTGCAACGCGGGCTGAAATGGACGGCCTATCTGGCCGCCGCCGCTGGCATTTTCGGCATCGTCGCCACTGCGGGCGTATCGATCTTCCCCTTCTTCCTGCCGTCCTCGACCATGCCCAATGCCGGCCTGACGCTTTGGGATGCCTCGTCCAGCCATCTGACGCTGTTCGTCATGCTGCTGGCCACCGGCTTCTTCCTGCCGATCATCGTGCTCTACACCGCCTGGGTCTTCCGGGTGATGCGCGGGCCGGTGACGGGCCAGAACCTGGGCAAGAACCCCAACGCCTATTAGGAGAAGACAATGTGGTATTTCTCGTGGATCCTCGGGCTTGGCTTGGCCTGCACCTTCGGTATTCTCAACGCCATGTGGTTTGAAATGCGCGAGGACCGGCGCCTGGCCAAGGAGCAGGGCCGGGAGTGAACGGCCATGGCTAACGATGCATTAATGCATGGCTGGTGACCAATTGGTCAAAAATCGGCAAACCGGGTTTTCGCACTGAAAGCCCGGTTTTTCTTTGCTTTTCAAAAGCTTGCTGGGACATTGCCGCCACCCTCCGGCCATGATCTTGCCACGCAGCTGAACCGAATATGACGCCTTTGCTGCTTTCATGTGCACTGGGTGCATAACCGATGTGCAGGAAGGCCGGCTACTAATCACGACTCAGGTGGTCTACATAGAGGTCATCAAACGAAGGGGAACCAAGATGAACATTGCAAAGAAGATCGCCGAATACGCCCGCTACCAGCGCACCCTGCGCGAGCTGAACTCGCTCGACGCCCGTCAGCTGAATGATCTGGGCATCACCCGTGGCGACATCAAGTTGATCGCTCGCGGCACCTACACTGCCTAATTCCTAGGCAGAACTGCGAATTCCGATGAAGGCGTCCTCCAGGGCGCCTTTTGTCGTTTATGGGCAAGGTTTCAACGGACAAGATCGGCAGTGACGCAATCGAGCGCCTTGACCAGATCGGCCGGCTTGATGCGGATCTGCAAGCCGCGCTGCCCGCCATTGAGAAAGATCTCATCGTAAAGCGTCGCCAGCTCGTCCAAAGCGGTCGGCACCGGCTTGCGCTGGCCCAGAGGGCTGATGCCGCCGACCTTGTAGCCGGTAAGCCGTTCGGCGTCGGCCGGCCTCATCATCTGGGCCGATTTGCCGCCCAGCGCCGCCGCCAGCTTCTTCATGTTCACTTCTTCATCGGACGGCACGATGGCGCAGACCGGCTTGCCGTCCAGCTCGGCCATCAGCGTCTTGAACACTTCGGCGGGCGAAACGCCCATGGCTTCGGCGGCCTGCAGCCCGACGCGCTCGGCATTGGGGTCGTAGTCATACTGCGCCAAAGCGAAGGGAATACCGGCTTTGGTGAGGGCGGCGGTGGCGGGCGTGGTCTTGGACATGGGCCTGTTTTCGGTCAAGGATCGGGCTTGGCAAGGGATTAAGGCGCGTCGCGTTTCTTTCAGATCAGCTCCATTCGCTTTAGCTCTCTGTTTTTACGCATGTCTTTTCCCAAAACCGGTTCTCACTCTGGGCAGACACGCCTTAGAACATCGCCCGCTCATTGGCGACCATCTCGGCGAGGAAATCGGCGACGAGCGCCACGCGACGCAGACTGCGCAGGTCTTCATGCACCACGGTCCAATAGGAGCGGGTGAGAAAATGCGCGGGCAGCACCGGAACCAGCCCGCTGTCGCCGCTGGCCATGAATTTATGCAGAATGCCGATGCCGGCACCGGCGCGAACCGCCTCGGTTTGCCCCATGGCCGAGGAAACGGCGATGGCTGATCGCCAGTCTTTCGAAAATTCTGCCGTATAATCAAGCGATTGCGTATAGAGGAGGTCGTCGACATACCCCACCAGCCGGTGGCGCGGCAGCTCGCCAAGTCCGGCTGGCATGCCATGGCGGTCGAGATAGGCGTTTGAGGCATAGAGCCCGAGCCGATAGTCGGTGAGCTTTCGCGCCACCAGCCGGCCTTCGCGCGGGCGCTCGAGGGTCACGGCGATGTCGGCTTCGCGGCGGGAGAGGGAGAAGGCGCGGGGTACCGGCACCAGCTCTATCCGGAGCCCCGGATGACGTTCGACCAGTAGCGGCAGGCGCGGGGCGAGGAACGCGACGCCGAACCCGTCGGGCGCGCCGATGCGCACCGTGCCGGCGACGGCGCTATCGGCGCCGCTGGCTTCGGTGGCGGCCAGGCTGGCGCTTTCCATG
Source organism: Devosia sp. (assembly GCA_026126125.1). GTDB lineage: Bacteria > Pseudomonadota > Alphaproteobacteria > Rhizobiales > Devosiaceae > Devosia. Next base: position 18,112 of record JAHCJW010000012.1, read on the forward strand.
ATTTCGGCGAATTCGAGAAAGCCCTCGCCTTCGGTGGTCAACTCCGTGCCATTGGTCTTGCGGCGGAACAGCGTGGTATTGAGCGCGGTTTCCAGCGCGTTGAGACGGCGGGCGACGGTGGCGTGGTTGAGCCCCAAAGCCTTGGCGGCGCCCAGAATTTGCCCATGGCGCGCAATGGCAAGAAAGATGCGGGCATCGTCCCAGTTCATGATTTGCCTTGCCTGGTTCGCTGTCATGTTCTGGACTATAATTTACGCACAACCGATGTAAAATCTATGGCGTTGATCGATCTAATTTATAGCGCAAAAACATCTTCGCCCCAAGGAGGACGTTTCATGCGCACTATCGGCCACTTCATCGACGGCGTTGAGAGCAATGGTCACTCGACCCAATTCCAGGATGTATTCAACCCGGCTACCGGCGAGATACAGGCGCGGGTGGCGCTCGCTACCCCGGCCGATCTCGAGGCGGCGGTGGCCAGCGCCGCGGCGGCGCAGCCGAAATGGGCCGCCACCAATCCGCAGCGCCGGGCGCGCGTGTTCTTCAACTTCGTGGCGCTGATCAATCGCGACATGCAGGAGTTGGCGGAGCTGTTGAGCGCGGAACATGGCAAGACCGTCGAAGATGCAAAGGGCGATGTTTTGCGCGGATTGGAGGTCGCCGAATTCGTCGCCGGCGCGCCCCATCTGCTCAAGGGAGAATATACCGACGGCGCCGGGCCGGGGATTGATATGTATTCCATGCGCCAGCCGGTCGGCATCGGGGCCGGCATCACCCCGTTCAATTTCCCCGCCATGATCCCGCTCTGGATGCTCTCGCCGGCCATTGCCGTGGGCAATGCCTTCATCCTCAAGCCCTCGGAGCGCGATCCGTCCGTGCCGGTGAAGCTGGCGCAGCTGGCCGTCGAAGCCGGCCTGCCCAAGGGCATTCTCAACGTGGTGCATGGCGGCAAGGACGTCGTCGACGGCATTCTGGCGCATGACAAGATCGAGGCGATCAGCTTTGTCGGTTCCACCCCGATTGCCCGCTATGTCTATGGTGCCGCGGCGCAAAACGGCAAGCGCGTGCAGGCTTTCGGCGGCGCCAAGAACCATATGGTCATCATGCCCGACGCCGATATGAACAAGGCCGCCGATGCGTTGATGGGGGCGGGCTTCGGCTCGGCCGGCGAGCGCTGCATGGCGGTGTCGGTGGCGGTGCCGGTGGGCGAGGGCACGGCGGACCGGATCATCGAGGCGCTGCGGCCCCGGATCGAAAAGCTCAAGGTCGGCCCGGCCTCGGACAAGGCGTCCGAAATGGGTCCGGTGATTACCAAGGCCAGCCAGGAGCGCATCAAGACGCTGATTTCGAGCGGTGTCAGCCAAGGGGCCGACCTCGTGATCGACGGGCGCGATTTCGCGCTGCAGGGCTATGAAAACGGCTACTTCGTTGGCCCAACCCTGTTCGACCACGTCACCCCCGAGATGGATATCTACAAGGAAGAGATCTTCGGGCCGGTGCTGTGCGTGGCGCGGGCGAGCACTTATGGCGAGGCGCTGAACCTCGTCATGGACAATCCCTATGGCAATGGCACCGCAATCTTTACCCGCGACGGCGACGCGGCGCGCGATTTTGCAGCGCGGGTCAATATCGGCATGGTGGGCGTCAACGTTCCGGTGCCGGTGCCGCTGGCCTATCACAGTTTTGGCGGCTGGAAGGCCTCGGCGTTCGGCGATCTCAACCAGCATGGGACGGACTCGATCAAATTCTGGACGCGCACCAAGACCGTGACCGCACGCTGGCCCAGCGGCATCAAGGACGGGGCGGAGTTCCAGATGCCGGTCATGAAATAGTCTTTGTCGCCCCCCTGGCCAGAAATATCGGCCGGGGGGCGATCTGCTGACAGGTTCTGGCCGCAGCCCGGGCAAGGTTTTTCGGGACACGACCTGGAAATCTCGATGCATCTCAACCAGCTGACAAGGATCATCGTCGCGGCCAAGGCGGCGACCTATGTGGGCGGCGGCAACAAGGTTTCCGCCTCCCGGCCCGGCGCGCGCGACCTGAGCTGGAAACAGGGCGAATGGCGCTATCTCGACAGCTATTTCGGCGGCACCGACTTTCTGGGCCAGGAAACGGTCTGGCTAGGGGGCGAGCCGGTCTGGGCGATGAATTATTACGGCTATATCAAGCGCCTGGACCTGATCGACGGGCAGCGCGCCGGCGAGACGATCAAAGCGGCGCTGAGCGAAATGTATCGCGAGGGCCGGTTTCTGGGCGGCTTCGAGTGGAGCGGCCCGCATGGGGTCTATCGCGATCGCAGCGAGGGCGGGACGGGTCAGTTTCGCGGGCGCGAGGCGATTTTGGTCGAGGGAGTGGAGGCATACGCGCTCGAATATTTCGGCGGCCTGGTAAAGGCTTGAACGCCCTCATCCCAACCCTCTCTGCGGAGGGGCAGAGGCTGTATCTTCGGCGTTGTTGGAGCATTTCAGGAGAGATGCCAAAAAAGCCCGGCGATTGCTCACCGGGCCTCTTTTTTCTTACGCGCAGAGGAGTGCTGGAAAACGGTTAGACGATGCCGCCCGAGCCGCCTTCGACTTCGGGGCGGATTTCGGCGACTTTGGCGCGATAGCCGGCGGCGCGATAGGTGGCGAGCGGGTCGATGGCGCCGCCCGCTTCGAGCCGGGCCAGGGCTAGAATCGGCTCCACATCGGTGCGGAAAGCGTGACGCAATTGCTGTGTTGCGGTTAGCGCATCGTTAGCATCCTGCGCCGCCTTCAGGGTCTTGCGGTCAACCAGCAGCGCCTGGGCATAGGAACGCTGCACATCGGAGGCCGACAGCATCAGAGACTCGATCGGATCGGTGACGTTGTGGCTCTGGTCGAGCATGTGGGCGGGGTGGAAATCAGCGTCGCGGTTTTCGATGTCGACCAGCTCGTTGAACACCAGGAACAGGCGATAGGGATCGATCGCGCCGGCATCGAGATCGTCGTCGCCATATTTGCTGTCGTTGAAATGGAAGCCACCGAGCTTGCCGAACTGGGCGAGGCGCGAGACGATCATCTCGATATTGACGTTGGGCGCATGGTGGCCGAGATCGACGAGGCAATAGGCCTTGTCGCCCAGCTCCCTGGCGATGAGGTAATTGGTGCCCCAATCCTGCACGACGGTCGAATAAAAGGCCGGCTCGTACATCTTGTGTTCGGTATAGACGCGCCAATCGTCGGGCAGGGCGGCGTAGATGGCTTTGGCCGAGTCGAGATAATGGCCGAACTGGTCGGCGAAATTGACCTGGCCGGGGAAGTTGGAGCCATCGCCGACCCAGATGGTCAGGGCCTTGGAGCCGATGGTCTTGCCGATCTCGATGCATTCGAGATTGTGTTCGATGGCCTGATCGCGGGTCGCCTTGTCGGTGGCCGAGAGCGAGCCGAACTTGTAGGACTGAATCTGGCCCTTGGCGTCCGAGAACGTATTGGAATTCATGGCGTCAAAGCCGAGATCGAAGCGGCTGGCGGCCTGCTTCAGGCGGTTCGGATCGGCCTTGTCCCAGGGGATATGCAGCGAGATGGTGCGCGTCGCCTGGGTGAGCTGGGCGATGACGGCGCAATCCTCGATCTTGTCGAAAATATCGCGCGGCTCACCCTTGCCGGGGAATTTGGCAAAGCGGGTGCCGCCGGTGCCGACGCCCCAGGAGGGAACGGCAACGGAGAATTTGGCGACTTTTTGCTTGATCGCGTCGATGGCGATGCCGCGCCGGTCGAGACGTTCGCCAAGGCTTTCGTAGTCGCGGCGCAGATCGGCTTCGCGGGCCGCGTTTTCGGCGCTGACGATGGATGGGTCGATGATGTGTTCGGTCATTTTTGCTCTCTCCCGACCGCCTCTGCCTGTCAGCCCCTCACCCTGACCCTCTTTCATAGGGGCGAGGGTCAGGGTGAGGGGTCCTTCTAAACCTTACCGCGGGAACGACTGGGCGTTGCCGGCGTCGACGTTGAGGATGTTGCCGGTGGATTTTGCCGAGGCTTCCGAGGCGAAGAAATAGATGGCTTCGGCAATGTCTTCGGGGAACACGGAGCGCTTCAGCATCGAGCGCTGGCGATACATTTCCTCCAGCCCGTCCTTGTCGGTCTTATAGGTCGAGGCGCGTTGTTCGAGCCATTCGCCGGCCCAGATCTTGGAGCCGCGCAGCACGGCGTCGGGATTGACGACATTGACGCGGATCTGTTCGGCGGCGCCTTCAAGGGCAAGGCAGCGCGCGAGATGGATCTCGGCGGCCTTGGCCGTGCAATAGGCGGCGGCGTTGGGCGAAGCGGCCAAACCGTTCTTGGAGGCGACGAAGACGACATTGCCGCCGATTTTCTGGCTGCGGAACAGGCGGAAGGCTTCGCGGCTGACAAGGAAATAGCCGGTGGACAGGATGTCCATGTTCTTGTTCCACAGCTCCAGCGTCGTTTCTTCGATCGGCGCCGAGGAGGCGAGGCCGGCATTGGAGACGAGGATGTCGAGGCCGCCGAATTCGACCACGGCATGAGCGAAGCCGGAAATGACCTCGGCTTCCCGGGTGACGTTGATGTTCACCGGGCGGACGAAATCCTTGCCGAAGACCTGGGACAGCTCTTCGGTGGCGTTGTCGAGCGCGGACTGGTCGATATCGGCGAGGACCACACAGGCGCCTTCGCGCAGCAGACGGGCCGCAGTGGCCTTGCCGATGCCGCCGGCGCCACCGGTGACGAGGGCGATCTTGCCGGCCAGCGATTTCGGCTTGGGCATGCGCGAGAGCTTGGCCTCTTCGAGCAGCCAATATTCGATGTCGAAGGCTTCCTGCTCGGGGAGGCCCCGATATTCCGAAACGGTCGAGGCGCCGCGCATCACATTGATGGCGTTGACATAGAACTCGCCCGAGATGCGGGCGGTCGCCTTGTCCTTGGCGAAGGTGATCATGCCGACGCCGGGAATGAGATAGACCACGGCATTGGGATCGCGCACGGCAGGGGAATTGTCGTGGCGGCAGCGCTCGTAATAGGCCTGGTAGTCGCTGGCATAGGCGGCGATCTGGTCGGCGAGGCCGGCGATGACGGCGTCGAGATCGGGATGGGCCGGGTCGAAATCGATCACCAGCGGGCGGATCTTGGTGCGAAGGAAGTGATCGGGGCAGGAGGTGCCCAACGCCGCCAGCGGCCGCAGATTGTGGGAATTGACGAATTCGAGCACGGCGGCGCTGTCGTCGAAATGGCCGAGCTTATGGCTGTCCTCGGAGATGAAGCCACGGATTTTCGGCATCAGGCGGGCGGCGACGGCGCGGCGCTCTTCGGCCGGCAGCGACTGGACCGCTTCCCCACCGAAAGTGGTCTTGCCCTCGGTTTCCTTCTCGAACCACTCGATGGCGTGATTGATGATGGCAATGGTGGTTTCGTAGCATTGCTTGGGCGTATCGCCCCAGGTGAAGAGGCCATGCGCCTCGAGCACGACGCCCTTGGCATTGGGATTGTCGAGGCAGAATTTTTCCAGCCACAGGCCGAGCTCGAAGCCGGGCTTTTTCCACGGCAGCCAGCCGATGGCGTCGCCGAAGATCTGCCGCGTCAGTTCCTTGGAATTGTTCGAGGCGGCGATGGCGATGATCGCGTCCGGGTGCATGTGATCGACGTAAGGACGGTTCACATAAGCGTGGAGCGGGGTGTCGATGGAGGCGGCGCGCGGATTGAGATTGAAGGTGGCGTGCGGGAGGTAGCCCACCATCTCGTCTTCGTGCTCGACGCCGCGATAGAGGCCCTTGAGGGCCCGCAACTTGTCCATATAGAGCGTGGCAAAGCCGTCGAGCTTGATCGAGGCACTGTCGCCGCCCGAACCCTTGACCCAGAGGACTTCGACCTCCTCGCCGCTCAACGGGTCTTTCTGCCAGATTTTCGAGGAGGTGTTGCCGCCGCCGTAATTGGTGACGCGCTTGTCGGACCCCAGGAGGTTGGAGCGATAGACGAGGCGCTCCGGCTCGGTCAGCGATGCAGCCTTGGCATCGTCCCACAGATTGGCAAGGCGCTTGGGCGCGGTCGACATGAATAATCCTCCCAGAGAAGTCGCGAGATGGCCCGGACATGGCCATGGAACGACATACGGTGTCAATCAGAAACGATCATTATTCGTCATTCATGCGCGATTGTGACAGAAATTGGTCAAACAGTGATTGACTCTGCGCGGGATTGATGAAAGCAAATGCGCTGAGGGAGTATCAGCCTTGCACGAAACGGAACGCCACCGGATTATTCTTGCTGCCGCGCAATCGCGCCCCGTCGTAACGGTGACGGAATTGTGCGAGGTTACGGGCTCGTCGGAAGCCACGATCCGCCGCGATATTGCGGCGCTCGACGTGCAGGGCAAGCTGCGCCGGGTGCGCGGCGGCGCCGAGGCGCTGACCCCGCCGGAGCAGAGCGGGCTGATCGGCCGCCCCTTCTCCGTCAACGAAGCGCTCAACATTGCGCAGAAACGCGCAATCGCGCGCGCTGCTGCCGACATGTGCCGTGATGGCGAGCCGATCATCATCAATGGCGGCACCACCACCTATCAGATGGTGCATCACCTGACGAACAAGCGGGTGAGCGTGTTCACCAACTCCTTCATCATCGCCGAATATCTCATCCACAATTCGCGCAATCCGGTCGTCATTCCCGGCGGCACGGTCTATCGCGAGCAGAACGTCATTCTCTCGCCTTTCGGCGGTGTGGTGGCGAGCCATTTCTATGCCAAGCGCATGTTCATCGGCTGCCAGGGCATCGGCCCGCACGGGCTGATGGAGGCCGACCCCATGGTGGTGCAGTCGGAACTGGCGCTGATCGGGCAGGCCGACGAGCTGATCGTCCTGGCCGATTCCACGAAATTTTCGGGACGCTCGAGCCTCATATTGTGCGGGCTCGACCGAATTGCCGCCGTCATCACCGACAGCGGCATCCGTGACGAGGACCGCCAGATGCTGGAAACGGCAGGCGTGCGGCTCATCGTGGCGGACGCGACCGCTCCGGCCGAAGTCGAACCAAATTCGGCCTGAGTGACCAACATGACCAGATCACCCCAGGGAGGGATCCAAATGAAACTCTGGACACTGCTCGCCGCGACAGCAACCGCTGCCGTTCTCATGGCGGCTCCGGCCGCCGCCCAGACCCGCATCGCGCTGGTCGTCAAGTCGCTCGGCAACGGCTTCTTCGATGCCGCCGCCAAGGGAGCCCAGGAAGCCGCCGCCGAACTGGGCGATGTCGAGCTGATCTATACCGGCCCGACCGCCGCCACCGCCGAAGCCCAGATCGAGGTCGTCAACTCGCTGATCGCTCAGCAGGTCGACGCCATCGCCATCTCGGCCAATGATCCGGACGCGCTGGTGCCGGTGCTGCAGCGCGCCCAGCAGCGCGGCATCAAGGTGATCTCCTGGGATTCGGGCGTGGCCCCCGAAGGCCGCCAGATCCACCTCAACCCCTCGGATGTGGGCCTGATCGGCGAAACCATCGTCAAGCTTGCCGCCGACTATCTGCCCGAGGGTGGCGACGTGGCCATTCTCTCGGCCGCCTCGACCGCAACCAACCAGAACGCCTGGATTGAAGCCGCCAAGGCCGCCATCCCCGAGAAATTCCCCAATATCAACCTGGTTTCGGTTGTCTATGGCGATGACGACTCGGTGAAATCGACCGAGGAAGCCCGCGGCCTGATCGCTGCCTATCCCGACCTCAAGGCCATCATCGCCCCGACCACGGTCGGCGTCGTGGCGGCGGCCCAGGTCGTCACCGACCAGGGTCTGATCGGCAAGATCAATGTCACCGGTCTGGCGCTGCCCTCCGAGTTCAAGCAGTTCATCGACAACGGTGCCTCGCAGGCCGTGGCGCTGTGGAACCCGATCGACCTGGGCTATTCGGCCGTGTTCCTCGCCAATGCGCTGGTCGAAGGCCAGGAAGCGGCGCCCGGCGCCACCTTCTCCATCGGCAAGGTCGGCGAAGTGACGCTGGACGAGAACAATTCGGCGGCCATGGCCGCACCGTTCCAGTTCGACGCCAGCAATATCGAAGAATTTTCGAAGATCTACGGATCTTTTCTGGCCCGGCGCCACGGCGCCGGGACGCCCCCCTCCCTGCCCCCCCTCAAGGGGGAGGGCTAGGGAGGGGGTTCTTTCTTGACAGAGAACCCCATGACCGACCCCATCCTGACCCTTTCGGGCATATCGAAGAGCTTTCCCGGCGTGCGGGCGCTGCACAAGGTGGCGCTCGAGCTTTATCCGGGCGAGGTGACGGCGCTGATCGGCGAGAACGGCGCGGGCAAGTCGACGCTGGTCAAGACCCTCACCGGCATCTACCAGCCCGACGAAGGAGAAATCCGCGTCGGCGGGCAGGTGGTCAGCCTGCCGACGGCGATCGCGGCATCCAATGCCGGGATCACCGCCATCCATCAGGAAACGGTGCTGTTCGACGAGTTGAGCGTCGCCGAAAACATCTATCTGGGGCACGCGCCGCGCAATCGTTTCGGGCTGATCGACTGGAAGACGATGCGCGCCGAGGCGCAAAAGACGCTCGATGCCATGGCGGCGGGGATCGATGCCGGCATTCCCCTCAAGGAACTGTGCATCGCCAAGAAGCACCTGGTGGCCGTGGCGCGGGCGCTTTCCATCGACGCGCAGGTCGTGATCATGGACGAGCCGACCGCCGCCTTGAGCCAGAAGGAAATCGAGGAGCTTTACGTGCTCGTCGATCTCCTCAAACAGGACGGCAAGGCGATCCTGTTCATTTCCCACAAATTCGATGAAATCTTCCGCATCGCCGACCGCTACACCGTGTTCCGCGACGGGGAAATGGTGGGCAAGGGGCTGATCAAGCAGACGCCGCAGGGCGAAATCGTCCGCATGATGGTTGGCCGGCCGGTGGACCAGATTTTCCCCGAGCGCAGCGCCACTATCGGCCAGACCGTGCTCGACGTGCAGGGGCTGAGCCACCCGACCGAGTTCGAAGATATTTCCTTTGCCGTCAAAAAGGGCGAAATCCTGGGATTTTACGGGCTGGTCGGGGCCGGGCGTTCCGAAGTGATGCAGGCCGTGTTCGGCATGACGGCCCCTTCCTCCGGCACCATGGTGCTCGACGGCAGGACCATTGCCCCGCGCTCGCCCGCCGATGCGGTGGAGGCCGGCATCGTCTATGTGCCCGAAGAGCGCGGCAAGCAGGGGGTGATCACCGGCGAGCCGATCTTCAAGAATGTCTCGCTGCCCAGCCTCGACAAGACCAGCCGCAACGGCTTTTTGCGCATGGTCGAGGAATTCAAACTGGCCCGCACCTATACCGAGCGGCTCGATCTGCGCGCCTCCTCGCTGAGCCAGAATGTCTCGACCCTCTCGGGTGGCAACCAGCAGAAGGTGGTCATCGCCAAATGGCTGGCCACGCTGCCCAAGGTGATCATTCTCGATGAACCGACCAAGGGCATCGATATCGGCTCCAAGGCGGCGGTGCATGGCTTCATGGCCGAGCTGGTGGCGCAGGGGCTGAGCGTGATCATGGTGTCGTCCGAACTGCCGGAAATTTTGGGCATGAGCGACCGCATCGTCGTCATGCGCGAGGGGTTGATCATCGACACGCTCGACAACCGCAATTTGCAGCCCGAGACGCTGGTGCGCCTGGCGGCCGGCATCGCCCAGGAGCAGGCGGCATGAACCGCATTCTAAAAAACCGCGAGGTCTGGCTGGCGCTGGCCATTCTCGCCGTCGTCATCGGCGTGACGCTGCGCTTTCCGCGCTTCTCGCAGCCGGGCAACCTGCTGACCATCTTCAACGATACCTCGATCCTGATGATGCTGGCGCTGGGGCAGATGGCGGTGATCCTCACCCGCTCGATCGACCTGTCCATGGCCTCCAACCTGGCGCTAACCGGCATGATCGTCGCCATGACCAATGCGGCGTTCCCGTTCATTCCCATTCCGCTTTTGATCGCCGGCTGTGTCGTGGCCGGGGCGGCGCTGGGCGCGTTCAACGGTATTTTGGTGTGGAAGCTCGATATTCCGCCCATCGTGGTGACGCTGGGCACGCTGACCATTTTCCGTGGCCTCGTCTTCGTCATCTCCGGCGGCGCCTGGGTCAACGCGGCACAGATGAGCACTGACTTCATTCAACTGCAGCGCGGCGTGTTCCTCGGCCTGCCCATTTTGAGCTGGTTCGCCATCGTCGTCGCCGCCCTGGTTTATGTGCTGATGACGCGCACCACCTTGGGGCGGGCTTTTTACGCCATCGGCGTCAACCCGACGGCCTCGGTCTATACCGGCATCAATGTCGGGCGCACCAAATTCATGGCCTTCGTGCTCTCGGGCGCCATTTCGGGGCTGTGCGGCTATCTGTGGATTTCGCGCTATGTCATCGCCTCGGTGGAAGTGGCGGGTGGCTATGAACTGACCATCGTCGCCGCCTGCGTCATTGGCGGCGTCTCGATTGCCGGTGGCATCGGTACGGTGGGCGGGGCGCTGCTGGGCGCCATCTTCCTCGGCGTCGTCAACAACGCCCTGCCGGTGATCGGCGTTTCGCCCTTCTGGCAGATGGCGATTTCCGGCGCCGCAATCCTGTTGGCCGTGGTGCTCAATGCGCGTGGCGAGCGCAGCAAGGGCCGGATCATTCTCAAGAAAGCCGAGGTTGTAGCATGACCGATATGTCCTCTGCCGGCCGCCAGTTGCCCGATCGGCTCGACAATCCGTTGAAATCCGCCGTTTTGAGCTGGGAAAGCCTGTTGGTGCTGGTGGCGCTGGCGATCTTTGTCGGCAACAGCTTCGCCTCGCCCTATTTTCTTAACCCCTGGAGCCTCTCCGATCTCACCTTCAACTTCACCGAGAAGGGGCTGATCGCGCTGGCCATGGCGCTGGTGATCATCACTGGCGAAATCGACCTGTCAGTGGCCTCGATCATCGCGCTGGCCTCGACGCTGATGGGTTTTGCGCTGCACACCTTTGGGGTGCCGACGCCGGTTCTGGTGCTGGTGGGGGTGTTGACCGGCCTCGGCTGCGGCGCCTTCAACGGCTTTCTCGTGACGGTGCTCAAATTGCCCTCCATCGTCGTCACCATCGGCACGATGAGCCTGTTTCGCGGCCTCGCCTATATCATTCTGGGTGACCGCAGCTATGGCGGCTATCCGCGCGATTTCGCCTGGTTCGGCCAGGGTTATATCGGGGATAGCGTCATTTCCTTCGAGCTGGTGCTGTTCGCCGTGGCGGCGGTGCTTTTCTATGTCTTGCTGCACCACACCAATTTCGGCCGCCGCGTCTTCGCCATCGGCAATAATGCGACGGCGGCGCAGTTTTCCGGCGTGCGCGTCGATCGCATCAAATTCGTGCTGTTCTGCCTCACCGGGCTGATGAGCGGCTTGGCCGCCGTGCTGTTGACGGCGCGGCTGGGCTCGACCCGCCCTTCCATCGCGCAGGGCTTCGAGCTCGATGTCATCACCATGGTGGTGCTGGGCGGGGTGTCGATTCTCGGCGGCGCCGGCTCGATCATCGGCGTCGTGATCGCGGCGTTGATCATCGGCCTCGTCACCTTCGGGCTGGGCCTGTTGAACGTGCCGGGCATCGTCATGTCGATCTTCACCGGCTCGCTGCTGATCGTGGTGATCGCGCTGCCCATTCTTTACAAGATGTGGAAGGAACGTCGCGCATGATCACCGACGAGGGCTATGAAAAACACGCCTTCAAGATGCGGCTCAACCCCGGCATGGCGGAAGAATACAAGAAGCGCCACGACGAGATCTTCCCCGAACTGGTCGATCTGCTGCACGAGGCTGGGGTGAAGGATTATTCCATTCACCTCGACGAGGAGACCAATATCCTCTTCGGCGTCTTGTGGCGGCGGATGGACCATAGCATGGCCGAACTGCCCGATACCGAGGTGATGCAGCGCTGGTGGGCGCATATGGCCGACATCATGGCGACCAATGACAGGAACGAGCCGATCTCGGTGGATCTGACGCCGATGTTCTGGCTGAAATAGCCAAGCCGCCTGCGCTCGCCCGGGCATCGGGAGCGGCGTGCGTTCTCTCGACCGCAAATTGTCGCTCCAATCCATTGGTTACGCATCGGATGGCCCGAAAACCGTGAGCACGGTTTTCGCACCGATCCTCTATAGCGGCGTGCGTTCTGTCGAACGCAAATTGCCGCTCTAGAGCGTCGTGCTGTAACTATGACGCATATCCTGCGGCCCAGCCCAAATGGTTTCCTGTTCGTCTGACCGGAATAGGTGGCAGATGCTCTTCACGGGCGACTGAACGCGCAAACAAAGAAGGTTCGCCGCGGCAGCCTTGCACAGATGGACGCCGAGTTTGGAGAGGCCATCTGATCGGGTTCGCGCGGTCATTGGGCAGGGAAGAGCATCCATGCGCCTCGCGCTCGGACTGCGCTTCCAGCACTGGCATGCGTGGACGCTTCAGGGTTGTGAGATGACGATGTCGCCGGGTGCGAGCGTCGGCGCCGGTTGAGTCTCGACATAGATGGAATACGGCGCGGTTCATGGCGCCGTGGATCTGCAGGTGCGGATTGAGCCTCGATGCCGCAGGCCACCCCGATCAGGTCTGCGTGCCCCACTGTTTGCAAACGCGCGGCCTTGAGGCGCTCGCGCGCGCGGCGGGAGCGACGCGCGGGCGGTCATCATTGAGCTGGTCTCATCCCGACTGAACGCAACCAGAGCAGCCCGGCTGGCAACGCATACGGAAGCTGGCGATCCAGACCCGGCGCTTTTCAAATGACGTCAGCGCGTACGCCGCTCGATACCATCGGCTGTTTTATCTTCAAACCAGCCCGGCGGCAGCCGGGACGGGAAGCTTGGCCCATGGGCGGCAACTGCACTCCAACCGCGCCCGGCAAGCTCGGGCATCGTCCGTGACCGGCTTCTCCTCTACCACGGCGACGGGAAGTCAGATCGATAGCGGACCCTTGCCGACAGGACGGCCGCTCTTGTACGCCACCGGTTTGATGCTCCGGCAGTACAAGCCGCCCGACTTGAAACCGCCAGACTCGCTCACCGCAAAGCGCTGCGCCGCCGCGCGGCCTGACTGGCGCCAGCAACCACGCAGCGCGACCGAACCACCGTCGAAATGAGGCCATGATCCACCTCCAAAAACGGAAAAAAAATACAAATCGGCCGAAAGAGGATCCTACAGGTCAGGTTCAAAACCACGTCTCTAATCCCTTGTTACGCATCGTTGGCAGCCGTGAGCTTTGCGCACCGGTCCGATACTCCCAGAGATCTAGCTGGGGTGGTGCGCCCGGCGGACCGAGCGGGCCATCAGCCAGACGGCGAGCATCACGAAGGGGACGGCCGCGGACAGGGTCATGGTCTTGTCCCAGTGCAGATGCGCCAGCGGCCCGGCCATCAGATAGCTCAATATGCCCAGCAGATAATAGCTGATGGCGATGGTGGAGAGCCCCTCGACGGTGCGCTGCAGCAGGAACTGGCTGCGCGCGGTCTTGGCGATATTGTCGAGCAGCGCCGCATTTTGCACCTGCATGTCGACCCCGATCCGCACATCGAGCAAGCCGATGGCCCGCTCGATCTTGCCCGACAGCACCGCGAGGCGCTGCTCGATCGCCGCGCAGGTCGCCAGACCGGGCAGGACCCGGTTGCCGATAAAATGGGTGAGGGTGGAGCCCTTGTTGGTGCCGCTTTCCCGCAGCCCTTCGAGCCGCGCGCTCAACACGTCGCCATAGGCGCGCCCGGCGGCGAAGCGATAGCCCAGCCGTTCCGCCAACTGGCCCGAGCGGGCCGACAGCCGGTGCAGGGCATCGAGCACCGATTGGGCGCGGCTGGCATTGGTGGTTTCGCCGAGCCCGTCGATTACCCTCGAAAGTTCCGCCTCCATCTCGCGCACTTCGGGAGAGGCCCAGCGCGCCAGCGGCAGGCCGAGCAGCGCCATGCAGCGATAGGTTTCCACTTCAAGAAGACGGCGCAGCAGGATCGACCGGCGCAGGGTGGTCAGGCCCCCGGCGGCGAATTCGACGCGCGTGAAGCGTGCGGCATCGGGCACGAAGTCGGTCGCCACCTGCGCCTTGCCCCCCTCGATATCGGCAAGACACAGCGTTGCCAGATTGAAGCCGGACAGCAGGTGGTCGGGAATGATCTTGTCGCCGATGACATCGATCCTGATGGCGCCGATCAGCCGGCCATCCCCGATGGCATCCATGCCGATATCGTCCGGCCAGTTCTCCGGCTCGTCGGTGGCCGAGCGCCAGGTAATGGTGACGAACTCGGTATGAAACTCCCAGGTGACCTGGCGCTGCGCCGTCTCGAAACTATATTGGCGGGAGCTCGATACCGGCAGGTCGACACCCTGGGCCCGCCGGAAATCGGCGAAGCGCTCGAAAGCATCCTGCATGGCGCCCGGCTTGGCCGGCATGACCAGGACCAGCCGGCGCACCCGGCATAGGTCGGGCACGATCTCGACCGGGCGCGCATGCACCTCGTCCATGATCGCGCTGCGCTCGGCGTGGTCTTCCGGTATGCGACTGCCCATTTTCTTCTCCCTCGCGGCGGAATGGCGGGACCAGTCCGACAGCGAATAGAAAGTGCCGTGCGCGAAGGCTTGGCAATGAGGCGTTTGATCGCGCCACTTTGGTTGGATGAACGCAGGCTGAACGTGTCGATCAGCGTGAGTTCAAGGCGCGCCGGGCAAGGTCTGTTCATGATCAAGGTCCAGGGGACAAGACAATGAACAAGGCACAGGAAAAGGTTCTGGTTGCAGGGCTTTGCGGCCTCGTCATCGCCGCTGCCGCCGCCTTCGCGGTGCAACCGGCCATGGCCGCCGGCTATTCCGTCGATCAACCGGCCCAGGTCAGCAATGTCGCCCGCTGGGACAAGCTCAATGTCCGCAAATGGCCGGCCAGCTATTCCCAAAAGATCGGAGCTTTCGCCCCCGGCACTCATGTCTGGGTTGAGCGCTGCATCGAGATGGATCAGGGCGCCGACTGGTGCCGCGTCGAGCGCGGCAATCTGCAGGGCTGGGTCAATGCACGCTATCTGACGCCGGTTGCGGCGGGGAATTTCTAGCCCTCTCTCCTGTCCATCCCTCACCGGGGCAAGCCCGGTGATCTCGACCGAGGAAAGGGTTCAGCCTGCATCCTCGAGACTTCTGCCTCTCTGCCTCCTCCCATGCATGTTGACTTTTCCGGTTCCGCACTGTTCGTCATGACCAGTGCTGGACCGGAGTTTTTTTATGGACGCCAATCCCATTCTCGTTGAAACCGTGCGCGGCAACTGGGTGGAAAATCGCCATCGCGGCGCTTTCGTCGTTATCGACGCCGATGGGACGGTGATCGCCTCGGCCGGGGATATCGAGCGGCCGGTGTTTCCGCGCTCGGCCATCAAGTCCATGCAGGCGCTGGCGATGTTCGATCGGCACGCGATCGAGAAATTTCATCAGACGCAGGAAGAACTGGCGCTGGCCTGTGCCTCCCATCACGGAGAAGACGCGCATGTCGAGGGGGTGAGCGCCTTTCTCTCGCGCATGGGCCTGTCGGTGGCCGATCTCGAATGTGGCGCGCATATGCCCACCAATGGCAAGGCGCGCGAGGCCCTGCGCGCCGCCGGAGCGGACCGAAACGCTCTGCGCAATAATTGCTCTGGCAAACATTCGGGCATGTTGAGCGTGGCGCTGGCCATGGGCGTGCCGACCGCCGGCTATGTGGGCCGCGAGCACGCGGTGCAAAAGGCGGTGCGCGCGGCGGTGGAGGCGGTGATCGGCGAGGGGCTGCGCGAGGATCGCTGCGGCACCGATGGCTGTTCCATTCCCACCTGGGCGGCGCCTATCCGCGCTTTGGCGCTGGGCTTTGCCCGCATGGCGACGGGCAAGGGGCTCGATGCCGGCCACGCGGCCGGGGCCAGGGCCCTGTTCGACGCGGCGACGCGTCATCCGCATCTGGTGGCCGGCACCGGCCATCTCGACACGCTGGTGATGACGGCGTTCGGCGGCCGGGTGATGCAGAAGGGCGGCGCCGAGGGCGTGCAATGCGGCGCCATTCGCGACAAGGGGTGGGGCTATGCGCTCAAATGCGACGACGGCAATATGGCGGCGAGCCACGCCATGGTGGCGGCGCTGCTGCTGAAATTCGCCGATCCGGACGCGGGGCAGAGGGCGGTGCTGGAGCGGTTCGCGCGGCAGGATGTGGTGAATGTGCGCAAGGCCGTGGTGGGGGAGATGCGGGCGGTTATGTGAGGGGGATATACCCTCCTGATCGCCCCCTGATAGGGCGAGGGGGGCTTTGGCCTGGCCGCTCGGGTTCAACTTACTCGCGAATTGTCGCCCCGGCCTGCGTCGGGGTGACGTGCGGTGGCTGAGGCAATGGCGGTATTCTTGCCTTACCGCAGGCTGACATGTCCGTACCGGCCGGCATTGGCCAGCAGATCGGGTTCGGTGATCTCGGTCCAGCGCATGCCGACGATGCTGCCCTCTGTCGCGCCGGAGACGATATTGCCCGCAAGCGTCACGGCGCCGGAGTTCTCGACCACGCTGACGCCGATGCCGATCCTGCTGTCGGTGACGACATTGCCGGTGATGGCGACATTGCGCAGATAGGGGCCCCAGCCGGCGGCGATGCCGGCGCCGGGAACGGCGCTGACCACATTGCCGGTGACCGCGACATCGGCCTCGACGAAAATGCCGACGGGGATGGTGTCAGGATTGACCGGCGAATTGGGGGTGATGTTGCGCACGATATTGCCCGCGCAACTGGCCAGATGCCCGCCAGCATCCAGATTGGTGATGGAAATGCCGGTGGCGGCGCCATCGACCAGATTGTCGGCGATGATCGAGCCGGAAAAGCCGAACTCGGAAAAGATCGCCACTTCGCCCGAGCGCAGGCAGACATTGCCAGTGACCTGGGTGTTGTGGGTGGTGTTGAGCCGGACGGCGGTGAAGGCGCAGTCGGCGATGTGGTTGTCGGCGACGATGACCGCATTGGCGAGATAGACATTGATGCCATTGCCGTTCTGGCCATTGCCACCACCGCGCCAGTCGATGCGCGAAATGCGGTTCTGGGTGACGATGGAGCCGTCCGGACCGCTCTGGCTGCGCCAGATACGAATGCCGGCATTGCCGCAGTTTTCGATTCTGTTGCCGGTGACGAGCAGCCCCAGGCTGTCGAGCGAATGGATGGCGGCGTCGCCATGCCCGGAAAAATCGCAGTCCCGAATGGTCGCGGCGCTGCCGCGCAGGCCCAGCGCGATGGTGGAATTATCGCGGAAAGAGCAGCGCTCGATGGTGATGGCCGTGCTCCCCTCGACCCCGAACAACGGATCGCCGCCGCTCGTTCCGGCAAAGCCGATATCGCGCAGCACGATATTGGATTGGCCCGCAATGGACCCGGTCATGGCGCCGGCGGCGATCAGCCAGGTGGCGCCAGGCACCCCTTCGAGTACGAGATTGCCGGGGATGCGCAGGCCCGCGACGCGAAAGCGCCCGGCGGGAAGGGTGAGGCGACCATTCGCGCCGTCGAGCGCCGCCTGCAGCGCGGCGGTCTGGTCGGCGTCGCTGCCTTGCATCAGCGCCACGGTTTGCGCCCGGGCCGTCAAGGGAAGGCTGGCGGCAAAGCCCGCCAGGGCGGCGAGGGCATGACGGCGATTGGGACGGGGCAGGGTGCGCATGCAGCCATCCTGGCGTGGGAAAACCGCTCGGGCCAGCACAACCGGCGCAAGTGGTGAACGGCTTGCCTTGTTCGGCACAGCCTTGCCCGGCTATAAACGCGATAGCGTTCGGAACGAAAACAGGAAAAACGGTATGCTCGTCGACGGCAAGATCTATCTCGGGACGAGCGACAGGCCGGAATATCTCGCCCTCAAATATGGCAATCGCCATGGGCTGATCACCGGGGCGACCGGCACCGGCAAGACGGTGAGCCTGCAGGTATTGGCCGAGGGCTTTTCGGCCGCCGGCGTGCCGGTTTTCGCCGCCGATATCAAGGGCGACCTCTCGGGCATCGCCAGGATGGGGCAGGCGCAGGGCTGGCAGACCAAGCGCGCCGAGGAGATCGGCTTCGACGATTTCCAGGACGACGTGTTTCCGACCGTGTTCTGGGATCTGTTCGGCAAGCAGGGGCACCCGGTGCGCGCGACGATGTCGGAAATGGGTCCGGTGCTGCTCAGCCGCATTCTCAACCTCAACGACACCCAGGAAGGCGTGCTCAATATCGCTTTTCGCGTCGCCGACGAGGAAGGGCTGCTGCTGCTCGATCTCAAGGATCTGCGGGCGCTGCTCACCAATGTGCAGGAGCGGGCCAAGGAGATTTCCGGTCGTTATGGCAATGTAACCACCGCCTCCATCGGGGCCATCCAGCGGGCGCTGCTGGTGCTCGAACAGCAGGGCGCCGACCACTTTTTCGGTGAGCGGGCGCTGGAAATCGCCGATCTGATGCGCATCGATGGCGATGGGCGCGGGTTCGTGTCGATTTTGGCCGCCGATCAGCTGATGCAGGCGCCGCGGCTCTATGCGACGTTCCTGTTGTGGCTGTTGTCCGAGCTGTTCGAGGAATTGCCGGAGGTCGGCGATCTCGAAAAACCCAAGCTGGTGTTCTTCTTCGACGAGGCGCATCTGTTGTTCGACGGCGCCCCCAAGGCGCTGATCGACCGGATCGAGCAGGTGGTGAAACTCATCCGCTCCAAGGGGGTGGGCGTCTATTTCGTCACCCAGAACCCGGTCGATATTCCCGAAAGCGTTCTGGCGCAGCTGGCCAATCGCGTGCAGCATGCGCTGCGCGCCTATACGCCACGCGAACAGAAGGCGGTGAAGGTGGCGGCCGACACGTTCCGGCCCAATCCGGCCTTTTCGACCGCCGAGGCGATCACTCAATTGGGCATTGGCGAGGCGCTGGTGTCGGTGCTGGAAGAGAAGGGCATTCCTTCAATGGTCGGGCGCACGCTGATCCGGCCGCCATCGGCCCAGGTCGGCCCGCTGGGACTGGCCGAGCGCGAGGCCATCATCGCCGATTCGCCGGTCGGCGGGCTCTATGATGCGGTGATCGACCGCGAGTCGGCCTATGAAATCCTGCAAAAACGGGCCCGCGACCACCAGTTGCAGCAGGAGCGGGCGCAATATGAGG
Organism: Devosia sp.; assembly: GCA_026126125.1. Taxonomy (GTDB): domain Bacteria; phylum Pseudomonadota; class Alphaproteobacteria; order Rhizobiales; family Devosiaceae; genus Devosia. The sequence goes on from JAHCJW010000012.1 coordinate 37,153, forward strand.
CCCAGCAGCGTTCCGAGGCCGAAAAACTGGCCAAGGAGCGCGAGCGGGCGGAGCGGGCCGCAGCACCACGCCGCAGCACGCGCCAGACCCCGGTGGAGGCGGCCACGACCTCATTCGCCCGCACAGTGGCCAACACGATCGGCCGCGAACTGGTGCGCGGCATTTTCGGCAGTCTCAAGAGGCGGCGATGAGCATGAGCAGCATGAGCCCGAGCGGCCCGGTCATCGCCGTTTTCGCCTCGGATCGCGGGCCGGGTGATCCCGAACGCGCCAGCCTGATGAGCCAGGTGGGAACGCTGTTTGCCCGGCGCGGCGCGCATCTGCTCTGCCTCGCCGAAAAAGGCGTCATCCCCGTGCCGCTGATTACCGCGGCCCGGGCGGCCGGCGGGGCGGTGGATGTGCTGGCCGATGCCAGCATCGTGCTGCCGCCGGCTTTGGCCAGCGTGCCGATCACCATAATGCCCGGCCGCGCCGAGCGTTATGCCAGGCTGGGAGAGGTGGCGAGCGCTTTCGTGGCGCTGCCCGGTTCGCTCGCCTCCGTATCGGCGCTGTTCGGCAGCTGGAACAGGGCGAAGCCCAAGCCGGTGGTGATGCTCAACCGCAACCGGGCTTTCGAGGCCGTGCGCGGATTTGCCGGCGACGTGCTGTCCCACGCCGTGCCGGGATATGACAAGAATTTGCAGTTTGCCGATAGTGTCGAGGACCTGTGGAACAAGGTCGTCTGGGTTGGCGAGCAGCGGCGGTAGGATGATCGTTTACCGATACCCGATCCAGGCCTCGCGCCGATAAAGCGCGTCGAGATCTTTCAGATCCCCTCCATGCGCTTTAAATCTTTGTTTTAAAGCATGTCTTTATCCCAAAACCGGTTCCCACTTTCGGGAGACTTGCTTAGGTGCGAGGTCCACCGCTGGCTAAGCGAGCGGCTCAAGTCCGGGATGCCGGGGTTTGCGGCGGTCGGGGAACAGCGGGACGACATTGTCGGTCTGGCGGCGCGCCGGATGGGGCTGGGGCGTGGGAAGGGGCGCGCGGTTGCGCCGTTCGGGGCCGCGATAGCCGGCACCGAGGGCGCCGATGACGCTGCGATTGATCAGCCTGGCCTGCACGCGCTGCAGCAGATGGCGTGGCGACATTGGCTTGACCACGACCTCATCGATCCCGGCGCTGATCGCCTGATGGCGCATGGGCGGGGTGATGGATCGGGTGAGGGCGATGACCGGCAGGTCGCGCGAAACGAAGCCCGGATCGAGCCGAATCGCCTCGACCATCTCATAGGCGGGGCGCCCCTCGCGGTCGAAATCGACCACCAGCAGATCGAGCGGAGCGATGCGCATATAGGCAAAAAGCTCAGCCTCGCTGTCGAATGGACGAATACGCAGACGGGTATCGCCGGCCAGAACCATGGCCAGGACAGCCGAGAGCGCCGGGTTTGCCGCGAGCATGGCGACGGTTTTCGCCCGTTGAGTCAAATCACTTCCCCACTTGGTAAATGGTTCGTTAACATGACCGAACGTGAGTGAGAAGAGCGTGCAGCCATCAAGCGGCAGGGTTGGTAAAAGAAAACCCGCCGGCTTGGAAGCGGGCGGGCGAACTGGGGCCAAATTTGTCGCGCTGCGGCGGTTCTTTCGCCCCCTCGCCCCTCAGGGGCGAGGGTTGGGGTGAGGGGTGAAGGCCTCTCAGTTTGAAACGCGAGACTGAACCCCTCATCCGGCCCTATCGGGCCACCTTCTCCCTTTAGGGGAGAAGGGAACCAGAGATCGTGGCTTTACCGCCCTTAGGCGGAGGCTTCCTCGAACATGTGCTCGACATGCTCCCAGTTCACCAGATTGTCGAACCAGGCTTCGAGATATTTCGGGCGGGCGTTGCGGTAGTCGATGTAATAGGAATGCTCCCAGACGTCGACGCCGAGCAGCGGCTTGCCGCCATAGACCAGCGGCGATTCGCCATTGGCGGTCTTGGTCACTTCGAGCTTGCCGGTCTTTTCATTGAGCGAGAGCCAGGCCCAGCCCGAACCGAACTGGGTGGTGCCGGCCTGGATGAAATCGGTGCGGAACTTGTCAAAGCCGCCCAGATCCTCGTCGATCTTGGCCGCCAGCTTGCCCGGCAGGGACTTGCCGCCACCATTGGGCTTCATCCAGTTCCAGAAATGCACGTGGTTGTAGTGCTGGCCGGCATTGTTAAACAGGCCGGCATTCTTGCCAAAGCTCTCCTTGACGATGTCCTCGAGCGGCAGGATTTCCAGGCCCGAACCCTCCAGCAGCTTTTCGCCATTGGTGACGTAAGCCTGATGATGCTTGTCGTGGTGGAACTCGAGCGTTTCCGCCGACATGTAGGGGCCCAGCGCGTCATAAGCGTAGGGCAGGGGCGGCAGGGTGAACTTGGTGGTCATGATAGCCTCCATTCGGGATAAAAAAGGATGACGCTGGCGTAAACCGCAGGGAATGCCCGTGGTATAGGCCGATCGGTCGGCTGCAACAATGACGGCGTCGAAACTAACCGTCCAATCCGACCGACTTTATCGCAAAGGCATAACACTGCGCGGTTTCCTTCAGGCGGTCGAAGCGACCCGAGGCACCGGCATGGCCGGCGCTCATATTAGTCTTGAGATATAATGGCGCCGTGCCGGTTCCGGTTGCCCGCAGTTTCGCCACCCATTTGGCCGGCTCCCAATAGGTGACGCGCGGATCGGTCAGGCCCGCCAGCGCGAAGATCGGCGGATAGGCCTGGGCGCTGATCGCCTCATAGGGCGCATAGGCGGCGATGCGGGCGTAATCCTCGGCCGAAGTGATGGGGTTGCCCCATTCGGGCCATTCGGGCGGGGTGAGCGGCAGGGTATCGTCGAGCATGGTATTGAGCACGTCGACGAACGGCACCTGGGCGATGATGCCGGCCCATAGATCTGGTCGCAGATTGGCGATGGCGCCCATCAGCATGCCGCCGGCCGAGCCGCCCTGGGCGACGATTTTGCCCTTTTGCGTGTAACCGGCGGCGATCAGCGCTTCGGCGGCGGCGATGAAGTCGACGAAGGTGTTGGGCTTGTGCTCGCGTCGGCCCTGTCTGTACCAGGCGTACCCCTTTTCCATGCCGCCGCGAACATGGGCGATGGCATAGACGAAACCGCGGTCGACCAGCGACAGCACCGAAACGGAAAAGGCGGCCGGCATCGACATGCCATAGGCGCCGTAGCCATAGAGCAGGGTCGGGTTGGCGCCATCGAGCGCGATGCCCTTTTTATACAGCAGGGTAACCGGCACCTCGGCGCCGTCGGGCGCCGTGGCGAAGATGCGCCTGGTCTCATAGGCGGACGGGTCGTGGCCCGAGGGCACTTCCTGGGTCTTGAGCAGCTTGCGCTCGCCGCTGGCGAGGTCGACATCGTAGACCTGGGCCGGCGTGGTGGGCGAGGAGTAGTTGAGGCGGAAGACTGTGGTGTCGAATTCGTAGCCGACCGACATGCCCAGCGCATAGGCTTCTTCGGCAAAACCGACCACGTCCTCCTTGCCCGTTTGCAGGTCGCGCACGACGATGCGCGGCAATCCATCCTGACGTTCGAGGCGCAGGAGATGGTTCTGGAGCACGATCATGTCGAGCACCAGCACGCCGGGGCGATGGGCAACGAGATCGGTCCAGTTGGCGGCGTCGGGCGCGGCGAGGGGGGCGGTGACGATCTTGTAGTCTTCGGCGCCCTCGGCATTGGTGCGGATATAGAGCAACTCGCCGCGCGCCTCGATGTCATATTCGCGGTCGGTGAGGCGCGGCGCGACCAGAAGCGGCTCGCCGCCCTTGTCGGCGTCGATCAGATAGACTTCGCTGGTCTGGTGATCATGGGCGTCGATGACGATGAAGCGGTCGTTCTGCGTCTTGCCGACGCCGACGAAAAAGCCCGGGTCCTTTTCCTCATAGATGATCGGATCGGCCGACTGATCGGTGCCGATATCGTGGCGGCGGACGCGCCAGGGGCGGTGATTGTCGTCATATTCGGTGTAATAGAGCGCGCCAGAATCATTGGCCCAGACATAGGAGCCGGCAGTGTCGGCGATGATTTCGGGGCTGTCGGTGCCGGTTTCGAGATCGCGGATGACGATGTCGTAATATTCCGAGCCGGCGCGATCGGCAGCCCAGGCGAGAAAACGGTGGCTCGGATCGTGGCTGGCGCCGGCAAAGCCGAAATAGTCTTCGCCTGCCTCGACATTGCAGTCGAGCAGCACGGTTTCAGGGCCGCCCTCGCGTGGGGTGCGGACGATCTGCGGATATTGCTTGCCTTCAAGCATGCGCGAATTATAGGCCCAGGGCCCGTCGGGCGAGGGCACGCCGCTATCGTCTTCCTTGATGCGGCCGCGAATTTCCTTGTAGATCCGGTCCTGCAGATCGGCGGTCGGCTGGCCGAACTGGGCGTCGTACCAGTCGTTTTCCGCTTCGAGATAGGCGCGGATTTCGCCATCCAGCGTCTCGGGCTTCTGCATCACCTCCTGCCAGTTGCCGGCGCGCAGCCAGGCATAGGGGTCTTCGCGGGTGACGCCGTGATGGCTGTGGCTGGAGGGCACGCGCTTGGCGCTGGGCGGGGTGAGTTGGCTCATCTTGGCATCCGCAAAAAAAGGA
>JAHCJW010000120.1 GCA_026126125.1 Devosia sp.
GCGTGCTGCAGGCCGCCAAGGATGCCGGCAAGTTCTCCATCGGTGTCGACAGCAACCAGAACTACATGCAGCCCGGCTCGGTGCTGACCTCGATGGTCAAGCGCGTCGACGTCGCGGTGCAGAACGCGATGACCGAAGCGGCCGACGACGCCACCTTCAAGCCCGGTCTCACCGTTCTGGGTCTGGCCGAAAACGGCGTTGGCTATTCGCTCGACGAACACAACGAAGCGCTGATCACGCCGGAAATGGCTGCGGCGGTCGAAGACTACAAGGCCAAGATCATCGCCGGCGAAATCGCCGTGCATGACTACACCACCGACTCGACCTGCGCGCTCTAAGCGACGCCGATGAGCCAGGATGGCCCCATGAACACGCAGCGGCCGGGAACGGCCGCTGCATCCGCCCCGGCCAGCGGCTGGGCGATCGAGCTTGAAAAGATCAACAAGCGTTTTGGCGCCGTTCACGCCAATAAAGACATCGACCTCAAGGTCGCGCGCGGTACCATCCACGGCATCGTGGGGGAGAACGGCGCGGGCAAATCCACGCTGATGTCGATCCTTTACGGCTTTTACACCGCCGACAGCGGCACGATCCGCGTCAATGGCGCCCCCCATGCCATCACCGACAGCCGCCATGCCTTGGCGCTGGGCATCGGCATGGTTCACCAGCACTTCATGCTGGTCGATAATTTTTCCGTCCTCGAGAATATCATTCTGGGCGTCGAGGATTCAGGCTTCATCAAGCCCAGCCTCGATCGCGCCCGCAAGGAACTCGATCGGCTCGAGGCCGAATACGACCTTGAGGTCGATCCCGATGCCATCATCGAGGATATCTCGGTCGGACAGCAACAGCGCGTCGAGATTTTGAAAGCGCTCTATCGCGGCGCCGAAACGCTGATTCTGGATGAGCCGACCGGCGTGCTCACTCCCAAGGAAGCCGATGACCTGTTCCGCGTGCTCGAAACGCTGCGCGCCCAGGGCAAGACGGTCATCCTCATCACCCACAAGCTGCGCGAGATCATGGCCATCACCGATACGGTGTCGGTGATGCGTCAGGGCGAGATGGTGGCGACGCTCAAGACCGCCGAGACGAGCCCCGAGCAATTGGCCGAGTTGATGGTCGGCCGCCGCGTGCTGCTGCGCGTCGACAAGACGGCGGCCAATCCCGGCCAGACCCTTCTCGAAGTGCAGAACCTGGTCGTCAACGACGACATGGGCGTCACCCGCGTCAAGGGCGTGAGCTTTTCCATCCGCGCCGGCGAAATCGTCGGCATTGCCGGGGTGTCCGGCAATGGCCAGAGCGAATTGCTCGAAGCGATCAGCGGCATGCGCGATCAGAAAGCGGGCCAGGTGCTGCTCAAGGGCACGGCGCTCTCGCTCGAGGGCGATGACGGCGCCGCCCGCGCCCGTGCCGCCGGCCTTGCCCATGTGCCCGAGGACCGCCAGCGCATGGGTCTGGTGACCAGTTTCTCCGAATGGGAAAATGCCATTCTGGGCTATCAGAACAGCCCGCAATACGGCTCCGGTCCCTTCCTCGATATCGGCGCGGCCAAGAAGGCGGCGGCCGAGCACATCAAGCTGTTCGACGTGCGCCCGGCCAATATCAACCTCAAGACCTCGCTGTTTTCCGGCGGCAACCAGCAGAAGATCGTGCTGGCGCGGGAAATGGAGCGCGATCCGGACGTGCTGGTCATCGGCCAGCCGACGCGTGGCGTCGATATCGGCGCCATCGAATTCATCCACAATGAAATCATCAAGATGCGCGACGAGGGCAAGGCGATCCTGCTGGTCTCGGTCGAGCTCGACGAAATCCGCGCCCTGGCCGACCGCATCCTGGTCATGTTCGACGGCTCGATCGTGGGCGAGGCCGATCCGGCGACCGCCACCGAGGGCGAGCTGGGCCTGATGATGGCCGGCATCGGCAAGAAAGAGGCGGCAGAATGAGCGCCCGCAGACCCCTTCCGCGCTGGGCCGATATCGCCCTTCTTCCCGCCATCAACCTGGCCATGGCGTTTCTGGTCTCAGGCCTTGTCGTGCTGATGGTGGGCGAAAACCCGCTGCACGCCATCCAGGTCATCCTCTATGGCGCCTTCGGCTATGGCGAGGGCTTGGGCTATACGCTCTATTACGCCACCAATTTCATCTTCACCGGCCTTGCCGTGGCGGTCGCGGCCCATGCCGGGCTGTTCAATATCGGCGGCGACGGACAAGCCTATGTCGCCGGGCTGGGCGCGGTCGTGGTGGCGTTGGCGCTCGACCAGACCCATTGGCTCCTGGCTATGCCGCTGGCCGTGATCGCCGCCGGCGCGGTGGGTGGCTTCTGGGCCTTCATCCCCGGCTGGCTCCAGGCCAAGCGCGGCAGCCATGTGGTGATCACCACCATTATGTTCAATTTCATCGCCGCGGCACTGATGGTCTACATGGTCAACCGCGTGCTCAAGCCCGCCACGACCATGGCGCCCGAATCCGCCACCATCGCCGTTGGTGGCCGGGTGCCGCAGCTGCGCCAGTTCTTCTCCTTTTTCGGCTATTCGCCGGTCAATCTGTCGATCGTCATCGCCATTCTGGCGCTGATCGGGGTCTATATCCTCGTCTGGCACACCAAGTTCGGCTACGCCATGCGCGTCCTTGGCGCCAATCCGACCGCGTCGCGCTATGCCGGCATTTCCAATTCGAAGATGATCATGATCACCATGACCATTTCGGGCGCCCTGGCCGGCATGGTGGCGATCAACGAGGTCATGGGCGTGCAGAACCGCCTGGTGCTCGACTATGTGGCGGGCGCCGGATTCGTCGGCATCGCCGTGGCGCTGATGGGACGCAATCACCCGATCGGCATCATGCTTGCCGCGCTGTTGTTCGGCGCGCTCTATCAGGGCGGGCAGGAGCTGCAATTCGTCATTCCCGGCATCACCCGCGAAATGATCGTCGTCATTCAGGCTCTGGTCATCCTCTTCACCGGCGCCATGGAAGGCTTGTTCCGGCCCTCGCTTGAGCGTGCCTTCATGCTGTTCTCGCCCGAACAGAAGACCGAAGCCATCGCGGTTTCGACCGCCAAATCGGAGAGCTGACCATGGATTTGGCCACCATCCTCTCCATTCTCGACGCCACCATTCGCCTTTCGACGCCGCTATTGCTCGCCTGTCTGGCCGGGCTCTATTCCGAGCGCGCCGGCATTTTCGACATCGGGCTCGAAGGCAAGATGCTGGCCGCCGCCTTTGCCGCCGGCGCCGTCGCGGCGGTGTCCGGCTCGGCCTGGCTCGGGCTTCTCGCTGGCATGGCCGTGTCGCTGTCCACCACCTTGCTGCAGGGCGCCGCCGCCATCACGCTCAAGGGCAATCAGCTGATCGCCGGCGTCGCCATCAACATGCTGGCGGCAGGCATGACCACCTTTCTCGGGCAGACCTGGTTTTCCCAGGGCGGGCGCACGCCGCCGCTGGCGCCGGGCGGACGCTTCGAGCCGATCACGCTTCCCTTCGCCAATGAGCTGGCCGGTGTGCCGATCATCGGCCCCATCTATTACGAGCTGATCTCGGGCCACTATATCCTCGTCTATATCGCCTTCCTCATGGTCGCGGTCACCGCCTTCGTGCTCTATCGCACGCGGTTCGGCCTCAGGCTGCGGGCCGTGGGCGAAAACCCCAAGGCGGTCGACACCGCCGGCATTTCAGTGGTCAAGCAGCGCTATCAGGCCATCATCATCACCGGCCTGCTCTGCGGCCTCGCCGGAGCCTATTTTTCCATCGCGCAAGGCTCGGGCTTCGGCAACAACATGACCGCGGGCAAGGGCTATATCGCGCTCGCCGCGCTGATCTTTGCCAAGTGGAAGCCGGTGCCGGCGATGTTCACCTGCCTGTTGTTCGGCTTTCTCGATGCGCTGCAGATCCGCCTGCAGGGCGCTTCCCTCGCCGGCATCGAAATTCCGGTACAGGCGATCCAGGCGCTGCCCTATGTGCTGACCGTGGTGCTGCTGGCCGGCTTCATCGGCAAGGCCGTCGGCCCCAAGGCGGGCGGCGTACCCTATACCAAGGAGCGCTAACCGGAAGGGAGCGCCAGGATGACCATGACAGAAACCGACAAAGCCCTCTTTGCGGCGGCCGAAGCCATTCGCGCCCGTGCCTACGCGCCCTATTCGAAGTTCCAGGTCGGCGCCGCCATCCTGGCCGATGACGGAAAGATCTATTCGGGCTGCAATATCGAGAACGCCGCCTATCCGCAGGGAAATTGCGCCGAGGCGTCGGCCATCGCCGCCATGATCGGCGGTGGCGCGCGGCGCATCACCCGCATTTATGTCACCGGCCCGGGCGCCGCGCCGGTGACCCCCTGCGGCGGCTGCCGCCAGCGCATCCGCGAATTCGCCGATCTCGATGTCGAGGTGATTTCACACGGCGTCGATGGCGAGCCACTGGTGCAGACCCTCGAACAATTATTGCCTCATAGTTTCGGGCCGGAGTTTTTGGGAAAATGAGCGCAGAGCCCCTCACCCCAGCCCTCTCCCCGAACGGACGAGGGGATATATTGCGGTTTTCGCCCTATCCTGCCCCATTCACCGACCCGACCCCTTTGCCCCTTTGGGGACAGGGTTGGGGTGAGGGGCCTTCTCTGACCGGGTTCGCATGATGACCAAAGCCGCCAAGATCATTCAAAAAATCGCCGGCAAGGAGCCGATCGCTGCCGCGCTGGTGCTCGGTTCGGGCCTGTCGGCCATCGGCGACCTCGTAGAGGACAAGGTCACCATTCCCTATTCGGAATTGAAGGGCTTTCCCGGCGGCGGCGTTTCCGGCCATGGCCGCGACCTGCTGATCGGCCGCATGGGCGGCAAGCGCATCGCCATCCTGACCGGCCGCGAGCACTATTACGAACACGGCAATGCCGCTGCGATGCGTCCGGCGCTCGAAGCCATGGCGGAGCTGGGTGCCGAAACATTGCTGCTGACCAACTCCGCCGGCTCGCTCGACGCGCGGTTCCGTCCCGGCGACTTGATGCTGATTTCCGATCACATCAACTATGCCGGCATGAACCCGCTGATCGGCGAGCCGACCGACCGCCGTTTTGTGAACATGGTCGATTGCTACGATCCTGGCCTGCGTGGCAAAGCCAGGGCGATCGGCGAACGCCTGGGCTTTGCCATCGGCGAGGGTATCTATCTGTGGTATTCCGGTCCGAGCTTTGAAACCGTGGCCGAAATCCAGATGGCCATTCGCCTGGGCGCCAATGCGGTGGGCATGTCGACGGCGCCCGAGGTCATTCTGGGGCGGTTTTTGGGCCTCAAGGTCTGGGCCTCGTCGTCCATCACCAATATGGGCGCGGGCCTGTCGAGTGAAAACATCAGCCATGAGCACACCAAAACCATGGCGGTGCAGGGGGCGGAGAAGCTCAAGCAGCTGCTGCCGGCCCTCGTGGAGGAGCTATGAGTCTCAAGATCGTCGACACCAAGAGCCCGCAAGTTACCCATAAGCGCAATCCCGGCTATCCGCTCGATCTCGATTGGGTGGAGCGGGTGCGCATGAACCGCTCGGCGCTGGAACGTCGCGCCAACACGATTGGCGCGCGCCGTACGGTGAAGAAGGATTACCAGCTCGCCTGGCTTCTCAAGGCCATCACCCTGATCGACCTGACGACGCTCAATGCCGACGATACGCCGGGCCGGGTCGAACGCCTCTGCGCCAAGGCGCGCCACCCGTTGCGCTCGGACATTGTCGACAAACTGGGGGTGAGCGATCTGCGCATCCTGCCCGGCGCGGTCTGCGTCTATCATAGCTTCGTCAAGACCGCCGTCGACGCGCTCGCCGGCACCGGCGTCCCGGTCGCCGCCGTCTCGACTGCCTTCCCCCATGGCCTTGCGCCAGTCGAAACCAAGCTGCGCGAAATCGAGATGTCGGTGGCCGATGGGGCGCAGGAGATCGATATCGTCATCGAGCGCGGCATGGTGCTGCGCGGCGACTGGCAGGCGCTTTACGATCAGGTCAAGGCCTTCCGCAAGGCCTGCGGCGATGCGCATATCAAGACCATTCTGGGCACGGGGGAACTCGCTACCCAGACCAATATCGCCAAGGCCTCGCTGGTCTGCATGCTGGCCGGGGCCGATTTCATCAAGACCTCGACCGGCAAGGAAAAGGTCAATGCCAATCTGGTCACCTCGCTGACCATGATCCGCATGATCCGCTGGTTCGCCGAGGAAACCGGCATCGAGATCGGCTACAAGCCCGCCGGCGGCATCGCCACGGCTGGCGATGCGCTCAAATATATGGCGTTGATGAAGGAAGAGCTCGGCACCCATTGGCTGCAGCCGCACCTCTTCCGCTTCGGCGCGAGTTCGCTGCTGACCGACATCGAGCGGCAATTGGAACACGGGCTGACCGGGCACTACGCGGCGGATTACCGCCAGCCGATGGTTTAGGGCGCCTTTGGTGCCATCCCCTCCCGGGCCCTCCCCTTAAAGGGGGGGGTGACATCGAGGGGTTGGCGGGATGGTGCCACCCACCGGCTTCACCCTCCCCCTTGAGGGGAGGGCAGGGAGGGGGTCCTTCGTGATCTCCAAGAGACTGATCGGCACTCTGAAGGAGGCCACCAAATGAACAAGATCGCGCAAATCTTCGACAGCCTCGACTATGGCCCGGCGCCCGAGGCGCCCGACCAGGCCATCGCCTGGCTCGACAGCAAGTCTCGCAAGTTCGGCCATTTCATCGATGGCGCCTGGACCGCCCCGGGCAGGAGCTTTACCGCCGACAACCCGGCCACCGGGGCGCCGCTGGCCGAGATCACCGACGGCACGGCCGAAGATGTCGATGCGGCGGTCAAGGCCGCTCGCGCCGCCTTCAAGTCCTGGAGCGCGCTTTCGGGCTATGAGCGCGGCAAATATCTCTATGCCATCGCCCGCATGATCCAGAAGCATGCGCGCCTCTTCGCCGTGCTTGAAACCATGGATAATGGCAAGCCGATCCGCGAGAGCCGCGACGCCGATATTCCGCTGGTCGCACGCCATTTCTATCACCACGCCGGCTGGGCCACCCATCTGGCGCGGGAGTTCCCCGATCACGTGCCCTATGGCGTCTGCGGCCAGATCATCCCGTGGAATTTCCCGCTTCTGATGCTGGCCTGGAAGATCGCCCCGGCGCTGGCCGCCGGCAATACGGTGGTGCTCAAACCCGCTGAGTTTACCTCGCTTACCGCGCTGCTCTTTGCGGAGATTTGCGAGCGCGTCGGTCTGCCCAAGGGCGTGGTCAACATCGTGACGGGTGAGGGCGATACCGGCGCCGCCATCGTCAACCATCCCGATATCGACAAGATCGCCTTCACCGGCTCGACCGAGGTCGGCAAGATCATCCGCGCCGCCACGGCCGGCTCGGGCAAGGGGCTGTCGCTCGAACTGGGCGGCAAATCGCCCTATATCGTCTTCGAGGACGCCGATCTCGACAGCGCCGTCGAAGGACTGGTCGAGGCCATCTGGTTCAATCAGGGCCAGGTCTGCTGCGCCGGCTCGCGCCTTCTGGTCCAGGAAAGCATCGAGGAGCGCTTCATCGCCAAGGTCAAGGCGCGTATGGCCAAATTGCGCGTCGGCGACCCGCTGGATAAATCGGTCGATATTGGCGCGCTGGTTGCCCCGGTGCAGGTCGAGCGCATCCGCGAGCTGATGAAAAAAGGCGTGGCCGAAGGCGCCGTGGTCTATGAGCCGGATGGGCAATTGCCCGCCACCGGCTGTTTCCTCAAACCCGCGCTCGTTACCCATGTGTCCCCCGCCAATACGCTGGTGGCCGAGGAAATTTTCGGGCCGGTTCTCGTCGCCATGAGTTTCCGCACCCCCGAAGAGGCGGTGGCTTTGGCCAACAATACCAAATACGGGCTCGCCGCGACCGTTTGGAGCGAGAACATCAATCTCGCGCTCGATATTGCCCCGAAACTCAAGGCGGGCGTCGTCTGGATCAACGGCACCAATAATTTCGACGCCGCGGTCGGCTTTGGCGGTTACAAGGAGAGCGGGTTTGGCCGCGAAGGCGGCCGCGAAGGCATGGCGGCCTATTTGAAGCCGGCCTGGGAAAAGGGGCTGAAGGCCGAGCTGGCGGCAAAGCCCGTCGCCGCCGCGCCCCGCAATCCGCTCGATGCCGGTCGGCTCGACCAGACCGCCAAGAACTATATCGGCGGCAAGCAGGTCCGGCCCGACAGTGCCTATAACCGGCCTGTGCTCGGCCCCAAGGGCGACCTCGTCGGCGAGGTGGGCGAGGGCAATCGCAAGGATATCCGCAACGCCGTCGAAGCCGCGCGTGCCGCGCTCGGCTGGGGCAATGCCGCGGCCCATGCGCGGGCGCAGATCCTTTATTTCCTCGCTGAAAATCTCGATTATCGCCGGGCGGAATTTGCCGCCCGCATCAGGGCGCAGACGGGCGAAAATGGCGACGCCGAGGTTGCTGCTTCCGTCGAACGGCTGTTTGCCTTTGCCGGCTGGGCCGACAAATACGATGGCGCCGTGCACAATCCGCCGATGCGGGCCGTCGCTGCCGCCATGATCGAACCGCTCGGCGTGCTCGGTATCGTCGCACCGGCCGCTCGGCCGCTCCTGGGGTCGGTGGCGCTCATCGCCCCGGCCATCGCCATGGGCAATCCGGTGGTGCTGGTGCCCTCCGAACGGGCGCCCCTTTCGATGACCGATTTCTATCAGGTGCTCGAAACCTCCGATGTGCCCAATGGCGTGGTCAATATCGTCACCGGCGATAGCCTGACCTTGGCCAAGACGCTTGCCGAGCATGATGGGGTCGATGGGCTGTGGTTCATGGGGTCGGCCGAAGGCTCGGCCATGGTCGAGAAAGCCTCGGTGGGCAATCTCAAGCAGACCTGGACCAGCCGGGGCCTTGCCTATGATCTGGCCGACCCGCGCTTTGCCGGCGATTATTTCCTGAGCAAGGCGACCCAGGTGAAAAATGTCTGGATTCCTTACGGGGCGTGAGGGGTTCTTAACTGCAAGAAAGCCGACCATGGTCTTCCTCCCGCAAGAAGTCATCATCAAGAAGCGCAATGGCGAAGCCCTGCCGCCGGACGACATCGCCCGCTTCATCGCCGGCTTTGCACAAGGCACCGTCTCCCATGCCCAGGCTGCCGCTTTCGCCATGGCGGTCTATTTCCAGGACATGAGCATGGACGAGCGTGTGGCGCTGACCCTCGCCATGCGCGACAGTGGCAGCGTGCTCGACTGGTCCGACCTCGACGGGCCGGTGGCCGACAAGCATTCGACCGGCGGGGTGGGCGACAATGTCAGCCTGATGCTGGCGCCGATCCTGGCAGCATGTGGCATCTATGTGCCGATGATTTCCGGACGCGGGCTCGGGCATACCGGGGGCACGCTCGACAAGTTCGATTCCATCCCCGGCTATCAGACCCAGCCCGACAATGCGCTGTTCCGCACGGCGGTGAAGCAGGCCGGCTGCGCCATTATCGGCCAGACCGCCGATCTCGCCCCCGCCGACAAGACGCTCTATGCCATTCGCGACGTCACCGGCACGGTCGAATCCATTTCCCTCATCACCGCCTCCATCCTCTCCAAGAAACTGGCGGCGGGGCTCGGCGCACTCATCCTCGACGTCAAGACCGGCTCGGGCGCCTTCATGCCCACCCTCGACCAGTCTCGCGATCTCGCGCAGAGCCTCGTGACAGTCGCCAATGGGGCGGGCTTAAGGACCAGCGCGCTGATTACCGACATGAACGAACCGCTGGCCAGCGCCGCCGGCAATGGGCTCGAAATCCGCAACGCGGTCGATTTCCTCACCGGCCTGCATCAGGATGCGCGCCTGCGCGAGGTGACTTTGGCCTTGTGCGCCGAAATCGTGCTGATGACCAATAAGGCGGCTACGCTCGAGGAGGCTCATCGCCTTGTGGCCGAGGCACTCGACAGCGGCCGCGCCAGTGAACATTTTTCGCGCATGGTGGCGGTGCTGGGCGGGCCGGCCGATTTCGTTGCGAACATGGATCGCCATCTCGCGCCCGCGCCCATCGTCCGCGACGTTTTCCTCAACGGTCATGGAACGATTGCCGCCATCGACACCAGGGGCGTCGGCATGGCGGTGGTGGCGCTCGGCGGTGGGCGGGCGACGCCGACCGACACTATCGACCACCGCGTCGGTTTCGATCGCCTGGCCGGGCTGGGCACTGTGCTCGACGACAAGACCCCGATTGCCCGCCTGCATGCCGCCGACGAAACCAGCGCGGCGGATGCCGAGGCCCGGATCAGGGCCGCCTATCGCTTGGGCGAGGCGGCGCCGGGCAATCCCTTGATTGCCGGCCGCATTGAGCCGATTTAATCTCCATTCCCCGTGTCATTTCCCGCTGTGGTGAGGAGTGACCCGGAAAGCCTCAAGGAGCTTTGCCATGCCCCGCGCCATAGTCTGCCTCCTCGATAGCGTCGGCATCGGCGGCGGGCCCGGCGCCGGTTCCGAATGCGGCCAGGGGGCCCAGAAGGTCGGCCACCACGCCGCAGGGGGCGCGCG
>JAHCJW010000121.1 GCA_026126125.1 Devosia sp.
TCAAGGCACAAGAACTACCCTCAAGTTTCCACCACGTGCGGTTGGTTCTCGCCCGCGGCAAAGACCATCCGGAGGGAGATCGGGAAGAAGGCTATGATCTTCTGGTTCCGCTCAACCACGAAGGATTCCTTGATCCGCTGGAATGGAAGAAATCTCGCGACGCCTGTCGCGTCCGATATTTTCGGGACGGTAAGACGGCCCGCATCGGGCTGTTGCGGCGCAAGCCCGGCGGGCAGTGGTATTTCGATTACGAGCCGGGTGATCGGGACGACGAGATCGGTTTCCGCCTGGGCGAGGAGTGCTTCCGTCTTGGCGAATACATCTCGGTCGGGCGGGAAGGCGCGTTTGTCACCTATCAGGTCGCGCGCGTCGAAAAGCCCTGACGCCGGGGCGAAATTGCAGAAAAGGAGAAAGAACCTTGTCGAATACACCTCACACTCTTGGCGACGAATTCCCAGACCAGATGGACGCCATTCATGCCCTGAAGGCGAAAAGCCCGGAGTTTGCGCATGTTTTGACGGAATATGACGCGGTGAACGACAAGATTCATCGGTCCGAGACACGTCTCGACGCCATTTCCGAAGCAGCCGAGGCCGATCTGCGCCGCCAGCGGCTGATGTTAAAAGACAAGATCGTGGCATCGCTCCGCAACGCGTGAGGGGACTGCGAGGCCGCGTTTTGCTGCCCCGCTTGCATTACCCGATTTCGGGGAGATCAGCGACACCACTCTCCCCGAAACCATCGCTTACAGCCGACCAGACCGACCCATCAAGGCCCGAGTGTGGCCGCATGCCCGGCCGCAATCTCCCCCTCAATTCACGAACGGCCAAGATACAGAGACGCTGCCATGCCGGCCGCAAGGCCGAGCACGCTAAGGGCGCTGACGGGCCCGCCGATCCTTGAGCCTCCGACCCATGCCGCCATCACGGCTTTGACAAGTGTATTCATGGCCACGGCGATCAGGATCGCATCTGCCGCAAGACCGGGCTCGATCGAATGCGACGCCAGGCGGGCCATGGAGATCGAAATCGCATCCACATCGGCGATGCCCGAAGCGGCGGCGGTCACCAGAACGCCCGCATTCCCGAACGACTGCTGAAGCAGATGCGACACCACCATGACCACGGTGATGAGTGTCCCCATTTTCAGGGCAGGCGCCAATTCCAGCGGGTTGGTGATCGTAAGTTCCGGCTGTTCGGAGGAGCCGCGACTTTGTAGCAGCAGGAGCCCGGCGCCGATGGCGAGCACGCCACCGCCGATGAGCAATGGCCATTTGAGATGCGGAAGCAAGCTTGGGTTCAAGGCCGTCGCCACGACTGCAACGCGGATGATCATGGTCAAGCCGGAAAGAAGCACGCCACAGGAAAGCAGCGTGCTGGACTCGGGGTGCCGGCGGGCAAGCCTTGCCAGCGTCAAGGTCGTCGCTGTCGAAGAGGCGAGCCCGCCCGCGATCGCCGTCATCAGGACGCCAAGCCGGTCCCCGAACACGCGGACGGCGACGTAGCCGGCGAAGGAGACCGCGGCGATCAGGATGGTCAGCAACCAGATCTCATATGGATTGACGGTGCCCCAGGGATCGACCGGCCTGTTCGGCAGGATCGGCAGCATGAGAAAGGTCATTGCCAGAAGCGTCAGGCCCGACCGGATCTCATTCCAGCTCAGCGACGCGACCCAACGATGCAACGGCTCGCGCAGGGCAAGCAGCACAGCCGTGGCAACAGCCCCGGCGATGGCGGCTGCAAGGTCGCCGACGACGGCAAGCGTTCCCAGCAGGAACGTGGCTATGCCGGCGACGACGGATGTCGCGCTGTAATTTCGCTCGGCCCGCGCTTCGAGCCAGTGGTAGGAGGCGAATGCCGCGGTGAACCCGAGGAAAACAAGACCGATCACGAGGCCAGAGTCGAACTGCCGGGCCAGGGCGCCGGTAATGCCGCCGGTGAGACCGGTCAGCGCGAACGTTCGTAGACCTGCCGCGCGCAGATGGTCTTCCTCGTTGCGGGTACGCCATCCACGCTCCAGGCCGATCAGCAGACCGATCGAAAGCGATACCGCAAGGCGGCTGAGCAGGGCGTCAGTGTCCATGGTCTCCCGAGTTGCCTTTCAGCATCTGGCGTCGATGTCGATGATCATTTGTCTATGAAGAACCTTGCCTCAAACCCGTCAATCCTGCCGCTTGCGGGAGATTGGAGTTCTATCCGTCCATTTGTTCCGGCAGCAATGGTCCGGGCGATGGCGAGCCCCAGGCCGGCCCCCCGCACCAGAGCCTGACCGCGCTCGAAGGGCTCGCTCAGCCGCGCAAGCACTGCGGAAGGCACGACCGGGCCGGCGTTCGTGACGCGCAGACAGCCGTCTGCCGACAAGGTGACGGCGACCGGTTCGTCCCGCACGCCATGCTTGAGGGCGTTTTCGATCAGGTTCCGGGCCAGGATGGCGAAGGCGTCGGCGTCGATGCTTGCGAATACCGGCGCGTCTGGCAGTGTCAGGTCGATGCGCCCTGCAGTCTCGGCCTGCCCGTCGAATTCGCTCACAACCATCCGCAGGATGGCGCCGATCTCGACCGGCGCCTCGGCGAGAAGGCGTCCGCCCTCGGCTCTCGCCAGTTGCATGAGTTTCTCGGTGAGGCGGGAAAGGCGCCGCAAGGCGGTCTGCATATCCTCGGCGCGCTCGCGCGTGGCGTCGTCCGGCGCTTGCGCGATCATGCGCTGCGCCTGCGCCAGTGCAGCAGCCACCGGTGTCCGCAGCTCATGGGCCGATTTGGCCGCCAGGCTGCGCTCGGCCTGCAAGGTACGCGTCAATCGGTCCAGGAGGTGGTTGACCGCTTTGGCGACGGGGCCGATCTCCGAGGGCAGGTCCTCCGCGTCGATGGGTGTCAAATCACCGCCGCCGCGCGCCTCGATCTGCGAGCGGAAGGTCCGAACCGGGGTCATGGACAGCCGGACAATGACCCAGATGCCGATCAAGCCGAGCGGGACAATGACGGCCAGCGGCAGGCTCAGCCCGAGCAACAGTCGCCCGGCGGTCATCCGGCGATGCGACAGGGGCTCCGCGATGGTGATGGTCAGATTCTGCTGGAGGGTCGCGTCGGAGTAGAGGCGGTGCGTCGGCGTCGTGGCAAAGCCCATTCCGGAAAACGGCGGGAATGCCGCGAGATCGGCGCTGTGCGATCGCAGCAGAACCTTGCCCGCGGCATCGCGCACGACATAGGTGAAATACTCGTCGTGCTGGCGGAGCGTGGCAACGCGCTGTTCGGTGTCGTCGGCATCGCGGCCGATGATCTCGATCGCCGCAAGCGGCAGGATGCGTTGCGCCGTCTCTTCGAGGGCGCTGTCGAACACCTCGTCCATTTCGTGGCGCAGCATCTGCGCGGTCACGACCGCGGCAAGTGCCCATAACACCGTTAGCCCTAGCCCCAGCCATAGCGAGAGCCGCCATTGCAGGCTCCTGGGCCGCTTCATCTTGCCGTTCCAAGACGATACCCGATGCCCCGCACCGTATCGATCGCGCCGTGGCCGAGCTTCTTGCGCAGTCTGCTGACGTGAACCTCGATCGTATTGCTCTCGACCTCTGCGCCGAATGCATAGAGCCGATCTTCGAGCTGCGCCTTGGTCATCGCGATGCCGGGCCGCTGCAGAAATGCTTCGAACAGCGCCCATTCGCGACCGGTAAGCTCAACAGGGCGCGCGCCGTGCATCACGGTCCGGGCGGCGAGATCGATGCGCAGGTCGCCGATCTCGATGAGAGGATTCGGGTTGCCGCTGTATCGCCGCGCCACCGCATTCAGCCGCGAGGAGAGTTCCGACAGATCGAACGGCTTGATCATGTAGTCGTCGGCGCCGGCATCGAGGCCCGCGATGCGGTCGGAGATCTGGTCGAGCGCCGTCAGGATGATGACCGGCGTCACGCTGCCCTCGGCTCGAAGCTTTTTGAGAAAGGCGATGCCCAATCCGTCCGGGAGCATCAGATCGAGCAGGATGAGATCGTATGCCGCGCTTTGGAGATGTTCGCGCGCCGCATCGAGCCGTGTCACCCAGTCCACCGAGTGGAGGGCGGCAACCTGCTCGCGCACGGCCTTTCCGAGGATAGCATCGTCTTCGATCAGTAGAACTCTCATCCCAGGGTCACCCGTCTCGCCATCCTCCTGCCTAGCGTCCGATGCTGTCGGTTTGCTGAAGACCGCCCCATCGCTGCTTCAGGCGTTCGTCAGGAGAGCGTGCCATGGTTCCCCCCGAAAGCGCGTTGATCAGGAACAATGAAACGATGAAACATTTGCTGGCCGCGATCCTCGTTCTGGCGTTTTCCGGTCCCGGTATCGCCAAGGCTGACGACGACGATTGCCATGTCTCGATGGATCGATGGAAGCCGCGGGAAGCGGTCGAAACAATGGCCGCCAGTCAAGGCTGGACCGTTGCCAGGATCAAGATCGATGACGGCTGTTACGAAATCCGGGGAACCGACCGGAATGGCCTGGCTTTCAAGGCCAAGGTCGATCCGGAAACCCTCGAAATCGTCAAGTTCCGGCACAGGGATCGCGATGACGACCGTCACGGATCGAGGCGTCAGCGGCCGCCAGCCTCGCAGAACGACACCGTAGGCGGAACATCCTCCAACACCCTGCTCGGGACGACCGTGCGGCCCAAGACCACCATCAAGTAGCAATCCCATCTCGCTATCGCTCAAGCGCTGCGACCGTCGCAAGGAGATCCCGCCATGCCTCATGATCCGGCCCGTTATTCCAGAAGCATGATCGTCATCCACTGGCTGACAGCCCTGCTGATCCTCGGGGCCTGGCTGACCTCGACGGGAGGCCGTCATATGGCCGAAAACCCGCCCTTGCTGCATTTCTCGTTCGGGTTGGCCGTGCTCGTCCTGGTGCTTCCGCGCTTGATCCTGCGCCTTGCGGGCGGAACCCCGGACGCGCCGCAGTCCAATGGCCGTCTCGCCCTTGCCGTCAAAGCCGGACATGTGCTGTTGTATCTGTTCCTCATTGCCCTGCCGTTGAGCGGTTGGTACGCGGCGTCGCGCCTCGGTGTTCCCGTTTCTTTCTTCGGCTTCCAGCTTCCGGCGATCACCGAGCGGGTGCAGGGCGCACCGGGCCTGATCGCGGACATTCATGAGAATGCCGGCACGATCATCCTCTACCTTGTCGGACTGCATGCCGCGATGGCGGTCTGGCACCAGTACGTCCTGCGCGACGGGACGTTGCAGCGGATGTCTCCGCGCTAACGCAGCGGCAGCCAGCCACGCGCCTGAGCGGAGCGTGGCTGGCTGCCGTCTTGTTCAGTCCCCGGAGCTTTCGCGGCTGGCCTGCCGACAGGCCGGTCGCTCCTGCATCTGCTGCGGACCTGACCGTGTCCGATGTTTCCTGACGAAGTGCTGACGGAAAATCCCGATGGCCGTCAGGCAGCCCTCAGGCGGCTTCGCCACAGTGACGAGGACGGGTCGGCGCTCTGCGACGACCCGGACACCGTTTCCTCGCAAAAGGCAAGCCGACATGAAATCGCTTCTCGCAGCTCTCGCCATGACAACCGCCCTCACGTTCCCTGGCCTCGCCATGGCCCGGCCGGTGACATTGACCACAACGCTGACCAACTATGGCGGCGACGGCGCCTATCTCGCGCTCTACGTCACCGATCCCCAGGGCAAATATGCCGGCACGCTGTGGGTCGCTGGCGGCAAGTCCAAATATTACGAGCATCTATCGGGCTGGTATCGCGCCACTGGCGGCCGCGCTGGCATCGACGGCATTACCGGCGCCAGCGTCGGTGCGGGGCGCACGCTGGAGATCTCGCTCGACCTTGCCGATGCGCTTTTCGACGCAGGTTACACGCTGCATGTCGACGCAGCCGTGGAGGACATGCGTGACAGCCCCAACGAGGTCGCCGTTCCCCTGACCACTGCGGGCACGAAGACGACCGTTCGCGGTCGACGCTACGTCTCGACCGTTGCCTACTCCTTCTAGGCGGTGGACGACATGATCCGTGTCATCCATCGCTGGCCAGGCCTTCTGGCCGCTCTTTTTCTGCTGGTCTTGAGCCTTAGCGGTGCAGCACTCTCGCTGTTTCCCGCCGCCGAACGGTTGTCCGCCCCGCAGGCCGAGGCAGGGCTTTCCGTCGGGACGCTGGCCGGACGTATCCTCGCCATCCACCCTCAAATAGAACAGATACGTCGCGCGCCCTCCGGCAAGATCACCGCCTACTGGTTTGAGGGTGGGGCGCCTCAGGCCGCCATCATCGATCCCGCAACAGGGCTGGGTGTCGCCTCCAGCGATCCGAATGCCGTCGAGCAGTGGCTTACCGGTCTGCACCGGTCGCTCTTTCTCGGTGACGGCGGGCGTATCGCAGCGGCAGTGGGCGCTGCCGCCATGCTGGTCTTGGCTGTGTCCGGCACTATGCTCGTCGCCCGCAGGGCCGGCGGCTGGCGGCGATGGTTCGCGCCGATACGCGGGCCGCTCGCCGGAAGATTGCATGTCGAGATCGCGCGCGTCGCCGTCGCAGGCCTCGTCTTGTCCTCGGCCACCGCATTGTGGATGACGGCATCGACATTCGATCTCCTTCCCGACGCGGCCACATCTCCCGTCGCCCACATCGAGGCGAGCGGCCGGACCGGCATGGCCGCATCGCATATGGATCTGCTGAAACGGACACCGGTCACCGAACTGCGCAGCCTGGCGTTTCCCGATCCGGCCGATGCGACGGATGTCTTCACGCTGAAGACGGATCGCGGCACGGGCTATCTGGATCAGGGCACCGGCGTGCTGCTGGCCTGGAGCGACCTGACCGGATGGCAGCGTCTCTCGGAGACTATCTATATGCTGCATACCGGTCGAGGCGCGGCCACCTTGGGCCTCGTGCTCGGCATGATGGCGCTCGGCGTGCCGGCGATGGCGGGCACCGGCCTCATCCTGTGGCTGGCGGGTCGGCGCGGGCGGCCACGGATTCACGGCAATGTAACGGCTGGACGTGCGGAAACGATCCTGCTTGTCGGCAGCGAGAGCGGCAGCACATGGAGCTTCGCTGCGACACTGCACGCCGCGCTGACGAAGCTCGGGCAGGCGGTTCACACCGCGCCGATGTCGTCATTCGATCCTGAACGCTACCGGCATGCCCGGCGCGTTCTCATTCTTGCGGCAACCTATGGCGATGGCGATGCGCCCGCTTCGGCGCGGGGGTTTCTCGATCGCCTGCAAACCCTGCCGGTAGAGCCAACCATTCCGATCGCCGTGCTCGGCTTCGGTGACCGCAGCTTCCCGGCCTACTGCGCTTTTGCCCAGGTCGTTGCGAGGGCCGCCGAGGCGCGAGGGTGGAGCACGCTCATCCCATACGAAACCGTCGACCGGCAGTCGCCGCAGGATTTTGCCCGTTGGGGACGATCGCTGGGCGAGGCAATAGGGATCGGGCTGGAGCTTGTCCATCGGCCAGCCTTGCTGGCGGCCTCCCCATTGACCCTCGTTTCGCGACGCGAATACGGCGCGGAGGTGCAAGCTCCGACAGTGATCCTGCGGTTCGTGCTGCCCAAAGTCCCGTTCTGGCATCGGTTGGCCGGGCGTGGCTTCGGTCGATATTCGGCAGGCGATCTTCTCGGCGTGCTGCCCGAGGGCTCGTCCGTTCCACGGTTCTACTCGCTGGCTTCGGGACGGCGCGATGGCTTCATCGAGATCGTCGTGAAGAAGCATCCGGCGGGGCTCTGTTCCGGGCAGCTCTTCAATCTGGAGCCAGGATGTGCCGTTCGCGCATTCATCCGAACCAATCCCGGCTTCCATGCCGGCAGGAGCAGGATACCGTTGATCCTGATCGGAGCTGGAACAGGGATAGGGCCGCTGGCGGCTTCGTGCGCGCCAATGCGCGTCGCCGTCCGGATCCACCTGTTCTTCGGAATGCGTCATCCTGCCAGCGATTTCCTCTACAAGGACGAACTGACGCGCTGGCATCGCGAAGGGCGCCTTCACCGGCTCGTCGGGGCCTGCTCGCGCGGGCGGATGCCGCGCTATGTCCAGCACGCTCTTCTTGAGGATGCCGCCCAGATCGCAGCCCTGATCCGCAGCGGCGCGCGCATCATGGTCTGTGGTGGGCGGGATATGGCCGTCGGCGTTTCGGCGGCGCTTGCCGAGATTCTCGCGCCGGTAGGGTTGACGCCGGCCCTGCTCAAGGCGGAGGGACGCTATGTCGAAGACGTCTACTGATCCGATGAGGCACGCGCTCAACGGACCGACCATGGGAACGCGCTGGTCCGCGCTGTTCTACACGGAGGCAGGGTTCGATCCGGAGCCGGTTCGACACGCTCTTCAGGCGGAAATGGACGAGGTGGACGCGCAGATGTCCACCTGGAAGCCCGACAGCGCTCTGATGAGGTTGAACGCCGGTCCCGTCGGCGACTGGATCGATGTGCCGGCGCGTCTGGCAGACGTTCTGCATCTTGCGCTCGAAATCGGCCGTGCGTCGGGCGGAGCTTTCGATATAGGCGTGGGCGATGCGGTCGTTGCCTGGGGTTTTGGCCCGCAAGCGGCCGACCGGGCCCTGATCCGGAAGGCACTCGCGACATCGCGCCAACCCGCCCATGTGGCGCTCGAGCTCGATCCTGTTCGCGCGGCGGTGCGCAAGCGCGCGCCGATCACGATCGACCTCAACGGCATTGCCAAGGGATATGGCGTCGACCGGCTGGTCGCGATCCTCGGGCGCTTCGGCATAACTTCCGGCCTCGTGGGAATTGACGGCGAGATGAGGGCGCTCGGTCTGCGCCCCGATGGTGAACCGTGGAACATTGCCGTAGAAGGTCCCGACGCGGCCCGTCGAGCGCCGCACTCCGTCCTCGCCTTGCAGGAGGCTGCGGTCGCCACCTCTGGCGATTACCGGCATTGGACTGTCGTGAACGGTCGCCGTCTCTCGCACACCATGAATCCGCGCCGCGGTGCGCCGCTACTGTCGTCGCCCGCTTCGGTCACGGTCGTCGCGCGAACCTGCGCTGAAGCCGATGCCTGGGCGACCGCGTTGACGGTTCTCGGTCCGACGTCCGGGACCGAGCTTGCCCAGCACCTTGGCCTAGACGTGCTGTTTCTTCTGCGAGACGCCTCGGGCGGAGTCCGGCCGATAGCGACAGGACCTCTTTTTTCGGCAGGCCGGGAGACCTGTCGAAGGGTTCCTGAGGTTTATGGGCAAAGTTTGAAGCAATCGCACAATTCGGACTGACAGGACCGGAAAATGGCCGTGCCTCCTGGTGGTGGCTGGACTTTGGCCAGCTATTCTTGTCAATCGACGTTGTAACGGGACCCCGTATCGGCTTCCAAATTCCATTCAACCCAAGATTTCATATCGCGACAGTTGATGTGGAGAATGCGCCAGAACGTGAGAGGCGCGGATTTGCACGCTTAACCTTTTGAAATTTATCAAGTTTAATTTCTGATCTCTCTGCTGTTTATTTCATCACAGGTTGCTTAATGTAGGAATTTCTTAACCGCCGTAGCTCCTACGACTTTACTCAGGCCATGAAGTCGGCCCGGATCATAGCAACCCACAATTGGTGGGACCGATAGGTTGGAAGATTGCGGGTTTAGGCAAATGCTGATACGCTGGGGTACCGTAAGGACATGCTTGCCATGCTCATGGCGGGGCGCGCCGCCCAGCAGATCGTGGTCGGCAAGGTGTCCGCCGGGTCCGCTGGTTCGGACGAAAGCGGTTGTCCCGGATCAGCGCCCTTGAGACAGAACTGGTTTAGTTGAGAAGAGAGGATTTTCGGCTCATCGTAGCTCTATCAAAGGAAGCGAAGATGAGACAGAAATCCGGGCCGCAGTCGTCAGCGGCTGAGAAGACGATCAAGGACATCCGCCGCGCCACGCGCAAGCACCACTCAGCCGAGGACAAAATCCGCATTGTGCTGGACGGCTTGCGTGGTGAAGATAGCATCGCCGCGATCTGCCGCCGTGAGGGGATCGCGGAGAGCTTGTATTATAGCTGGTCGAAGGAATTCCTCGAGGCGGGCAAGAAACGTCTTGCGGGCGATACCGCCCGTTCGGCGACCAGTGACGAAGTGAAGGCACTTCGTCGTGAAAGCCGCGACTTGAAGGAGGCTCTGGCCGACCTCACCCTGGAAAACCGCATGCTCAAAAAAAGCATGATCGCGGATGGGGGCGACGACGAATGAGATACCCCGCCACCGAGAAGCTTGAGATCATCCGGCTTGTAGAGCAGTCGCATCTGTCGGTCAGGCAGACCCTCGACAAGCTCGGCATTCCCAGGCCGACCTTTTATCGATGGTATGACAGGTTCCTGACCCACGGCGTCGAAGGGCTGGAAGACCGGGCTTCCGCGCCGTCACGGGTGTGGAACCGCATCCCCGATGATATCAGGGATCGCATCATCGCACTCGCGCTCGATCATGCCGATCTGTCGCCGCGCGAGTTGGCGGTGAGGTTCACCGACACGGAAAGCTATTTCGTGTCAGAGGCTTCGGTCTATCGCCTGCTGAAAGCA
>JAHCJW010000122.1 GCA_026126125.1 Devosia sp.
AAGGCGGCATCGCGCGGCACCGAGAAAATCGCCGCGGTCTGGCGCACCAGCAAAGGGCGCAGGCGCTTGCCGCCCTCGAGACTGCCATGGCGCATGGCGGCGACCAGACGATCGGCGACCGGACCTGGGCCCGAAAGGCGCTGTTTCGTCAGGATTTCGGACAGCCCGGCCTCAATGGCGCGGGCGCAATCGGCGCTGTCGGCGGCAAAATCATACATGGCTCGTTGCTAGCCGGTTGGCAGGGAGGCGACAAGGGTGCACTTGGCCGCCGGCGCTTCTGCCGCTATCAGCAAGCCATGGCACGAAAGGCAAAATCCATCTGGCGGGCGCTGCGTCTGGTTTCCGGCCTCTTGGCGGCGCTGATCGCCATTCCGCTGGTGCTGACCCCGGCCTA
Organism: Devosia sp.; assembly: GCA_026126125.1. Taxonomy (GTDB): domain Bacteria; phylum Pseudomonadota; class Alphaproteobacteria; order Rhizobiales; family Devosiaceae; genus Devosia. The sequence continues at coordinate 395 of JAHCJW010000122.1, forward strand.
TCTCATCATCGATCCGGTCTCCGTGCCGATGCTGGAGCGCTATCTCACCGGGCGGCCCGTGGTCCGGAAATGGCGGGACATCGACGCGATCTCCGATCGGCTCAAGGCGTCGGTAATTCTTTCCGAGGATGGACAGTTCTGTCGCCATCGGGGGGTGGATTTTTCGGCGCTGCGGGCGGAAATCGACAATCTGTTGGCCGGGCGGCCGGCGCGCGGGGCGTCCACGCTCACCATGCAGGTGGCCCGAAACCTGTTTCTCAGCAATGACCAGAACCCTCTGCGCAAGGCGCTGGAAGTGCCGCTGGCGCTCTATATCGACCTGGTGATGCCCAAGAAGCGCATCATGGAAATCTATCTCAACATCGCCGAATGGGGGCCGGAGGGCGAATTCGGTGTGGTTGCGGGGGCAGAGCGGGCCTTCGGGCGCGAGCCGCAAAATCTCGACTGGCGCACGGCGAGCCTGCTGACGGTCGCGCTGCCCAATCCGCTGCTGCGCAATCCGGCGCGGCCCAATGCGGGCTTGTCCCGCATCGCCAGTGTCGTCGAAGCCCGGGCTCGCCAATATGGCCAGCGCGCGGCCTGTGTGGGGGAGAATGGGCGGCTGGTGCTTTAGGCGTCGTCACCGCCACCGTGCTCGCGCACCTGGCTTGCCTCGGGTGTCGGTGGCTGCTCGTGCGGGCGGCCGAAATCGGGGGCGGCGGTTTCCTGGCCGGCCGAGATGATCGAGCGGCGGATGGCGCGGGTGCGGGTAAACATGGCTTCGAGCGCGGGGCCATCGCCGGTCCTCACCGCGCGCTGCAGCACGCTGAGGTCTTCGGAAAAGCGCCCCAGCATTTCCAGAACGGCGTCGCGATTGGTGAGGAAGACGTCGCGCCACATCACCGGATCGGAGGCGGCGATGCGGGTGAAGTCGCGAAAGCCCGAGGCGGAAAACTTGATCACTTCCGACTGGGTGGCGGTTTCCAGATCGGCCACCGTGCCCACAATATTGTAGGCGACAAGGTGCGGGATATGGCTGGTGATGGCGAGGACCATGTCGTGATGGGCCGCATCCATGCACTCGACCATCGAGCCCATGGCCTGCCAGAAGGCGACGAGCTTGTCGGTTTCCTGTTGCGGCACTTCAGGGCCGGGAGTGAGGACGCACCAGCGTCCGGCGAAAAGCTCAGGGAAGCCGGCGGCGGGGCCCGAATACTCGGTGCCGGCGATGGGATGACCGGGAATGAAATGAACTCCCGGCGGCACATGCGGGCCGACCACCTTGACCACATGTTCCTTGACCGAGCCGACATCGGAGAGGATGGCGCCGGGCTCGAGTGCGGGGGCGATGGTGCGGGCCAGCGCGTCATAAGCGCCCACCGGGGCACATAAAATGACGAGGTCGGCGCCACGGACGGCCTCGGCCGGGTCGAGCGTATAGATATCGCCCAGGCCCAGCGCGCGGGCTTCGTCCAGCGTTTCCTGGCGGCGCGTAGCGATGGAAATCACTTCGACAAGGCCCTGGCGGCGGGCCGCCAGGGCAATGGAGGAGCCGATGAGGCCGATGCCGATCAGGGCCAGTTTGCGGAATTGGGTGCTCATTGCGATGCCGCCACGGATTTGAGGATTTCGGCGACGCCGCGCATGGCGACCTCCGAGCCGATGGAAATGCGCAAGCCGGTGGGAATGCCGTAGGACTGGCCGATCTCGCGCACGATAAAGCCCTGGTCCATCAGGGTCGAGAAGGCGCGGGCGGCCATGGCGGCATCGGGAAACAGCACCATGACGAAATTGGCCTGGCTGGGCACGACGCGCAGGGCATTGGACGAGAGTTCGGCGCTGAGCCAGTCGCGCCATTGCGCATTGTGCTGGCGCAGGCGGGCGGTGAATTCGGTGTCGCGCGCCGCAGCGGCGCCGGCGAGCTGGGCCGGCAGATTGACGTTGAAGGGGCCGCGAATGCGGTTGAGCGCGTCCACGACATGGTCGGGGCCATAGAGCCAGCCGATGCGGGCCGCGGCGAGACCCATTTTGGAAAAGGTGCGCACCATGACGACATTGTCGGCTTCGGTGACGAGCGCATCGCCCGTGGCATAGTCGTCCGCCGTCACATATTCGGCATAGGCGCTGTCGACGACGAGCAGGATGTCGGGCCGCAGGCCGGCATGGAGCCGCCGCACCTGCGCATCGGGGAGATAGGTGCCGGTGGGATTGTTGGGATTGGCCAGCCAGACGATCTTTGTTGCCGGGGTGACAGCGGCGAGCAGCGCGTCGACATCGGCGGTGAAGTCGGCTTCGTCCACCATGACTATAGTGGCGCCGGCCGCCCTGGTGACGATGGGGTAAACCGAAAAGCCGTAGCGGTTCATCACCGCTTCGTCGCCCTGGCCGAGATAGCACTGGGCCAGAAGATGCAGCAGGTCGTCCGAGCCATTGCCGCAGACGATGCGTTCCGGATCAAGGCCATGCACCTCGCCCAAGGCTTCGCGCAGCAGGCGCGAGGAGCCTTCGGGATAAATCTCGAGGGTCTGGGCGACGGTGGAAAACGCGGCGACGGCCTGGGGGCTGGCCCCGAGCGGGCTCTCATTGGACGAGAGTTTTATGGCGCTCTTGCCGGGAGCCGCAGATTTGCCCGGCACATAAGGAGCGATGTCGAGAATGCCGGGCTGGGGAAGGGGGCGCTTGGTGTCGGACATGGGAGTTTCGCGGCTAGGTTCAGGCCGCGCGGACCATATGCAAAGCGCCGCATAAAGGCAAAGGCTTGCTTGGCTTATCGACTGCGAGCCGTGGCGGTCGACAGGCCGGGCAGGCGGACATACCGCGCCGCCCTTTTCCGCCGCGGCACGGCGGGAAAGGCTTCCTTGCGGGCCCGCACGCAGATGACCCCGCTCATCGCGGGGCCGAAAAGCCGGCCCATCCGCTCGAAGAAACGTGTCCAGCGCAGCACCAGCGAATATTGTACCGGTGGCAGGAAAAGGCCGTCGCGCCAGGCTTCGGGCACGAAACTATGGTCGCGCAGCAGCTTTTCGAGCTGGCCGCCGGAATAAGGATTGCCCTGGCCGAACGGGGTGTTGTCGCGCTGCGCCCAGATGCCGCGCCGGCGTGGCACCACCAGCAGCAAATGGCCGTTGGGCGCGGTGATCCGCCAAAGCTCGCGCATCAATTCCTCGGCATCGGCGACGTGTTCGAGCGCGTGGATGGCGATGGTGAGATCGATGGCGGCGTCGGTGAGCGGCATTTCGAGCGGGTCGCAGAGCACGGTGTGCGATGGGCCCTCGCGTGGCCAGGCCGAGGCGCCCTGGCGGGCGGGCATGAAGGCGAGAACGCGTTCGGCCCGGTCGAGGGTGAAGCGCAGATAGGGGGTGGCGAAGCCGAGGCCGAGCACGCGCTTGCCGCTGACATCGCCGGCCAGCGCGGTGATCTGCTCGCGGATCAAGGAGCGCGAGATCCGGCCCAAAGGCGAGCGATAATAGCTGATGAGGCGGGCGACGTCGCTGGTCATGGTGGCAAGTCTAGCCAAAGGATCGGGGACTTGTCCAATCCGAGGTTGTCATCGGGGCAGGTGATGCCTAGCTTCAGGCCAATCGCTTCTATGCCTTATAAAACAAGGAGTTCTTGAATGGCCTCGATCGTGGATGTGTTTCCCGCTCGCAGCGACAATTTCGGCTATCTGGTCCATGACGAAGCCAGTGGTCGCACCGCCGCCATAGACGCGCCCGAGGCGGGCGCGATCCGCACCGCGCTGCTGCACCGGGGCTGGACGCTGACTGATATTCTGATCACCCACCACCATATCGACCATGTCGAGGCGATTGCCGAATTGAAGGCGGCGTTTGGAGCGCGTGTGGTCGGGCCGAGGGCCGAGGCGGACAAGATCGAAGGGCTGGACGAGCTGGTCGGGGATGGCGACACGGTGACGGTGGGCGAGACGGTGTTCGATGTCATCGCCACGCCGGGCCATACGCTGGGGCATGTGGTGTTCCATGACCGGGTCGGAAAGCGGCTGTTTTCGGCCGATGCGCTGTTCTCGCTGGGGGTGGGGCGGATGTTCGAGGGGACGCCCGGGCCGATGTGGGAAGGGGTGAAGCGCCTGCGCGACCTGCCCGACGACACGCTGGTCTATTGTGGGCACGAATATACTGAAAGCAATGCGCAATTTGCCCTGAGCATCGACCCCGACAACGCGGCATTGCAGGGGCGGGCGGGGGAAGTTCGGGCGCTGCGCAAGGCGGGGCGGCCGACGATTCCCTTCCACCTGGGTGAAGACAAGAAAGCCAATCCGTTCCTGCGGGCCGATGCGCCGGAGCTGGCCCGCCATTATGGGCTCGAGGGCAAGGATGCGGGCGAGGTGTTCGCCGCGATCCGGCGCGGCAAGGACAATTTCTGAGCGCTTCCCGGTCATTTCGGGCGCGACAAGGCAACGCCGGGCAGGTCCCGGCGTTCGTCTTTTGTGCGAGAGGAAAATGTGGTTTCGGGGTGGTAATTCGTTAACAGACTGTTAACGTCTGGCACGCGTCTTGCTCCTTATGGGGCATAGGGATGGATTGGCTGTTTCAAACCGGGACAGTCGCTCCAAAACAAGACAGGCGAGGCCAATAATGCCCGAGTTCGAAACAGATCGTCCCGGATTGCCCGTACCGCTCGATGTCGCCGCCGCCCGGCCATCGCTGGCGCGCAGCGCGCCGAGCGCGGCATTTGTCAGCCAGCTGCTCGCCGCGCGCGACCGGCTGCCGCCGCAGCGCGAGCGCCGCACCGCCAGCGTCGAGCGGGCGCTGGGTGCCTATGCGCAGGGCTCCACCATCGCCCAGCGTCGCATGCCGCAGGGCTTTCGCAAGATGGTGATGGCCTGACGCCTTCTCAGTTCATGGCCACGTCGCGGCTGGCGCTGGTGATGGAGACGGTGAAGCCGGCGACCACGTCGATGAGGCTCATCACCATCAGCAGGAAGAAAACCGAGCTCGAAGCGGCGCCGACCAGCAGGAATTCGACGAGGAAGGCGACGAAGACCAGCATCGAGAGCATGTGCTCGAGAATAGAGCTGCGGGCGATATTGGTCGATTTCAGCACTTCGAAGAACAGGCACACAATGCCGATGACGAGGAGGAAGTCTCCGGCGGTGATGGCCCAGGGCATGCCGGAGGGCATGGGGATGGAGAAAAGGCCAAAACCCCAATTGACCGGATTGCCGCCAAAAAACAGGAAGACCACGAGGTTATAGGCCAAAAACGGCGCGATCAGCAGCGGCGGGATAAAATTGCCCTTGCGCGAGGGAATGGGACGGGTGGGCAGGATGACGGTTTCGCTCACGTAAGGCCTCCGGTAGGTTTTGCCAGCATGCCAGAGCACGGCAAGCGACGGAAGAGCGGCATAGACGCAAAAAAGATCGGCACCGGTGTTCAAGCGGGCCCAGTCGGAACGTCGCCAGAGGGAACTGGTTGCCGGAGCCAAGCGCCGGGAGCCGCAGCTTTTGATGAGGAGAGACCCCATGCCGATCGCCAAGACCACTATATGCCTTTGGTACGACACCGACGCGGAGGCGGCGGCCCGCTTCTATGCCGAAACTTTTCCCGACACCGTGGTCGGCCCGGTCAGCCGGGCGCCCGGCGATAATCCTTCCACCAAGGAAGGCGCGGTGCTGACGGTTGAATTCACCCTGATGGGTATTGCCTGTCTCGGGCTCAATGGCGGCCCGGCCTTCAAGCATTCCGAAGCCTTCTCTTTCCAGATCGCCACCGAAGATCAGGAAGAAACCGACCGCTACTGGAACGCCATTGTCGGCAATGGCGGCGCGGAGAGCATGTGCGGCTGGTGCCGCGACAAATGGGGCATTTCCTGGCAGATCACGCCGCGCACGCTGACCGAGGCAATGGCGGCCGGCGGCAGCGAGGCCAGGCGGGCCTTCGAGGCGATGATGACGATGAAGAAGATCGATGTCGCCGCCATCGATGCGGCGCGGCGGGGATGACCCGAAAACCGTGAGGACACTTTTCGGTCCGATGCTCTAAAGTGCGTCGCGATCTTACAGATTCGCTCCCTGCGCTTTAACCCTTTGTTTTGCCGCATGTCTTTATCCCGAAACCGGGGCCACTTTCGGGAGACATGCTCTATAGCGGCGTGCGTTCTGTCGAACGCAAATTGCCGCTCTAATCCCTTGTTTACGCATCGGATTGCCCGAAAACCGTGAGTACACTTTTCGGTCCGATGCTCTAGCGGGCCGGTCGCGGTGATGCAGGGGGAGGCGAAATGGATTGCCCGGGCAAAGCCGGGTAATGGGGAAGCAAAGGACGATGGGCCCTGCAATTCGCCGCGTCGCGGGCAGGCTCGATGGCCTTTTTTTCGGGCCCAATGCCGGCGAAGCCCCTCACCCCATCCCTCTCCCCGGAGGGGCGAGGGGGCGATAGAGGCGCCCATCCCAACCAGCCTGTCGCGTTTCTTTCAGATTGGCTCCATCCGCTTTAGCCCTTTGTTTTTACGCATGTCTTTATCCCGAAACCGGTGCCCACTTTCGGGAGACATGCTTTAGTAAAACCCGATGGGGAACCAGCGCAGATAGAGTTCGTCGAGGGCGCCGTTGCTCTTGAGGCGCACGAGGGCCCAGTCGATCATGTGACGCACCCCGTCCTGGCCGGCGGGCACGGCGATGGTCAGGCCTTCGCCGAAAAGACCGGGGCGGAAATAGGCCTCGCCGGCAAAGCCGCAGCAGCTCAGATTGTCGTTGAGCCAGAAGGCGGCCCGCATGGCGTCGCCGAAATAGGCGTCGGCGGCGCCGGTGCGCACCGCTTCGAGCGCGGCCAGCTCGGTGTCGAAATCCATCGTCTTTGCCGCCGGCAGATAGCGGGCCATGAATTTTGCATGGGCGCTCGCGCGGCGTACCGCCACGCCCTGCCCCGCCAGCGCGCCGACGGAAAAGCCGGCAATGGCCTCGACGCGGACGACGAAACGCCCCGGCAAAGCGAGATAGGTGGCGGAAAAATCGAAGCGTTCGCCATTTTCAGGGGTGACGGCGAGCCCGGCGATCAGCGCATCGCCCTGACTATCGGCCAGAGCATTGGCCGCCTGATCCCAGGGCCAGGCCTGGAGCGTGCAGGCGACATTGACCTCGGCGCAGATGCGGCGCGCCAGATCGATATTGAAGCCGATCAGCTCCCCGCTATCGTCGCGGAAATTGAAGGGCGGGAAATCGGCGGTAGTGAGAAAGCGGATGGCCGGCACCGTGCCCTGCATGGGCAGGATCTCTCTCGCGTCAGGATCGGCGTGATAGGGCAGCGGCTGGGCGAAGGCAGGGGACGCGAGGGCGAATAGAAGCGCGGCAAAAACCCCGGCAGCGCGCCGCCCCGCCCCTTCCCGCACGGGAAAGGGGGCATGGCCGGTGGCGGAGGCAAAAACCCGCCACAGACGCGATGCGGCTCCTCCCCGCCTCATCACACCTGGTCCAGCCCATACATGAGGTCGGCGAGCAGATCGTCGGCGTCCTCCAGCCCCACAGAGAGGCGCAGCAGGCCCGGAGTGACACCGGTTTCGAGACGCACCTCCTCGGTCAGGCGGGCATGGGTGGTGGTGCGCGGATGGGTGATCAGCGATTTGGCATCGCCCAGATTGTTGGAGATCAGCACCACGGCGAGACTGTCGGAAAAGGTGAAGGCCGCCTCCTGGCCGCCCTTGAGGTCGAGCGCCATCAGCGTCGAACCGCGCGCCATCTGCCGCCGGGCCAATTCATATTGCGGGTGGCTGGGGTGATGCGGATAGATCACCCGTTCGATCTTGGGATGGCGGGCCAGCGCCGCGGCGATCTTTTCGGCGCTGTCGGTCATCTGCCGGACGCGCAGATCATAGGTTTCGAGCCCCTTGAGCAGCACCCAGGCATTGAACGGCGAAATCGAGGCGCCGGTCTGGCGCAGGAAGGTGTGGACGTCGCCCTCGATGAGCTGCCGCGAGCCCAGAACCACGCCGCCCAGCACCCGGCCCTGCCCGTCGATATGCTTGGTGGCCGAATAGGTGACGATGTCGGCGCCCAGTTGCAGCGGCTTTTGCCACAGGGCCGTGGAAAAGACATTGTCGACAATGAGCTTGGCCCCATGGGCATGGGCGATTTCCGCCACCGCCGCGATGTCGACCAGCTCCAATGTCGGATTGGTCGGGGTCTCGATGAACACGACCTTGGTATTGGGGCGCATGGCGCGGGCGAAATTTTCCGGGTCCCGGCCATCGACCATGGTCGAGGCGACCCCGAAACGCGGCGCGTAGTCTTCCACCACATAGCGGCAGCCGCCGAACAGCGCCTGGGCGGCGACGATGTGGTCGCCGGCGCGCACCTGGCTCAGAATCGCATTGGTGACCGCCGCCATGCCGGTGGCGAAGGCGCGGGCCGCCTCGGCGCCTTCGAGCAGGGCCATGCGCTCCTGGAACATGTCCATGGTCGGATTGGCGAAGCGCGAATAATTGTGCCCCTCGATGCGGTTCTGAAACAGCAATTCGGCGTGTTCGGACGAGGGATAGGAATAGCCCGAATTGAGGAACAGCGCCTCGCTGGTCTCGTTGAACGCGGTCCGCCTGCCCCCCCCATGCACCATCTGCGTCGCGGCGGCGCGCTTGCTGGGATCGAGCAGGGGGTTACTGGCCTTGGACATCTTCTTCGCCTTCGACAAAAAAACCGGCACGCATGAGGCGGCCGGTTCCTAAAACGGTCTTTAGCAATTTGTTTTAAGTGGCTGCAAGCGACCGGCCAAATCACCACTAGGGCCGCGATTAAAGGGCAATTGCGCGGTGGCGTCAACGGCGGTGGTTTGCTAGGGGGATGCAATCTTTCGTTGGCGAGCGCAGCACATCATGACCGAGCTTTGGCCCAAGGGCGTCTTTCCCGCACGACTGATCGAAAAGCTCCATGGCGAGGGCGCCATCGCCGCCGCCACGCCCTTCGACCCCGATCAGGTGCAGCCGGCCAGTCTCGACCTGCGCCTGGGCGCCAAGGCCTATCGCGTCCGCTCCAGCTTCCTGCCCGGCCCCGCCCATTCGGTGGCCGAGCGCATCGAGGCGCTGAAACTGCACGAAATCGATTTGAGCCAGGGCGCCGTGCTCGAGCGCGGCTGCGTCTATCTGGTACCGCTGCAGGAAAGCCTCAAACTGCCGCCCGAGGTGAGCGCCTCGGCCAATCCGAAAAGCTCGACCGGGCGGCTCGACGTCTTCACCCGCGTCATCGGCGACCGGGCGCGCGGTTTCGACCAGATGCCGGCCGGCTATGAAGGCCCGCTTTATCTCGAGGTGAGCCCGCGCACCTTTCCCGTGCTGGTGCGCACCGGCTCGCGCCTCAGCCAGATGCGCTTCCGCTCCGGCGACACGCGGCTCACCCCAGCCCAGCACCTGGCGCTGCATCAGGCGCAGACCCTGGTCATCGACGGCCAGCAGCCGGTGGGCGAGGGCGTGGCGCTCTCGATCGACCTGATGGGCGAAGGGCGCGACGGGCTGATCGGCTTTCGCTCCAAGCGCCACACGGCGGTGGTCGATGTCGACAGGAAGGGCGCGCTCGACGTGCTCGATTTCTGGGAGCCGCTCTATAGCCGCGGCCGGGCCGAGCTGATCCTCGACCCCGACGAATTCTACATTCTGGTCAGCCTCGAAGCGGTGCATGTGCCGCCCACCCATGCTGCCGAAATGGTACCGTTCGACCCGCTGGTGGGCGAGTTCCGGGTGCATTATGCCGGCTTTTTCGATCCCGGCTTCGGCCATTCGCTGGCCGGGGGCACCGGCAGCCGCGCCGTGCTCGAAGTGCGCAGCCGCGAGGTGCCGTTCCTGCTCGGCCACGGCCAGACCATCGGCCGGCTGATCTATGAGGAACTGGCCGAAGCCCCCGACCGGCTCTATGGCACGGCGCTCGGCTCGAACTATCAGGCGCAGACGCTGAAGCTCTCCAAACACTTCAAGCCCTTTCCCGCGCCGGACGCTTGACGGGGCCGCCGATTTCCAGCATCTAGGGCGGCGCG
>JAHCJW010000123.1 GCA_026126125.1 Devosia sp.
GTCGGGCGATGCGGAGCGCGATCGGACCTCGGCCCTGATCCCCACGACACAATCGGCCGGCAACGCCATCGGCGCGGCTCTGGCGGGCTTGGCCGCCAATGCTGCCGGCTATGCGGTGGCAACCAGCGATAGCGACGTGCTTGCCGCAATCATACCGCTGTTTCTCACCGGCACTATCGCCGCTCTGGGTGCAAGCGCCTGTGCATTTGCCATGGTGGGGCGGATACAGGCGCCGCTGGCCACGGAAGAAATCGTGCCATCTTCATAAATCCTCGCGGACTGGACCGCATTTTGTGCGACCCGCCCTCTTGCACACTTGGGCAGGCGTGACAATTTGTCAGGCATGAGCCAGGATTTTGCCGCCCGCCCCGAATTGCCCGACCCTGCCACCGCACCCGAATTGTTCGAGGGGCTGCTGACGCGCCGGTCCATTGCCGGCATTATCGATATCGTCCTGATCTCGATAATGATCGGCGTCGTATCGGTGGCCGGCGCGATTCTCGGCTTTGTCACTTTCGGGCTGGCCTGGGTGTCGCTGGTCTTGATCGTGCCGGCATCGATCGTGGTGTATTATGCCATGACGCTTGGCTCGCCCCGGCGGGCGACGGTCGGCATGCAGATGATGGATCTCGTGCTCACCCCGACGCGCGGCCAACCGCTCGATGGCTGGATGGCGGTGATCCACGCGCTCGTCTTCTGGATCACCTTCTGGATTTCCTGGCCGGTATCGCTGCTGTTCGCGCTGTTCACGCCACGGCGGCAGATGATCCATGATCTGATTGTGGGGACGCTGATGGTCCGGCGTTCACCGATGCTGCGTCATTGGCAGCAGATGCGGCAGTCGGCCCAGTTCTACTGAAACATTGCAGCCCCGCGCCGACAGGGTTACACTGGGAGATGTTTGCAGCCTTTCTGGGCCTCAGATGACCGACCAGTCGCCCGAAACCACACAGCTCTTTCTGACCGCCGCCATGCCGTGCCCCTACCTGCCCGACCGGCAGGAGCGGAAGCTGTTCACCCATCTCAGCGGACGGCGCGCCTCGGCCTTGCATCATGTCTTGAGCGACAATGGCTTTCGCCGCAGCCAGAACCTGATCTATCGGCCGGCGTGCGAAGGGTGCAATGCCTGCCAATCGGTGCGCATCGTCGCGGATGAATTCCAGCCCTCCGGGCGCTTCCGCCGCGTGTTGCGGGCCAATGCCGATCTCTCAGTCACGGTGCGCCAGCCTCGCGCCACGGCCGAACAATATGAATTGTTCAGGACCTATCTCGAAGCCCGCCACGCCGGTGGCGGCATGACGCAGATGAATTTCCAGGACTATGAGTACATGGTCGAGGATACGCCGGTTCAATCGGTGCTGGTGGAATATCGTCTGCGCGACCATCCCAGCGAGGCATTGGTGGCGGTGGCGCTGACCGATGTGATGCCCGACGGGCTTTCCATGGTCTATTCTTTCTACGATCCGCAAATGGCGCAGCGAAGTCTCGGCACCTTCCTCATTCTCGACCATATCGCCCAGGTGCGCTCGGCCAGACTGGATTATGTCTATTTGGGCTATTGGGTGCCGCAATCACCCAAGATGGCCTATAAGGCGCTCTACCGCCCGCTCGAAGTGCAGCGCGGCCATGCCGGATGGATACGGCTGGAAGAGTAGGTTATGCGCGAGGGTGCGCCTGTCTAATGTGCGTGGCGATCTTTCAGATCAGCTGCATTCGCTTTAGCTTTTTTGGCTCATGTCTTTATCCCGAAACCGGTTCCCAGTTCTGGGAGACATTTTCTAAACCGCAATGTCGAACACGATCAGGCCTTCGAGTCCCCCCTCCAGCGCCGCGACCAGCTTTGTGCCAGCTGCCTGGTGGGCCGGGTGGACGAGATAGGCGTCGCGGGCGTGCTCGTCGGCGAAATCCATGGTGAAGCCGTCGGCAAAACCCTGGTGAAGGCCTTCCGGCGACAGGTTGGGTCCGAAGCTCATCCCCAAAAACCCCGACACGACTTCACGCAGAGATTCAAGTTCGGCGTAGAGGGCGGCCTTTTCTTCGTGCGACACTTCCGGGCGGAAACGGACGAAGACACAATGGCGGATCATTTTTCGCGAGTCCCCAGAATCGGTTAGCCGACAAACTTATTGTTGCGCGGGAAGCCGGTTGGCGGTTGGCGGCCAGCTGAGGCGCGGTCACCCAGCCAATCGGTCAGTTCTTCGGTCGGCTTGGTATAGGTGCGACCAGAGCTGTCGGTCCAGGTGAGACCATCGGCGGCGTAGAAGGTCTTGATATCGGAAATACCGCCATCCTTGTAGCGTTGCAGGCGCACGCCCTTGCCGCGCGTCATCGCCGCCAGTTGTGCCATGGGGAAAACCAGGAGCTTGCGGTTCTGCCCGATGACGGCGACGCGATCGCCGTCGCACGGAACGATCAACCGCGCCTCTTCCGGCATGGTGACATTAAGGATCTGCTTGCCCTTGCGCGTATTGGCGATGAGGTCATCCTCGTTGACGATAAAGCCATAGGCGGCGGACGAGGCAATGATCCGCTTGGCGCCGGGGCGATAGATGAAGAGATCGACGATATCCTGCCCCTCTTCCATGTCGACGATGATGCGCACGGGTTCGCCCTGCCCGCGCCCGCCCGGCAGCTTGTCGGCACCCAGCGTATAGACCTTGCCCCCCGTGGTGAGCATCAGCAGCTTGTCGGTGGTTTCGCAATTGAGCGACAGTTTCAGCCGGTCACCAGCCTTGAATCCTTTTTCGTCAATCGGCGCATTGTGGCCCTTGGGCGCTCGAATCCAACCCTTTTCCGAAAGAATGACGGTTATCGGCTCGCGCTCGATAAAGGCTTCGGTGACTTCGGCGGCGTCGGCCACAGGAGCGGCGCCGAAGAGCGAGCGGCGAGCGCCCAGCTTGTGCGGCGTCACGCCATCGGCCTCGAACAGCGGATAGGCTTTTTTCAGTCCCTCGACCTGCCTGGCGATCTCGCCCCACTGACGCTTGTCCGAGGCGAGCAGGGCTTCGAGCCTGCCCTTTTCCTCGGTCAGATTCTTGTGCTCCTGGCGAAGCTCGATTTCCTCAAGCTTGCGCAAGGAGCGCAGGCGCATGTTGAGAATGGCTTCGGCCTGGTTGTCCGTCAGGTTGAACGTCGCCTTCAGGCTCGCCTTGGCATCATCCTCCTCGCGAATGATGCGGATCACCTCATCGAGATTGAGATAGGCGATGATATAGCCTTCGAGCACTTCGAGGCGGGCGGCGATCTGTTCAAGACGGTGCTGGCTGCGGCGCACCAGCACCACTTTGCGGTGGTCGAGCCAGGCGCGCAACGCATCGGCCAGGCTCATGACACGCGGCACCGTGCCCTTGTCGAGCACGTTGAGATTGAGCGGGAAGCGCACTTCAAGCTCGGTCAGCTTGAACAATTGCTCCATCAGGATGACGGCATCGACCGTGCCGGCGCGCGGCTCGAGCACGAGACGGATATCGTCGGCGCTTTCGTCCCGCACGTCCTTGAGCAGCGGCAGTTTCTTGGCCAGCAGCAGCTCGGCGATCTTTTCCACGAGGCGTGACTTCTGCACGCCATAGGGAATTTCGGTGACGACGATCTGATAGACGCCCCTGCCCTTGTCCTCCTTGTTCCAAACCGCCCGCAGGCGGAAGGCGCCGCGACCGGTTTCGTAGGAATGGACAATGGAAGATCGGCTTTCGACCAGATGTCCGCCGGTGGGGAAATCGGGACCGCGCACCAGATCATCCATGCTGGGTGGCGCGGAGAGGTTCTGATGGACCAGTTCCTCGGTGGTGGCTGCAGGGTTGTGGATGAGTTTGAGCGCCGCGTTGCACAATTCGACCAGATTATGCGGCGGCACAGAAGTCGCCATGCCGACGGCAATACCGGTCGAGCCATTGGCGAGCAGATTGGGAAAATTGGACGGCAGCACCACTGGCTCGTCGTCTTCGCCGTCATAGGTCGGCTTGAAGTCGATGGCGTCCTCGGTGATGCCTTCGAGGAGGCGCGTGGCCACATCGGTCATGCGGCTTTCGGTGTAGCGCATGGCCGCAGGACTATCGCCGTCGATATTGCCGAAATTGCCCTGCCCGTCGACCAGCGGATAGCGCAGGGCGAAGTCCTGCGCCAGGCGCACCAGGGCATCATAGATCGACTGGTCGCCATGGGGATGGAACTTGCCGATCACGTCGCCGACGATGCGGGCGCTTTTCTTGTAGCCCTGCCCTGAATCAAGCCGCAAAAGCCGCATGGCATGGATGATGCGGCGGTGCACGGGCTTGAGCCCGTCCCGCGCATCGGGCAGCGCGCGCTGGGTGATGGTGGAGAGCGCATAGCTCAGATACCGCTCCTCAAGCGCCTGCTTGAGATCGACGATGCGTTGATCATCGGCCGGCGGTAGAGAATCGGTATCGGACATGGCGGCTCAAAAAAGAGAACGAATCAGGAGCGAAGTATAGCGACCCACAGGCAAAGCGACAGGAAAGCACGGGATTTCCTGGGGATTTATCTCCGCGGTACAATCCTCACAGCCACGATGAAGGGGAGCGAGGGAGAAAGCCCTATTCCTGCGTCAATATATCGATCAGCGCCTCGCGAATGGCTGGCGCCGCCGACTGCCGGGCGGCCCAGACATGACGATCGAGAAAATGCCCGGTCAGCCGAAAGGCGTTGCGGCGGTCATCGGGCGACGCATTGCCGCGCGCGGTCAGAAAACTGGGCAATGGCAACAGCTTGTCGCGATAGGGTTCGGCGGCAGCGCGGGAGACGGCACGACCGGTTTTGGGCGAGACATGGGTGAGATCCGTCGTCACGCCAGTGACGGCGCAGCTATGCAGGTCGAGGCCAAAACCCAGATCATCGAGCAAGGCAAGTTCGAAGCGCACCAGCGCCGCGGCATCGGGGGACGCGTCGATCAACTCCAGCGCCATGCCGAGCAGGCGATCATGCGGATCGCGTTCGGGCAGGAGGCGCAGATGCTCGCAGAGCAACTGGCTCAGATAGAGCCGCGCGCGGTCAGCAATCAGCTCCGCCGCGCGGGCTTGCAGCACTTCGATGGCAAAACTGCCCAGATGATTTTCAAGACGCGCGCGCCAGGTGAGCTGGACCGTGTTGCCCGCCTGGAGGGTTGCCGCCAGCTTGGGCGAACGACCGCCACGCACAAGGCCCAGATAGCGACCGCGCCCGGCCACCATGGCCTCGGCGATGACGCTGCTCTCGCCATGTCGGCGCACGCCGATCAGCAGGGCTTCACCGGTCCATTCCATCGTCGCAGTTCCGGTGCGTGGCCAGGGCCTGGCGCCTGGCCTTCAAAGCGAAAAGGGCGCGCGGCGCCTCACTTCTTCCCATGCGGGAATTCCAGCCCCATTTCCTGATACCGCTCAGGATCGTCCGCCCATTTTTCACGGACCTTGACGAAGAGGAAGAGATGGATCGGCACTTCGTACATTTCCATCAATTCCCGCCGCGCTTCGGCACCGATGGCCTTGATGGTCTGTCCGCCGGCACCAAGCACGATCTTCTTGTGGCTGTCACGGCTGACATAGACCACCTGGTCGATCTTGTAGGAGCCGTCCTTCTGGATTTTGAAACTCTCGGTTTCGACGGTGGAATTGTAAGGAATTTCGTCGTGAACGCGCAGGAACAGTTTTTCGCGGGTGATCTCGGCGGCGGTGATGGCCATGGTGAGATCGGTCAGGTGATCCTCGGGGAAATGCCAGGGGCCGGGCGGAATGTGCTTGACGCACCAGTCGATGAAATCCTTGACCCCGTGCCCTTTGAGCGCCGAGAGCATGAAGGTCGCCTCGAAACGCGTCCGCTCGTTGAGCGCCTGCGAAAGGCTGAGCAGGCTTTCGTGCTTCACCGTGTCGATCTTGTTGAGGATCAGCACCTTGGGCTGGCGGATATTTTCCAGCCCCTCAAGCAGGGTTTCGATATCGGCGGAAATGCCGCGCTCGGCATCGATGATGAAGGCGACGATGTCGGCGTCCCCTGCCCCACCCCAGGCGCTCTCGACCATGGCGCGATCCAGCCGGCGTTTGGGGGCGAAAATGCCGGGGGTGTCGATGAACACCAGTTGCGCCTTGTCGAGCGTCAGCACGCCACGCACCTGGCTCCGGGTGGTCTGCGCCTTGTGGGTAACGATGGAAACCTTGGTTCCGACCAGCGAATTGAGCAGCGTAGACTTGCCGGCATTGGGAGCACCGACCAGAGCGATGAAGCCACAGGAGGTGTCGACGATATCCACGGGTTCAGTCATGTGCGGTCCTTCCAGACCTTTTGCTGGATCAGGAAATCCTGGGCGGCCTTGTGTTCGGCGATCTTCTTGGACGGGCCGGTGGCGGAGATCCGCTCATAGCCCACCAGATCAATGGCGATGGTGAATTCGGGTGCGTGATCGGGCCCGGTGCGCTCGACCAGCGCATAGGTTGGCGGCTCGAGACCCCGGGCCTGCGCCCATTCCTGCAATGTCGTTTTGGCGTCGGCCCGGTGGGTCTGACCGTCGGCGATGAATTCCTCGAACTGGCGCTCGACGAATTCATAGGCCTTGCCCATGCCGCCATCGAGATAGATGGCGCCGATAATCGCCTCGGTGACATCGCCCAGGATGGCTTCCTTCTCGGCGCCACCCGTGCGCGCCTCGCTGTCGCCGAGGACCATCTCGGTCCCCAGATCGAGATGGCGGGCGATGACGGCACAGGTTTCCTTGCGCACGAGGGAATTAAGCGTGCGGCTCAACTCACCCTCATTGGCCTTGGGAAAACGCCGATACAGCATATCGGCGACAACGAGGCCCAGCACGCGGTCGCCCAGAAACTCGAGCCGCTGATATGAGCGCTCCACCCGTTTACCGGGCGAGATGGCGCTCGAATGGCTCAGCGCCCGCTCCAGCAGATCCGTATCGGCAAAGCGATAGCCCAGCCGAAATTGCAGCTTGTCACGATTGTTCCTGCGGCCGCTCAATTTGCCGCCGTGCCGCGATAAGGCGTGTCGCTGGACACTTGCTGGAACATGCGATCCCAGCGCACATTGGCCGGCCACTGCCAGATCTGCCAGGGCGGCAGATTGTTCTTGATGGAGAAGAAACGCGCCTCGGCCTTGGCGATCAGGTTGACGGCCGGCACGTAGCCGACCTGGCTCAACACGCGGCTATCCGCAGAACGATCGCGATTATCGCCCATCATGAAATAGTGACCGGCGGGGACGAGATATTCAGGAGTGTTGTCGAGCGGCAGATTGTCGCCGATTTCCTGGATAATGTGGCTGGTGCCTTCCGGGAACGTCTCGCGATAGACCGTGACCTCGCGGGCGTCGCCATTGCTGTCAACGTCGATCGCCTTGCCCACTTCCTCGCGCTCGACCATGGTTCCGTTGATATAGAGGCGACCATCGGTGACCTGGATGCGATCGCCCGGCAGGCCGACAATGCGCTTGATATATTCGATATCCTGCGGAACAGGGCGGAACACGGCGACATCGCCGCGATTGGGATCACGGCCGAAAATGCGATTGGCGATCGGCAGCTCAAAATCGAGCAGGTCGAAATTGCCATAACGCCCCAGCGAGAAGGAATGCTTGCCATAGCCCCAGACGAATTTATTGGCGACGAAATAATCGCCGATCATCAGCGTCTGCTGCATCGAAGCGGTGGGGATGGAGAAGGGTTGATAGAGAAAGAAGCGCAGCACGATGGCGATCAGCAGCGCCTCGACGATGACCACGAACGTATCCCACCACTCGTTGGCGGCGGATTTCTTGGCGGTCTTGTCGGCAGATTGGGTCATTCTCGTCCCCGAAACGGCAATGGGGAATCGTTAGAGCGTTGCAGAAGCGGGGTCAACGGTTCTGGGTAGCGCTTCGATGATGACGAAAGCCTGAGCGAGCCCGGCGTCATCGGTGATAGTCAGGTGGATATGGGGCACATGGCCCGGCGGCACAAGCCGCTCGAGCGCCCGCGCCGCGCCATTGGTCAGATGCATGGTCGGCTTGCCCGATGGCAGGTTCACCACGCCCATGTCGCGCCAATAAACGCCAAAACTAAGGCCGGTCCCCAGCGCCTTGGAGCAGGCTTCCTTGGCGGCGAAACGCTTGGCATAGGAGGCGGCGCGCTGGGCGCGTCGATCGGACTTTTTCTGCTCGATCTCGGTGAAGCAGCGATTGGTGAAGCGTTCGCCATATTTGTCGAGAACTTCGGCCACGCGATGGATCTGAATGAGGTCGGAGCCGAGGCCGATGATCATGTTGGGGCTCCTTTGTTTGGGGGATACCCGCCCACTACTTCACTCCCTGGATACCGCGACTGCCCGGCTTGACGGCGGGTAGTGCGGCGAGTTCGGGCGGCAATTGATCGGCGGGATAGGCCGGCACCTTGAAGTCAATCAGCGATACCAGCGGTACACCAACATCGGCCTCACCGCTCGAGCGGTCGATGAGGCAGGCGGCAGCGATGACATTGGCACCGATCTTGCGCAGCGCATCGACGCATTCGCGGATAGACAGTCCGGTAGAAACGATATCCTCGACCACGATGACCTTGTCGTCAGGCGAGATCTCGAAACCGCGGCGCAGTTCGAACTGGCCCTCGACCCGCTCGGTATAGAGCGCGGGCACATTGAGGTGACGCGAAGTTTCATAGCCGGGAATGATTCCCCCGATGGCGGGCGACACCACTTTGGTCACATCGCCGAAGCCTTCCGCGTGGATTTTCTCGGCCAGTGCCTTGCACAAGGTCTCGGTGTGCTGCGCGTATTGGAAGACCTTGGCCTTCTGCAGGAACACCGGCGAACGCAGGCCTGACGAGAGGATGAAATGGCCCTCCAGCATGGCGCCGCATTGGCGGAAAATATCGAGGACCTCATCTTTCGTCATCACGCGCACTCCTGTCGACTTTGCCGTCCCATTCGAGGGTCGAGATCATGCCCGCCTCGCGCACACCGGCCCGTTGGACGGCTGAAAGGCCGGGGCTGCGTTTGAGCGTTGCCAGAACATCGGTCAGTTGCGCAAGGTCGCGCACCTCGATTTCAAAAATCATCTGGTGGAAGTCGGGCGAAATCATCCGCATCACCAGATTGTTGATGTTGGCGTCACACGCAGCGATGGCGGACGAGATCTGCGCCAGCGAACCGGGCTTGTTCAGCGATTCCATCGAAATGACGTTGGGAAACAGCCGATCCTCGTTCTCGGACAGATCCCAGCGCACATCGACCCAGGCCACATCCTTGTCGTGCATCTGTGTCAGCGCTTCAGAGTGGATGGGATAGACCATGATGGGCGCATCGGGCTGCAAAATGCCCACCAGGCGGTCGCCCGGCACGACACCCTCACCGGTGATCTGAACGGGAGTGTGGAAGTCAAGCTGCGCCAGCGCCGTCTTGGCCTGGGGGCCGCCATGCTGGCCGCCAGGAACGCGGAATTTGAACAGGTCGGTGGCGCGCAGCGCAAACCAGCCATCGGCCGTGTTGGCCACCGGCAGGTCGAGCTTGCGGCGGCGCTTGCGGATGCCCTTGATCTTGGCCAGCGCATTGCCCAGATCGTCGCTGCTGACCTTGCCTTCGCCCAGGGCTACCAGAAGTTCACGCCTGCCGGGCTGGTGCAGCTCTTCGGCCAATGCCTTAGCCTCGACGTCATCGAGCATGACGCCTTCGCGTTCAAGCATCATGTTGAGCACATGTTCGCCCAAGGCATGGGCGCGCTGCGTCGCGGCCTGGCGCACGGCGCGGCGGATGGCGGCGCGAGCCTTGCCAGTTGCGGCGATGCCGATCCAGTTGGAAGGCGGACGATGGTTCTGATCGCGCAGGATTTCCACTTCGTCGCCCGAGCGCAACTGGGTGACCAGGGGCAGGATCAACCCGTTGATCTTGGCGCCGACGCAGGTGTCGCCGATATCGGTGTGCAGCGCATAGGCAAAATCGATAGGCGTGGCGCCGCGCGGCAAGGCGATAAGCCGCCCGCGCGGGGTGAAGCAGAACACCTGATCCTGAAACAGTTCCAGCTTGGTATATTCGAGGAAATCCTCGGCCGAAATGCCCGAAGTCAGATGGCTGATCGACTGACGCAGCGAGCCATAGGCCTGCGACTCGTTCTCGATGCGGCTGAGATTTGCCGAAGCGCCATCCTTGTAGAGTGCGTGGGCGGCGATGCCGAATTCGGCGATGCGGTCCATTTCCTCGGTGCGGATCTGCAGCTCCACGCGCTGCCGGCTCGGGCCGACGATGGTGGTATGGATCGAGCGATAATCATTGTGCTTGGGGACCGAGATATAGTCCTTGAA
>JAHCJW010000124.1 GCA_026126125.1 Devosia sp.
TAGAGCTTGCGCCCGTCCATGACGAAGGGAACGGTCTTGGTGGCTTCGCCCAGCGCGATGGGCAGGATGCCGGTCGCCAGCGGGTCGAGCGTGCCGGCATGGCCGGCCTTGGCGGCCGAGAGCAGCCAGCGCACCTTGCCCACCGCCTGGGTGGAGGTGAAGTCATAGGGCTTGTTCAGCACAACCCAGCCGGAAACCGGGCGTTTGCGGGATTTTTTCTGTTCGCTCACGGTCAGTCTTCGTCGCTGCCGTCATCGTCGAGGTCGCGCCGCACCCGCTCGGAGCGCAGCAGCGCATCGATGCGACCGGCCTCCTCGAAAGTGTCATCGACATAGAAGCGGATTTCGGGCGCGTATTTCATGTTGATCTGCGGGGCGACGCGGCCCCGGATGAATTTGGCGTGCCGGTTGAGCGCCGCGACGATTTCATCGGCATAGGCGCCGCCCAGCGGCATGATATAGGCATTGGCCAGCTTGAGGTCGGGCGTCATGCGCACTTCGGGCACGGTCACCACCGCGCCCACCAGCGCTTCATCCTCGATGTCGCCGCGCGCGAAAATATCGGCCAGGGCATGGCGGACGAGTTCGCCGACGCGCAGCATGCGCTGGCTCGGCCCAACGGGCTTGTTGTCTTTTTTCATGGGCAAGCGGCTTAGGCCGTCTCGCGCCCGCCGTCAATCCAGCGCCGAAAGGCGGGCCCCCTCATGCAGCTGGCCGGCCCTCGCCTCCACGGTGGCGGTGGCAACCGGCCAGGTCGCCGGCTGGGCCGGATCGAAGCTCTTGCCGCGCCATTCCTGATAGATGATGCCGATGCCCTTTTCCGACTTCCTGAAGCTGACGATCATCACTTCTCCCAGGCCCCGATAGCCCGAAAGCGTGTCGAGATAGGCGCCGCAAACAAAGCCAAGCGGGGCGAGGCTGTCGCCCTCATCGACGCCGAACTGGAAAAAGCCGGTCACTTCCGGTTTGCAATTGCGCGCATAGGCCGACATCACCCCCAGGCGATAGTCGGCGAGCGCCACATTGGTCTGCCGGGTGATGCGGGCGCCATAGAGCGTCGTCCACAGTGCCTGGCTTTCCCCTTTCGGAAAGATTTCGAGCAGCGCCTGGGTTTCGTCCTCGAGATAGACCGCCTCGATCTGCGCGCGGACCTCGCCGCTCTGGCGCTGGGCCTCGTCCAGCCAATCGGGCAGGGGCAGGGCGAAACGCTGCTGCAGCGCTTCGAGCACCAGCTCGCCATCGCGTTCCACCAGGGGCGGCTCGCTGCGGATCTGCGCCTGGGCGCCTGCTGCCGACAGCAAGGCCAAGGCAAGAGCGAGCACGACGGATTTCAACTGCGGCACGGGGCACTCCTCGACCCGAAGACGGATGATCGCGTCGGCATGCCCCCCGTCAGGCCCGCAATCCATGCCCGACGATTAGGAGGCCGCGGCGGTCGGCGCAAGAGGGGTGGCGCACCAGCGAAGCGATGGCGGCGGGGTTGGGGGAAAGCTGCAACAGTCAGCCGCGCGGCGCCCGGGGCAGGGGGCCTTCGGGCAGGAGCCGGTGCGGCGGCTGGTGGCCATCCATGAAGGTACGGATATTGACGATCACCGCCTCGCCCATCTCGATGCGGGCCTCCAGCGTCGCCGACGCCATATGGGCGGTGAGCACGACGCGGTTGGCCTCCGCCAGCCCCAGCAGGCGCGGATTGATGCCGGTGCGATTCTCGAACACGTCGAGCGCCGCGCCCGCCAGCTCCCCCGTTTCGATGCGGGCAATCAGCGCCGGCTCGTCGAGGAGTTCAGGGCGGCTGACATTGAGCACATAGGCGCCGCGTTTCAGCCGCGCCAGCCGCTCGGCGGAGAGAATGTGGTGGGTCTCGCGCGTCAGGGGCGTATGCAGCGAGACGATGTCCACCGCCTCGATCATGGCGTCGAGATCGCTCCAATAGGTGGCGCCCAACGGCTCTTCCACTCCCGGCGGCCGACGATTGCGCGAAAAATAGTGGATGGCGAGGCCGAATGTCCGGGCCCGTTGCGCCACGGCCGTGCCGATTCGGCCCATGCCGACAATGCCCAGCGCCTTGCCGCGCAGCCTGTGGCCCAGCATGGAGGTGGGAGACCAGCCGGCCCAGGCCCGGTCGCGCAGCAGCATCTGCGTGCCCTCGACCAGCCGCCGGGGCAGCGCCAAAAGCAGCGCCATGGCCATATCGGCCGTGTCCTCGGTGAGCACGCTGGGGGTGTTGGTGACGGTCAGGCCCGCCGCCCAGGCCGCTTCGAGGTCGATATTGTCGACGCCATTGCCGAACTGGGCGATCAGCCGCACGCTGGCGGGCAGACGGGCGATCAGATCGGCATCGATGCGATCGGTGATAGTGGAGACGAGCACATCCTTGCCCTCAAGGCCATGCAGGATATCCTCCCCGACCAAGATCTGGTCGGTGTCGTTGATATCGGTTTCGAACAGGGTCGCCATACGGGACTCGATGGTCTCGGGCAGGCGCCTCGTCACCAAAATCTTGGGTTTGCTGGCTGTCATGCGTTCCGGTGCGACAAGGCCGGAGGAATGTGAACACCCCTCTTCAGCGACCATTAAGGATCTTTGGCGTAGTGATAGGGTAATTCCAACCCGTCTGCAAAGTCATGTTGTTTATGCACGCCATTTCGGGCCGTGCCCGTGGCGTTTTTTTCCGCGCCCTGGCTCTTTCCTCCCTGCTGCTGGTCCATTTCGCCGCCGGTTCGGCGCCTGCCCTGGCGCAGGACAATCCCAGCGGCCTGCCTCTGCCCCGCTTCGTCTCCACAAGGTCCAACCCGATCAATGTGCGGGTCGGGCCGGGCACGAAATATGATATTTCCTGGAATTACCTGGTCTCGGGCGTGCCGGTCGAGATCATCCAGGAGTTCGATACCTGGCGCAAGATTCGCGATGCCGACGGCTCGGAAGGCTGGGTGCATCAGAGCCTGCTGGTCGGCACCCGCCTCGGCTATGCCGCCCCGCTCATCGCCAATGGGGAAGTCGCCTTGCGCACCAATCGTGCCGAGGACGCCAATATCCGTGCCCGGCTGGCCGCCGGGGTCAAGGTGCAGCTCCAGGAATGCGACGGGGCCTGGTGTGCGGTGGCCGCCGGGCAGCCGGGTGAACGCGCCAGTTTTTCAGGCTATGTGCGGCAGGAAGAAATCTGGGGGGTTTATCCCGACGAGGTTTTCGACTGAGCCTGCCGGTTCAGGAGGGTTGGAGTTCGGCCAGCGCGTCGCGGACCTGGCGCTCGATGCGCAATGCGTCGTCCTGTTTGGGGCAGGAGGCGCAATAGGTGTCGGGGAAGGCGAGATAATCGAGGCAACACCCCTTGCGCGCCACCAGCAGCACCTGCCTGCCATCGGCCAGATCGAGCGTTTCGAGATCGCCCTGGCCCGTCAGCTCCATGGCGGCGAGCCACTGCGAGCAGAACCGTCGCTGATCGGCGAGGCTGGTGCCCGGCACGAAATGGTTGAGCCGCAGCATCAATCCCAGCATGCGGTCGGTCAGCAAGCGCAGCGCCGGCAAGCGCTTGAGCCTCGTCAGCCCGTTGATTTCGACCAGGACGCTATCGGCCATCTCGCGCAGCTCGCGCCCGGCGCGCGCGATCAGGATGTCCGTTTCGTCTTTTGCCTGCGCTCCCGGAGCCAGCCGAAAGCCGTTGATATCGATGCCCTTGACGCACTGTGCCATGCCCGAAAACTGCGGCAGCGCGCCATGGGCATGGATGGCCAGCACCGCCACATAGGCGGGTTGCCACATCAGATTGGTCCATAGCCGCGTGGCGTAGAAGGGCTGGCCGGCATGGGGATAGGTTTCCTCGAGCCGCGCATAGAGCGTTTCGAGGATCGCCCGGTTGTCCTGTCCGACGACGTGCCAGCCCGGC
The DNA here is from genome assembly GCA_026126125.1 of Devosia sp. Classification (GTDB taxonomy): domain Bacteria; phylum Pseudomonadota; class Alphaproteobacteria; order Rhizobiales; family Devosiaceae; genus Devosia. The sequence continues at coordinate 3,883 of JAHCJW010000124.1, forward strand.
AGCGCGCCGCCGGGGGCGCCCTGCAGAAAGCCGGTCACCCGGTTGAGGGTGGCGAGCAGGCGCGTCAGCGCCACATCGCCATTGTCGGCAGCAAACAGAAAATTGCGGGCGGTTGCGGCCAAGATTGCCTCCGTTGCGAGCCCTGTCCTAGCAAGATGAACTGGAGAAGAAAAGTCACCTTACGGAGCGGGAAGCCCGCGCAGTTTCCCGATTGGTGATACGCGCTGCTGCGCAGCCGCGGTTTCACGCTCGAATCAGGGTTGGCGTTCGACAATGCCCTCGCTCGCCGTCGGGATCGAGGAGGCCCCATGACGCAGGCTTTTTTCTCTCGCATGCGCGGTGATTCTGGTGGCGCCGCCATCGAATTCGCCCTGTTGACGCCGGTTTTTTTGCTGATGGTGATGGGCGTGCTGGCCTATGGCATCTATTTCGGCGCCGCCAATTCCTTGCAGCAGCTGGCGGCGGACGCGGCGCGCATCGCCATTTCCGGGCTCAGCGAAGCCGAGCGCAACCGCCTCGTCGCCGCTTATCTCGATCGCCATGCCCAGAACTATCTGCTCATCGAACGGACGCGCCTCGAAGCCCAGATCGGCGATGATCCAAGCGACCCCAGCCAGTACCGGGTGCAGTTGCGCTACGACGCCATCGACCTGCCGATCTGGAACCTCTATCCGCCCCTGCCGCTGCCCAGTCGGGTGATGGTCGTGGGCGCCACCATTCGCCAGGGCGGGCTATGAGCTGGCGCCGACTGCTCGGGGACGAGGGCGCCAATATGGTGCTGCTCTTTGCCACCGCCTTTTCGCTCGCCGTCATCCTGTCGGCCATCTCCGTCGATGCCAGCGCGCTTTACTACGAGCGTCGACAGCTCCAGGCCGGGGTCGACCTCGCCGCCATCGCCGCCGCTGGCGATCCCAGCCGGGCGCGTGAGCGCGCCGAGGCGGCTCTCGTCGATGCCGGCCTTGGGCGGGCGCTCGATACCGGCGTGCTCGAGGTCACCGTCGGCAACTATGCCGCCAACCCGGCCTTGCAGCCAGATCGGCGGTTTACGCCCAATATTGCGCCGCTCAACGCGGCATTGGTCGAAATGCGCTATCCCGGAACGCTGTATTTCGCCTCCGGCATCACCGCTCCACCGGCCATCGCCGCGCGGGGCCTGGCGCGCGTCATCCCCGAAGTTTCCTTCACGCTCGGATCGCGCCTGGCCAGCCTGGATGGCGGTATCGCCAATGCATTGCTGAGCACGCTGCTGGGCACGACAATCTCGCTGTCGGTGATGGACTATAACCGCCTGGCGGCGGCGCGGGTCAATGCCCTCGACTTCCTCGATGCCCTTGCCATCGAAATGGGCATCGAGGCGGGCAGCTATGACGATCTGCTTGCCGCCCGGCCCGGGGCGGGCCAGATCGCGGCGGCGCTGGCCCGCATCGTCAACGGCACCGAACGGGGCCTGCTGCACACCATCGCGCTCTCGGGCAAGGGCAACAGGGTGGTCCTGCGCAAGCTCTTCGATCTGGGGCGGCTCGGCCGCCTTGATCTTTATGACGACACGGCCGCGCTCGTTGCCGATCTGTCCGTGCTCGAGATCCTGACCGCGGCGGCGGCGCTGGCCGATGGGACGCGGCAAGTGCATCTGTCGCTGGCGTCGACCCTGCCCGGCATTACCCGCTTCGAGCTCGATCTGGTTATCGGTGAGCCGCCGCAAGGCGGCTGGTTCACGCTGGGGCCGACCGGCACTGTGGTACGCACCGCCCAATTGCGGCTGCGGCTCGCCCTCCGATTGCTGGCCGGTTCGGTGGTCAGCGGCGGGGTGTTGAACCTGCCAATCTGGCTCGATCTGGCCCCGGCCCAGGCGCGCGTTGTCGGCGCCACCTGTCCCAGCGCGGCCGAACCGCGCGGCGGCGCCAGCATCGCCGTCCTGCCCGGTGTCGTCACCCTTGCCATCGGCGCCTTGGCGGACCGGCAGATGGTCGATTTCGCCACCCCGCCGCCGCTCGTGCCGGTCAAGCTCATCGACGTGGCCCTGCTCGATGTCGCCGGGTCGGCGCGCGTCAGAATTGCGCAATCGAGCCCGCTCCTCCTCGAATTCTCCACCGCCGATATCGCCGCCGGTGCGCTCAAGACGGCGCGGACGCAGACCCTTGCCAGCTCGCTCGTGGCTTCGCTGCTCGGCGATCTCAACCTCTCCATCGACATTCTGGGGCTCGGCCTTGGCCTGCCCGATGTCGTCGCCAAAAGCGTGCGCGCCCTCCTCGCCCCTTTGGCCTCACCGCTGGATCTGGTGCTGGCGAACCTGTTGCGCACGCTGGGGCTCGGCCTCGGCGAAGCCGATCTGCGGGTTTACGAGGTGCGCTGCACCAATGCCGTCCTCATCGGGTGATGCCTTGACAGCGATTTTTAGTGCGCTACTTTAGTGGCACACTAAACAGGCATCACACATGGATGACTTTCACGCCAGCCAGCCGATCTTTGTGCAGATCCGGCAGCGGCTGATCGAAATGATCCTGCGCGGCGCCGCGGGCGAAGGCGAGGCCCTGCCTTCGGTCCGGCAGATTTCCGCTGATCTTTCGGTCAATCCACTGACGGTCACCAAGGCCTTCGAGGCCCTGGTCGATATCGGCGTCATCGAAAAACGCCGGGGACTGGGCATGTTCGTCACGCCGGGCGCCCGCGCCAAACTCCTGGCGCATGAGCGCGATAAATTCCTCAAACAGGATTGGCCGCGCATCGCCGCCCAAATCAGGGCGCTCGACCTCGATCTCACGACCCTCTTAGCCGACACGCAAACGAGCCCGGGTGGACCCGAAAAATGACCGACGCCACGCTCACCTCCAACCCCGTCGTTTCGGCGCGGGGCCTCAAGAAATCCTTCGGCGGCAAACAGATCCTTCACGGGCTCGATTTCGACATTCCCGCCGGCCGCATCTATGGCCTGATCGGGCACAATGGCGCGGGCAAGACCACGACGCTCAACGCCATGCTCGGCCTGACCAGCTATGAAGGCACGATAAGGGTCCTGGGCGAGGACCCCTTCGCCCACCGGGCCAGGCTGATGGAAAACGTCGCCTTCATTTCCGACGTCGCCAGCCTGCCACGCTTCCTGCGGGTGCGTGAACTGTTCGCGCTTTTGACCAATATCCATCCCAATTTCAGCCCCGACAAGGCGCGCAGCTTTCTCGAAGGCACCGATATCCGACCGGAAATGAAGATCCGGACCCTGTCCAAGGGCATGGTTGCGCAATTGCACCTGGCGGTGGTGATGGCCATCGACGCCAAGCTGCTGGTGCTGGACGAGCCGACGCTCGGGCTCGACATCAGCTATCGCAAGCGCTTCTACCGGCGCCTGCTCGAAGACTACATGAGCGAGGAGCGCACGCTGATCATCACCACTCATCAGGTGGACGAGATCGAGTTCATGCTCTCCGACATCATGTTCATCCGCGATGGCGACCTGATCCTGCATATGCAGATGGAGACGGTGAACGAGAAATTCTCGCAATTGGTGGTCAACGAACCCGAACTGCAGGTCGAGGCGCGCGCCCTGGCGCCGGTTTACGAGGAAACCCGCTTCGGCCAGACCGTGATGATCTATGACGGCGTCGATCGCGCCCGGCTCGAACCGCTGGGCCGGGTCTCGACCCCCACCATGTCCGACCTGTTCGTGGCGCTGATGCAGCGTCCCACCGCCAATCCGGAGCGCGGCCAATGAAGGCTTTTTCTGCCCTGATCCACCGCGAATTCATCGAGCATCGCGGCGCCTTTCTCATCGGTCCGCTGATCCTGGTGGCGCTGCTGTTCGGGGCGACGATCCTGGCCTTTACCGTCGGCCGGGTCGATGCGCGCTTTTCCGGCGCCATTTTCACCCTGGCCCCGCTGCGGGTCTATGAAGTGGGCTTTCTCGGCTTCGGCCTGGGGTGGCTGCTTTACCTCATCTCGGTGCTGATCTTTTATTGCGCCGATGGCTTTGCCGCCGACAAGCGCGACAATGCCATGCTGTTCTGGAAGTCGATGCCGATCTCCGATTTCCGCATGCTGCTGTCCAAGCTGGTGGCGGCGCTGACCATCCTGCCCGGCACCGTCTATGGCGTGGCGCTGCTCAGCGGTTTCCTGCTGTTCGGGGTCGCCTTCACCACCATGATGATTACCGGCACGGCCAGCTGGGGGAGCCTGGGCAATATCGCCGGGGTCTATGTTCAGGTCGCCTTCGCCATTCTGGTCACCCTGGTGTGTGGGCTGTTGTGGTATCTGCCCTTCATGGGCGTTGCCGGTGCGCTCGCCACCGCCCTTGGGCGCTGGGCGCTTCCGGTTTCGGCCTTGCTGCCGGCGCTGGTTTCGGTGCTCGAATGGGTCACCCTGGGCGGGCTGCATCCCTTCGATACAAATAGCTGGCGCTATCTCGAATGGCGGCTCGCCCCACCCTCCACCGATTATCTCGATACGCTGTTCGTCACCGACGCGCCGTTCAACGCCCTGACCTATGCCATGACGCTGATCGACCAGATGGACTGGCTGCAGGTGGGGCTGGGCGCCGGCCTCGCCTTGGCGGCGATCTACATCGCCAGCGAATATCGCCGCCGCGCCGCCGCCAATTGACGGGTCGGCGAGGCTGTCCCATTGTGCCGTCGCGCCGCTGGCTTGCGCGGCGGCCAATCCGGGGCGGTCATGAGCGTACATCTGGTCCTGAGCCATCCGCTGGCGGATAGTCTCAATGCCCACCTCGCCGGGGAGGTGGAACGGGCGGTGCTGGCGCGGGGCCTGGTGCTCGACAGGCTCGATCTTTACGCCACCGCCTTCGCTCCCGCGCTGACACAAGAGGAGCGGCGGGGCTATTATGAGCCCATAGCAATGCCCTCGGCCGTGGCCGACCTGCACAATCGCCTGCTCGCGGCCGAACATCTGATCGTCGTGTTCCCCACCTGGTGGTTCGCCGCGCCCGCCATGCTCAAGGGCTGGTTCGAGCGGGTGTGGTCGCCCGGCATCGCCTTCGATCAGGGCACGCCAATCCGCCCGCGCCTGAGCGGGCTTAAATCCATTCTCGTCATCACTACCCTCGGCTCGCCTTGGTGGTTCGATCTTTTGATCGCGCGCCGCCCGGTGCGCCGCAGCCTCAAAATGGGTGTGTTCGAAGCCTGCGCGCCGCAGGCCCGCTTCGACATGCTCTCGCTCTACGAGGCCGAAAGCATCGAGCCGGCCCGGCTCGTGCGGTTCGAAGCGCGCATAAGGCGCGCCGTGGAGCGCCTGGAGTGATGCGGTTTGGGCCGGCGCCGCGCCTGTGCTAGAGCAGGTCTGCCGAAACCGGTTCTCATTTTCGGCAGCCCTGCGCAAAACCAAGAGCTAAAGCGAATGGAGCGGATCTGAAAGATCGCGACCTGCTTTACGCAGCGGACGACACAGACAAGGCCCTCGCATGACCCTCCCCACGATCGTCAGCTTCTGGCACGGCAAGATGAGCTGGCTCGAGGCGCTATGCATCGCCTCTTTCCATCGCCACGGCCACAGGGTCGAGGTCTATGGCTTCGATCCGATCCCCGGCCTGCCCGACACCGCCGTCTGGCGCGATGCCGCCGATATCCTGCCGCGCGCCGAACTGGTGTTCTACAAGGGGCGGGGCACGCCCGCGGTGTTTTCCGACCGCTTCCGTCTCGAACTGCTGCGCCGGAGGCTTGGCATCTACGCCGATCTCGACGTCTATTGCGTGCGCCCCATCGAAGGGCCGCCCGACTATCTGATGGCCTGGGAGCGCCCCGGCTCGGTCAACAGCGCCGTGCTGCACATTCCGCCCGGCTCGGCCTTGCTCGATGATCTTCTCGGCGTGTTCGAGCGCGACAATCGTCCTCTGTTCGAGCCGTTCCTGCCGCTCTATCGCCGGCTGGAAGTGGCGGCCCGGCGCTTGTTGGGCGACAAGGTGCCCCCCGAGCATCTGCAATATGGCGCCACCGGCCCCATGGCGTTGACCCATTACGTCAAGGCGCGCGGCCTTGTCGGCGAGGTCCAGCCCGCGGCGACCTTCTATCCCATTCCCTATGAGGGCATACCGGGCCTGCTCGTACCCGGCTCCGACCTCGAGACGGCGATCCGGCCCGAAACCCTGGGCATTCACCTCTGGCGCAGCCAGCTGACCGATCGTGGCCGCTCCGATATGCCGCCTCCTCCTGAAGGCAGCGCCATGCACAGGCTGTGCATGAAAGAGGGCATCGCGGTTTAAGGCCTCGGACCGAAAAGCGTCCTTACGGTTTTCGGGTCATCCGATGCGAAAACAAGGGGTTAGAGCATCGTGCTTGAACCTTGAATCGTAGGATTCCCTTTCGGGCCGATTTGTGATTCACCGTTTTTGGAGGTGGATCATGGCTCATTCTCAGGATTTA
>JAHCJW010000125.1 GCA_026126125.1 Devosia sp.
ATTCGACAGAACGCACGTCGCTCTAGTGGAATGTTTAGGCGATTTTAGATCACGATGAAATGAAAATTCCGTAGGAATTGGCGGGATTCTTGGAGGAGATGCCCTTCCCTTTTCCCCTCGCGGGGAGAAGGTGGCCCGCAGGGCCGGATGAGGGGTTGAGAGATGAAGTTCAAGCCGAGGGGCCTTCACCCCTCACCCCAACCCTCTCCCCTGAGGGGCGAGGGGGCGATAGAGCCGATCACATCGCTCAGCCGTCCATGCCGCCAATGCGCGTCACGATCTTTCAGATTCGCTTTAGCTCTTTGTTTTACGCATGTCTTTTTCCCGAAACCGGGGCCACTGTCGGGAGACATGCTTTAATGCTCCCGCGCCCGTTCGAGGATGCGTTTGCATTCGAGCAGTTCGCGCAGGACTTCGGAGAGTTTGGCGCGCGAATCGTCGTCGAGGGCCGGACTGGCCTCCAGCAGCCCCTCTTCGATCACGACTTCCTCGGCGGCGTCCTCGGCGTCCTCAATGAGCGGAATAATCTCGTCGAGGCCCTTGCCCTCGCCCACGGCGATGACATAGCGCGGCCCCTGATCCTTGAGGATGCGCTGGACGCCCTTGATGGTAAAGCCTTGATCGTAAAGAAGATGGCGGATGCCACGCAGCAGCATGACATCCTCTGGCCGATAATAACGGCGGCCGCCCCCGCGCTTCAGCGGCTTGATCGTCGCAAAGCGTGTTTCCCAGAAGCGCAGGACGTGCTGAGGCAAGTCCAGCTCCTCCGCCGCTTCTGATATGGTTCGGAATGCGTCTGGAGACTTGTCCAAACCGCCGGCCCTTTCAGTAAGAAATCCTTACTTTTCAGCGCCAACCATAGACTTGTTAATTTTGGACTTCAACACGTTGCTGGGTTTGAACACAAGAACCTGTCGCGGCAGGATCGGAACCTCCTCGCCGGTCTTGGGATTGCGGCCGACGCGCTCGTTTTTCGAGCGCACCTGAAACGAGCCGAAGGACGACAATTTTACATTCGCCCCGGTGACCAGGGCCTCCGTGATCAGCTCAAGCACCCGCTCGACCAATTCCGCCGACTCGGTCCGAGACAGGCCCACAGAACCATAAACGGCTTCGGAAAGGTCAGCCCGCGTAACCGTCTTCTGCGCCATAAGCACCCCCATTGCGGATAAAGAGCGGTTCTCCTCGCGCAAGCTGCGCCCTGCCGGTCCAGCTCCCCATTGAGCCGTCCGCCATGGCAGGAAATCCACTCGATCGACACCGCCGGACGGTTAGTGTCCGGCTTCGGCGTCAGGTTCCTCCACCCGGAAATACACTAACGCCCTGAAACGCTTAAGGTCAATGCGGTGTGGTCAGCTTACCAGCGAATGAGCGAAGCGCCCCAGGTAAAACCGCCGCCCATGGCTTCGAGCATGACCAGGTCGCCCGGCTTGATCCGGCCATCGGCCAGAGCCACGCTGAGCGCCAGCGGCACGGAGGCGGCCGAGGTATTGGCGTGCCGGTCGACGGTGATCACCACCTTTTCCGGCGGCAGGCCGAGCTTGGCCCCTGCCCCGTCGATGATGCGCCGATTGGCCTGATGGGGCACGAACCAGTCGAGGTCGTCCACGCTATAGCCGCTCTTTTCGAGCGCGGAATAGACGACGTCGGTGATCTTGCCAACGGCATGGCGGAACACTTCCGGGCCCTGCATATGCACATGGCCGGTGGTGCCGGTGGTGGACGGACCGCCATCGACATAGAGCTTATCCCAGTGGCGGCCATCCGAGCGCAGGGCGGAGGCAAGCACGCCGCGCTCGGGCTCGCCCTCGGCCAGTTCGGTCTTTTCGAGAATCATCGCGCCGGCGCCATCGCCGAACAGCACGCAGGTGCCGCGATCGGTCCAGTCGAGCAGGCGCGAGAAGGTTTCGGCGCCGATGACCAGCGCGCGGTTGGCGAGGCCATTCTTGATATAGCTGTCCGCCGTGGCGACGGCATAGACAAAGCCCGAGCACACGGCCTGGATGTCGAAAGCGAGGCCATGATGGATGCCCAGTTTCATCTGCACCAGCGTGGCGGCGGCCGGGAACGTATAATCGGGCGTGGTGGTGGCGACGACGATGAGATCGATATCGTCCGGCGTCAGCCCGGCATTGTCGAGCGCCTTGCGCGCGGCCGCCACGGCCAGGTCGGAGGTGAATTCTCCTTCGGCCGCGATATGGCGCTGTTTGATGCCGACGCGTTGTTGAATCCATTCATCCGAGGTGTCGACCGTCTTGGCCAACTCGGCATTTGTCAGAACCTTCTGGGGCAGGTAGCCACCGACCCCGCGCACAATGGAACGAACTCTGGTCACGCCGACTTGGCCTCGCTATCGGATGGCAGCGTCGGTGCCTCCGTGTTGACGGGAAAACGCTGCATGGTGTCGCCGATCTTGTCGATCAGGCGGCTGCGCGCCATTTCATAGGCAAGGCCCAGAGCACTCTTGTAGCCGATTTCGTCGGTGCCGCCATGGGACTTGATGACGATGCCGTTGAGCCCCATGAACACACCGCCATTGACGGTGCGCGGGTCCATCTTGCGCTTGAGAGCATTGAGGGCCGAGGAGGCAAACAGCGCGCCGATCTTGCTCATCCAATTGGCCTTGAGGGCGCTGCGCAGATAGGAGGCGACCTGGCGAGCGGTGCCTTCGGCGGTCTTTAGGGCGATATTGCCGACAAACCCCTCGGTCACCACCACATCGACCGTGCCCTTGCCGATATCATCGCCCTCGACGAAGCCGTGATAGGTGAAGCCCGAGCCGCTGGCCTGCTGGAGGATCTTGCCCGCTTCCTTGATGTAATCGAGCCCCTTCACCTCTTCGGTGCCGACATTGAGAAGGCCGACGGTGGGCGATTCGGAATCGAACAGCGAGCGCGCGAGGGCCGAGCCGAGAATGGCGTAGTCAACCAGTTGGCGCGCATCGGCGCCGATGGTCGCGCCCATGTCGAGCACGATGATGTCGGAGCGCAAAGTGGGCCAGATGGCGGCGATGCCGGGCCGGGAAATGCCTTCCATGGGCCGCAGACAGAAGGTCGCCATGGCCATCAGCGCCCCCGTATTGCCACCGGAAATGGCGACATCGGCTTCGCCATCCTTGACCGCCTGGATGGCCATCCACATGGAGGAGACGCCCTTGCCCTTGCGCAGGGCCTGGCTGGGTTTTTCGTCCATGGCAATCACCGCCTCGCAATGGCGCACGGTGGACGCAGCCTTGAGACGCGGAAATTCTTCGAGCAGCGGAGCGATCTGCTCCTCGCGGCCATGAAAGATGAAACGGGTATTCTTGCGCTCGCGCAGAGCCAGATCGGCACCATGTATAACGGCGCGCGGGGCGTGATCGCCTCCCATGGCATCCACGGAAATCGTTATAGTATCGGTCATTTCAACCCGTGTTTCGGCCCGCCTTGGGCAGGCATGCAAACATATCCCATCGCAGAGTCGGTGCAAGCCCCGACCGGATCGGCCTGGGTCGTCCCCTTCGACAGCAATCGAATCGAACGCTCCATCTCTTTGTTTTGCACCGAACCGAAGGACCGATGCACTTAGTCTTTCTGGTCGCCGCCATCTTTGAGGCGCGCGAGGGCGGCAAAGGGGCCGCCTTGTCCGCCATCTTCGCCCAGGCCCAGCGCATCGAGGCTTTCGCCTTCGGCGCGCGGATAGGGATCGATGGCCAAGGCCAGCGTTTCGAGCAGGAGGGCGCTCAAATCCACTTCCGGTCCATCGATGTGGTCGGGAAAATCGTCATCTTCAAGGTCGATGAACACTTCCGCGCCCGGCGCGTGGTTTTCCACATGTTCGGCAGGCAGGAAGACGCGATCGACGGTTTCGGCAATATCCTGAACAACCGGCTCGAATGTAACCACGGAGGGCTGGACGATCCTTGCCTTGAGCGTGCCCTGGGCCCGCAACCCGCCGCGCAGGGGCACCACCGTCAATTCGGCCTCGAACCGCTCGACCGCCGTCACCTTCATCGCCGCGGCGATGGCGGCGCGGGTCGGCTCGTCGGCCTTGACGGAAACAGAGCGCCCGGCAGACGGCAATTTGTCGATACGGACGATCGCGTCGAAGATCGGCGCCTCGGGACGGCTCATTTGACATCTCCGAAATCAATATCGCCCTTGAGGATCGCCTCGGCCGATTGCAGACGCAATTGCTCATCGCAGGCGACGACATAGCTCGCGAGGGTCCGCGCGTGCTCCGTCGCCTCGCCGCTATAGACGTTGCGCGAGAGAACGCCATACAGCGCGTCGGCATCGCCGCGGTCGAGCGCTTCGTTGAGGGCAGCGAGCAGGCCGAAGAAGATATTGCCCATCTTCTGGATCTTCTTGGGCACACCCAGATCCCCTGCCCCCATCTCGCGCAAGGAGCGGTCCATATCCTTGAAAAAAAGATCGAACACGGCCTGGCTGAAATTCTTCGCCGCATCGCCATCGGCGCGCAGGCGGCGGAACAGCAAGGCCATATGCAGGCTGATCATGTCGAAACGGCCAGTGACCGTATCCGGCACGCCCCAATCGGCATAGAATTGCGGTTGCCGGGATTGCGCCACAATGGCCCGATAGACGGCGTAAACCGCGTCGGTTGCGGTGTTCTTGCGGAACAAGGACAGGATCATGGGATTGCGCTCAGCCTCGGGATCGGTCAAACACGTGATCAGCGCTCAGGACCGCGTGCCTGCTTGCCAGATCAGTGTGCGGACAGCTACACATTCCGGCGGTCATTGGGCACGCGCCTTGTTGTCACGCCTATAGTCGAGAGCCATCGGGAAAGTCAAATTCATGCCCATGCGTATTGCCTCCGCTCCTTTCGCACCGATCGCGGCAGCAGCCCTGCTGGCAGTCGCCCTCGCGGCGTGCACCAGCAGCACCTCGCTCGTCAGCAACCGGACGCAGGGCTATGAGATTTCCGACTCGGCCATGCAGCAGATCCGCCCCGGCCAGAGCCAGGATCTGGTGCGCGTCGTGCTCGGCTCGCCGCAGTCGACCAATTCATTCGGCGACCAGAGCGCCTGGTACTATGTCGAAACCAAGGTGCAGAAGACCGCTTTCGGCCTGTCCATGATCCAGTCGCGCACCGTGCTGGCGGTCTATTTCGACAAGAACAAGCGCGTTGCCGACAAGGCGGTCTATTCGCAGGCCGACGGCAAGGTCGTGACCATCGAGCAGCGCCGCACCCAGTCGTTCGGCGAAGACCGCACCTTTATCGACCAGATTTTGCAGTCGTTCTGATTTTTTCGAGCACTGGAATGAAAAAGCCCCGGATATTCGGGGCTTTTTTTTGTTTTGGGGTATTCGTATAGGCCGCCAACATTGCCCGGCTTTTCCGGTCCATTCCCCGCATTCGCCCCTTCGGGGCACCTTCTCCGGCAAGGGGAGAAGGGAGACCGCGCTGCCCAGTCTCAGCGTCTTCTGAAATCAAGCGCTATTTTGCGTTCATATCCACGCCGGCAGAGCGGGCGATGGCGTCCAGGGCCGCGTTGACGAGACCCGAGGCGTCGTCTTCGTAGAAGGCGCGGGCGACGTCGACATATTCGGTGATCACCACCTTGGGCGGAATGTCCTTGCGGCGCAGAAGCTCGAAGGCGGCAGCGCGCAGGATGGCGCGCAGCGTGGCATCGACGCGCTCCATCGGCCAGCCATCGGCCAGAGCCTTGTCGACCGCAGGATCGATTTCGAGCTGATGCTTGGCGACGCCGCGCAGGATCTGGCGGAAGAAATCGGCATCGGCGGGCAGATATTGCTCGCCCTCGATTTCGCGCCCGAGATGGAAGGTGCCGAACTGGGCCAGCGTGTCCTCGAGGGTTTGGCGGCCCACATCCATCTGGTACAGCGCCTGAACCGCGGCGAGACGCGCCGCGCCGCGTTGATTGGCCGGGCGCTGAGCCTGGGCGTCGCGTTTGGGAATATCAGTCATTTATGCGTTCAACTTTGCCTTAAGCGCCGCCAGGGCCAATGCGGCGCGAGCCGCATCGCCGCCCCGGTCCTGGTCGCTCCGACGGGCGCGTATCCAGGCCTGCGCCTCGTTTTCGACGGTGAGAATGCCGATGCCCAGTGGCAGGGCATCGACGACAGCCAGTTCGGCGAGCGCACGAATGCTCTCGCCGGCCACGGCTTCATAGTGATTGGTGTGGCCGCGCATGACGCAGCCCAGAGCGACATAGCCGTCATAAGTATCGGTTTCGAGCGCCATGGCGATACCGACCGGCACTTCCATGGCGCTGGGCACGACGATGACCTCGTGGGTCGCGCCGGCGGCCTCAAGCGCGGCAATGGCTCCCGCACGCATCTCATCGGCAATGCCCGGATAGGAGCGCCCTTCCACGATCAGGAAATGCAGCCCGGCCGCGGAATTGTTTTCGATCGGAAAGCGTTCGCCGTAGGAATCCATGGCCACAAACCTTTGCCTCAGGCGCGGACCCGCCAAATCAGGCCGCGTTGCGTGATACCAATCCCATAGTCCGGCGCGGCGGGGTCCGCAACTGGCCTCGCTCAGTCCTCGTCGGGGAAAGGCCGGTCCTTGGCAAGCGCCAGTTCGGCGAGAAAGCTGCGAAAATCGTCGGCAGCCGAGAAATTCTTGTAGACCGAGGCGAAGCGGACGAAGGCGACGTCATCAAGGCCCTTCAGGCCCTCCATCACATATTCGCCGATCTGGTCGGAGGTGATTTCGATGTCGCCCAGGCTTTCGAGTTGCCGGACAATGCCGGAAATCATGCGCTCGACCCGCTCGGGGTCGACGGAGCGCTTGCGCAGGGCGGTATTGACCGAGCGCGCCAGCTTTTCGCGATCGAACGGCACCTTGCGGCCGGTTTTCTTGACCACGGTGAGGTCGCGCAACTGCACCCGCTCGAAGGTGGTGAAGCGGCCGCCGCAGGCATTGCACACGCGGCGGCGGCGGATAGCGCCCGAATCTTCGGTCGGGCGGCTATCCTTCACCTGGGTATCGTCGTTGCCGCAATAAGGGCAGCGCATGGGCGTCCTTTAGCTGGCGTAGATCGGGAAGCGTGCGGTCAGCGCCTGGACCTTTTCGCGCACAGCCGCCTCGACGACGGCATTGCCCTCGTCCGAATTGGCCTCCCGCAGCCCATCGAGCACCTCGACGATCAACCGGCCGATTTCCTGGAATTCGGCGACGCCGAAACCGCGCGTCGTGCCGGCCGGAGTGCCGAGGCGAATGCCGGAGGTGACGAAGGGCTTTTCCGGGTCAAACGGAATGCCGTTCTTGTTGCAGGTGATGAAGGCGCGGCCGAGCGCCTGTTCGGCGCGCTTGCCGGTGGCGTTCTTGGGCCGCAGATCGACCAGCATCAGATGGTTGTCGGTGCCGCCCGAAACCACGTCCAGACCCTGCGACCTGAGGGTTTCCGAAAGGGCGCGGGCATTGTCGACGACCTGCTGGGCATAGGCCTTGAATTCGGGCTGCAGCGCCTCCTTGAAGGCCACCGCCTTGGCGGCGATGACATGCATCAGCGGCCCGCCCTGGAGGCCCGGGAACACGGCGGAATTGACCTTCTTGGCGATGGTTTCGTCATTGGTCAGGATCATGCCGCCACGCGGGCCGCGCAAGGATTTGTGCGTGGTGGTGGTGGTGACATGGGCATGGGGCACCGGCGAGGGATGCACGCCGCCGGCGACGAGGCCGGCGATATGGGCCATGTCGACCATGAGATAGGCGCCGATGCTGTCGGCGATCTCGCGGAAGCGCTTCCAGTCCCAGACGCGCGAATAGGCGGTGCCACCGGCCAGGATCAGCTTGGGCTTGTGTTCCTTGGCAAGGCGTTCGACCTCATCCATGTCGAGCAGGTGATCGTCCTGGCGCACGCCGTAAGAGACGACGTTGAACCACTTGCCAGACATGTTGACCGGCGAGCCGTGGGTCAGGTGGCCGCCCGAATTGAGGTCGAGCCCCATAAAGGTGTCGCCGGGCTGCAGGAGCGCGAGGAACACGGCCTGGTTCATCTGCGAGCCGGAATTGGGCTGCACATTGGCGAAGGCGGCGCCGAACAGCTGCTTGGCGCGCTCGATGGCCAGGTTTTCGGCAATGTCCACATATTGGCAGCCGCCATAATAGCGCTTGCCCGGATAGCCTTCGGCATATTTGTTGGTCATGATCGAGCCCTGCGCCTCGAGAACGGCGCGGGAGACGATGTTTTCCGAGGCGATCAGCTCGATTTCGTGCTGCTGGCGGCCGAGTTCCTGCCCGATGGCGCCGGCGATCTCAGGATCGGTCTCGGCAAGCGTGTTGGAAAAGAACTTCGGAAACAGGGGAAGCGATGTTGCAGCGCTCATGAGAAAAAGACCTCGCGGAAGAGGGTACGGACAGACATGGCGGCGGTGTTATCACGGCGAAAGGCGCGATTCCAAGGCCGGGTTAAGCAAGCAAATGTCACGGGGCTCCCCTGATTTGCGGATGGGTGCCCAGGCGAGCGGCTCAACAAGGTTCGCGTTCCCCAATGGTTACCCATTTCTTCTCGCCAGTCGCGCGAACGCCTCCCTTATGGCCCAGAACCGGCGTCAGGAAAAGAGGGAACCGCGTATTGTCGGCCCCCCTCAGGACCGGGGCCGGACGAGACCATGGCGGATCAGGCTTTCGGCCGCGCTCAGCACCGCCTCCTCGGGGGTATGATAGGGCCGGCCCAGCAGGCGCTCGCCCTTGCTGCCGTCGAAGTGCTTCTCATTGCCGATATCGTTGACGATCTGCCGGGTGGGTCCGCCAAAAGCGGCGATGAGACGCATCAGCCAATCGGGCACGCTGCGCAGGGTGATCGGATAATCGGCGTAGTTCTGGCGCAGGATATCAGCGACGGCCGCGAAGCGCAGATAGGGACCCGTGGCGAGGTAGCGCTGGCCGATGCTGTCGGGCTGGCGCAAGGCGGCCAGATGCATCGCGGCGACGTCGCGCACATCGCTGACGGCAAAACCGATGCGCGGCATGGCGGGGGTGGAGCCATCGAGCAGCCCACCGACGAGGCTAAGGGAAATGCTGGTTTCGGCGTCGGTGGCGGGGCCGAGGATCATGCCGGGGTGGATCGTGGTCAGCGCCATGCCCCGGCCGCTGGCGAAGGCCCAGGCGGCCTGCTCGGCCCTGGTCTTGCCGATGCAATAGGCCCAGGGCCGGCGCATGGCGGCCAGATCGGTGAAATGCTCCTCGGTATAGGTGCGTTGTCCGGTATCATGGCCGTGTCCATAGCCCACCGTGGCGATGGACGAGGTCATCACCACGCGGGCAATGCCCTCGGCATGGGCGAAGCGGAGGACGCGCTCGGTGCCCTCGACCGCCGGCCGAATGACGGTGGCGGGGTCCTTCGGCTCTACGGCGGTAATGGCCGCTGCCACATGCATCACCGCCTGTGCATCCTGCATGGCCTCGACCCAGCCGGCATCGTCGAGCAGATCGGCCTCGACCAGTTCGAGCCGGTGCTCGGTGCCGGGGGCGAGAGTATCCATGGCGGTCTGGATCGAAGCGACCTTGGCACGGCTGCGCACCGTTCCGCGCACCGCATAGCCGGCGTTCAGCAATTGCCCGATGACGTGCTTGGCCACAAAGCCGGACGCGCCGGTGACGACGATTTTTTCCATTCCCCTGCCCCGAACAGAAGCGATCCTGCATGTCTACACTGCGTCATGGCGCTCGAAACGCAAATGTTTGATGACGGGCTGTGGATTTGCCTGTTGGCAAGGCGACAGGGGCGGTTTTCCTGCGCCGCAGGGAAACGCGCCAAAGCCAAGCAAAAAGGGCGACCCGAAGGCCGCCCCTTGAAATCATCGCTGAAGCGCTCTTATGCAGCTTCGGCTTCGTCGTCCTGGGTGAACACCGGACCGGAATCCTGACCCTTGGCATCGACGTCGCGATCGACGAATTCGATGACAGCCAGCGGCGCGTTGTCGCCATAGCGGAAGCCGGCCTTGAGGATGCGGATGTAACCGCCCTGACGCTCGGCATAACGGGGGCCGAGAACGGCGAAGAGCTTGGCAACCTGGGCCTCGTCGCGGATCTGCGCGATGGCCTGGCGGCGAGCGTGCAGGTCGCCGCGCTTGCCCAGGGTGATGAGCTTCTCGACGATCGGACGCAGGTCCTTGGCCTTGGGAAGCGTGGTGACGATCTGTTCGTGCTTGATCAGCGCGGCAGACATATTGGCGAACATCGCCTTACGGTGGCTGGCGGTACGGCTGAACTTGCGGCCGCGATTACCGTGTCGCATGGGTTATCTCCTAAAAGTCTTGGCC
>JAHCJW010000126.1 GCA_026126125.1 Devosia sp.
ATGCCAAGGATCTGGCGTCGCGCGACGTGGTGAGCCGGTGCATGACGCTCGAAATCCGCGAGGGGCGCGGCGTCGGTCCCAACAAGGACCACATCTATCTCCACCTCGATCACCTCGATCCCAAGGTGCTGCATGAGCGCCTGCCGGGCATCACCGAAAGCGCCAAGATTTTCGCCGGCGTCGATCTGACCCGCGAGCCGATCCCGGTGCTGCCCACCGTGCACTATAATATGGGCGGCATCCCGGCCAATTATCACGGCGAGGTGCTGAACCCGACGCCGGAAAATCCCAACCGCATCGTGCCGGGCCTGATGGCGGTGGGCGAGGCGGCCTGCGCCTCGGTGCATGGCGCCAATCGCCTCGGCTCCAATTCGCTGACCGACCTCGTGGTCTTCGGCCGCGCCGCGGCGCTGCGCGCCGGCAAGGTGATCGACAAGGCGGCCCCGGTGCCGGGCATCAACAAGGCCGAGGACGACAAGATCCTTGCCCGCTTCGATCGCCTGCGCAACGCCAATGGCAGCCAGCCGACCGCCAGATTGCGCGACGAGATGCAGCGCACCATGCAGGAGGATGCGGCGGTGTTCCGCACCGACGCCTCGCTCAAGCAGGGCGTGCAGCGGATGAGCGAGATCTATGCGCGCCTGCCCGACGTCAAGGTCACCGACCGCTCGCTGATCTGGAATTCGGACCTTGTGGAAACCCTCGAGCTCGAAAACCTGATGACCTGCGCCATGACCACCGTGGTTTCGGCCGAGGCGCGCCACGAATCGCGCGGCGCCCATGCGCATGAGGATTTCCCCAATCGCGACGACGCTGAATGGCGCAAGCACACGCTGAGCCATATCGACATCGCCACCGGCGCGGTGACGCTGTCCTATCGTCCGGTGATCACCGAGCCGCTGACCCCGCAGGACCAGGGCGGCATCGACCTCAAGAAGATCGCGCCCAAGGCGCGCGTCTACTGAGGCAGAGCCGGGGGATGGGCATGGCACAGCTCGGTCTTATGCGACGCGGCGGCGCACTTGTCGGTCTGGCTCTGGTGCTGGCCGCGTGCGAGACCACGGGGGGCGGCGATTTCGATGGCCGTCCGTCCGCGCCCGGTGCGGGCAGCAGCGGCTGGCAGTCCGGCGTCACCACCGAAACGCGCTACAACAATTCGGGGGCGATGACGGCGCAGAGCCAGATCGATCCGGCCACCGGGCAGCGCGTCATCACCGGTGGCAGTTTCGTCATCGGCTCGGGCGGCGCCGCCAGTTCCGGGGCGCTGGTCGGCAATTGGACGTTGAGCGGCGATTTTGGCCGCAATTGCAGCCTCAGCTTCGGTCTTGCCCCGCTCGGCGCCGCCAGTGGCGCGCTGACGGCCAATCCGGCCGGGTTCTGCAATCCTGAATATTCGGCCATCAAGGGCTGGATGAGCGTGGGCCAGGCGGTGATGCTGACCAATGGCTCGGGCACGGTCGTGGCTCAGCTCTCACCCGAGGGCAGCGACACTTATCGCGGCAGCTTCAACGGTACATTCGGGCCCAGCCCGGTGACGCTGAAGCGCGGCATGTTCTAGGGAAGAATGACGATGCGTCTTGCGCTTGCCCCCGTTTGCCTCGCTCTCGCCGTGCTCTGGGCCGCTCCGGCCCTGGCCGCCGCGCCGAGCGCCACGCAGAAGCAGGAATTTTTCGCGGTCTGCCTGTCCATCTCGCAGAACCAGCAATTGTGCGCCTGCAAGGCCGATGCGGCGATGACGCTGATCGACGAGCGGTTCATGGGCGTGGTCATCGCCTCGATGAAGGGCGGCTCGCCGTCCTCGAGCGATTATCAGGCCTACAATACCTATGTCGCCAAATCGAACCAGATCTGCAAGCCGAACTACTGATCCCGCTCCGGCGGGAGGCAAAGAGTGAAGAATTTCGCGCCGGGTTGAGCGGCGCCCTGACAGGAAGAGTTGAGAAAATGGCCGAACTGACCTTGCGCAAGGCCGATCAGCCCCAGAAGGGCAAGATTTGGCCCAAGCCCGCCGGGGCGACGCGCCTGCGCGAATACCATATCTATCGCTATGACCCGGACACGACCGACAATCCGCGCATCGACACCTATTTCGTCGATCTCGACAATTGCGGCCCGATGGTGCTCGACGCCCTGCTCTATATCAAGAACACCATCGATCCGACGCTGACGCTGCGCCGCTCCTGCCGCGAGGGCATTTGTGGCTCGTGCTCGATGAATATCAACGGGCTCAATACGCTGGCCTGCACCAAGGGCATGGACGATTCCACCGGCCCGGTGAAGATCTACCCGCTGCCGCATATGCCGGTGGTCAAGGATCTCGTCCCCGACCTGACCAATTTCTACGCCCAGCACCGCGCCATCGAGCCCTGGCTCAAGACCACTTCGCCCACCCCGGAAAAGGAATGGACGCAGTCGGTCGAAAACCGCGCCAAGCTCGACGGGCTCTATGAGTGCATCCTGTGCGCCTGCTGCTCGACCTCCTGCCCGTCCTATTGGTGGAATGGCGAGAAATATCTCGGCCCGGCGGCGCTGCTGCAGGCCTATCGCTGGCTGATCGACAGCCGCGACGAGACGACCTCGGAGCGCCTCGACAATCTCGAGGATCCGTTCAAGCTCTATCGCTGCCACACCATCATGAACTGCGCCAAGGTCTGCCCCAAGGGCCTCAACCCGGCCAAGGCCATCGCCCAGATCAAGAAGATGATGGTCGAGCGCAAGACCGCTGCTTAAAGCATGTCTCCCGAAAGTGGGAACCGGTTTCGGGATAAAGACATGCGTAAAAACAAAGAGCTAAAGCGCAGGAAGCTGATCTGAAAGAAACGCGTCGCGCTTTGTTGGATCCGCTCGAAAGAACGCCAATTGCCGGTGCTATCGCCCCCTCGCCCCTTTGGGGAGAGGGGTGGGGTGAGGGGTGAAGAGCTCGCAGCTTCAAACGCGGGGCCGGTCCCTTCCGCATCATCGCTTGGATCACCGGAACCAGATCGTTTCACCCCAAAACTGCATCACTCCCGGTCTGTCACCGGCGCAGGTCTGGCCCCGGCCGCCTCCAAAACAAAAAACGGCGGAGCTTTCGCCCCGCCGCTTGAGGTCAACATCCTCACCTGTTCTCAGCTCTCGCCGTCGACCAGCACGATCAGGCCGGCCTCATAGGCGGCCTTGCAGTCATTGGCGTCGGCCATCCGGTCGCTTTCCAGCAGAGTGAAGGCGGCGCCGGGGCCTTCGAAGCGTGGATCATCGCATTCGTCGTCGTCCGCATAGCTCGAGGAATTGTCGCCGAAGTCGATATGGCTCGAATCATAGGGCGCGCCGGCTGCATATTCGGGCGAATAGACGGTGCGGATGGAGATGCGGCCTGCTTCGAGCAGCGCCTTGCAATCGGTGGCGTCGCCCATCTCGTCTTCGCGGAGCAGCTTCTTGTTCACCGCCTCGCCGATAAAACGCGGATCGTCGCATTCCCCGTCATTCGACCAGCGGGAAAAATCCGAGCCGAAATCGAAGGCGGCCGCGTCCTGTTCGCCGGTATAGCTGGCGGTGCCGGCCTCGACGGCTTGGCGGCAGTCGCTCGCGTCGCGCTTGATGTCGGCGGCGAGGGTCTCGTTGGCGACGCCGGGGCCGACAAAGCGCGGGTCGTCGCATTCGTCATCCTTGGCCCATTCGGAGGAATCATCGCCAAAGTCGATCTCGGCGATCGGCGTCGAATAGCTGTCCCTGAGGACGATGGTGCCGGCCTCGAAGGCGGCGCGGCAATCGGTGGCGTCCTTCAAGCGGTCGGCCTCGACCAGTTGGGTGGCGGAGCCCGCTCCACTAAAGCGCGGATCGTCGCATTCGCCGTCCTTGGCCCAATCGGAAGAATCATCGCCAAAGTCGATGTCGGCGATGGTGGCGGCGGGGGTCGAGCCGTCGTCCTTGAGGGTGATGGTGCCGGCCTCGAAGGCAGCGCGACAATCGGTGGCGTCCTTCAAACGGTCGGCCTCGACCAGTTCGGTGGCGGAACCCGGTCCGATAAAGCGCGGGTCGTCGCACTCGCCGTCCTTGGCCCAATCGGAAGAATCATCGCCAAAATCGATATCGGCGATGGTGGCGGCAGGGGTCGAGTCGCCGTCCCTGAGGGTGATGGTGCCGGCCTTGAAGGCGGCGCGGCAATCGGTGGCGTCCTTCAGATGATCGGCCTCGACCAGCTCCTCGGCAGCGCCCGGTCCGGTAAAGCGCGGGTCGTCGCATTCGCCGTCCTTGGCCCAATCGGAAGTATCATCGCCAAAATCGATGTCGGCGATGGTGGCGGCAGGGGTCGAGCCGTCATCCTTGAGGGTGATGGTGCCGGCCTCGAAGGCGGCGCGGCAATCGGTGGCGTCCTTCAAACGGTCAGCCTCGACCAGCTCGCTGGCGGCGCCCGGTCCGGTAAAGCGCGGATCGTCGCATTCGCCGTCTTTCGACCAACTGGAAGAATCGTCGCCGAAATCGATCTTGGTGGCGGTGTTAGTAGTGGCTGGATTTTGGGCCAGGCTCGGCAGCGTGCCGGCCGCAGCCAACAAGATCGCCAATAGTGACCCGGCCGCGATTCTGCTCAACAAGCGCATCGGTTGTCCCTCCGGTTATGCTCGCTCTTTTGTGAACACAGAATATAGCGGCTTTGCGGCGTCCAGTAGTGAGGGAAATAAGAATTATTTCTTGCTTGCGGCCGTGCGTCCTTCCTCCCGCGCGAACAGAGCCGAGCCCCCCAGCACCAGGGCGGTGCCGATAGCATGGAAAAAGGTGAAATCCTCGCCCAGCACCACGACGGCAAGGGCGATGGTGGCGATGGGGCCGAAGGAGGCGGTCGAGGAGGTGGCGCGCGGCCCGATGCGGGCGATGCCGGCATTGAGCAGGAACGAGGGCAGCACGGTGCCGAAGACGCCCAGCATCACCCCATGGGTCCAGATGGTGGGCGTCAGGCTCAAAAAGCCCGGAAGGCCCGAAACGACCAGGCTCTGGCCAATGGCCAGAACGCCGGCGGTGGACATGCCGATACAGGTGAACAGCGCGGGGCCGAGCACCAGCATCTGCCGCCGCGCCAGGTGTTGATAGAAGGCGAAGGTCAGGGCCGAGCCGAGCACGAACACAGTGCCGATGACGAGCCCCTCGGGCTGCACGGCCAGATTCCAGCCGAAAATCACCAAAAGGCCGGCATAGGTCACCCCCATGGGCGGCAGCAATTTCCAGTTCATGGTGTCGCCGAACCACCAGACCCCGAAGATGAAGACGAAGAAGGGATAGGTGAACAGCACCAGCCGCTCATATTGGGCGGTGACGAAGCTCAGTCCGGAAAAGTCGAGATAGCTCGAAACATAATAGCCCAGCGCTCCGACCGCCATCGAGGCGAGAACGCGCTTGGGCGTCAGCAAGGCGCGCAATTTCTCCCCGCGCCCGAGCAGCATGACCATAATGACGAGATAGACCGGCAGCGCCACCAGCATGCGCAGCGCCAGCAGGATTTCGGTCGAGGCGCCTTCGGCATAAGCGAGCTTGATGAAGATGCCCTTGGTCGAAAACAGGATTGCCCCGGCCATGGCAAGGCCGTAGCCGACCAGATCGATGTGGCCGGCTGGCGCGGTGGTTGTGGTGCTGGTCTTTGTCATGCTGGGCGGGCTCTTGAACTGTGCCGCCCCCGGGGGAAGCTCATCGGAACACCGCGCGGGGGGCGGGCCGATGAAAACCAAATGCTGGACGTCAGCCTTCGGTCCGGGCCCAAATGGAGCCGGAAAGACGAAGAAGCGCAAACGGAGACGGGAAACGCGAAGGCATGGGCTTTGTCATATGGCCCGCATGGGGGACTGTCAAAGGGAACAATGTGCTAACCCTGCGGCGCATTTTTCTCACGCCTCGGCCGCACGGCTAACCGCGCGGATGGGCCTTGGCATAGCTTTCCAACAAGCGCTCGGTGTCGACGGACGTATAGATCTGGGTGGTGGACAGGCTCGCATGGCCCAGCAATTCCTGGATCGAGCGCAGATCCCCGCCCTGACCCAGCAGATGCGTGGCGAAGGAATGGCGCAGCGCATGCGGCGTCGCCGAGGGCGGCAAGCCCAGGGCCGCGCGCAAATTCTCCATCCGCTTCTGGATCAGCCGGGGCGAGAGCACCCCGCCGCGCACGCCGCGAAACAGCGGATCTTCGGGCCAGAGCTTATAGGGGCTCAAAGCCAGATAGTCCTCGACGGCCTTTCGTACCGGCGCGATCAGCGGCACCATGCGGATCTTGCCGCCCTTGCCGCTCACCCGCAGCACATTGGCCTCGAGATCGCCCTTGGTCAGCGCCAGCGCCTCTGAAATGCGCAATCCGGCGCCATAGCAGAGGGCGATCACCGCCATGTCGCGCGCGCCGACCCAGGGGCGCTCTTCCATTTCCTCTGCGGCAACAATGGTTTGCTTGGCCTCGATCACGGTCAGCGCCTTGGGCAGCGAGCGGCCGACCTTGGGGGTGCGAATGACATTGAGCGCTTCGGTCGCCAGCACGTTTTGCCGTTCGAGAAAGCCGAAAAAGTTCTTCAAGGCCGACAACACCCGCGCCAGCGAGCGCGAGCCGAGGCTTTCCTCGCGTCGCTGCGCCATGAAGGCGCGGATATCGGCGCCGCGCAATTGCTTGAGCGTTTCCAGCGTCACCGGCCCGCCCATATGGCCGGCCAGAAAGCGCATGAATTGAGCGAGATCGCGCGAATAGGCCTCCAGCGTCTTGGCGGCCAGGCGCTTGACCGAGCCCAGCTCGCGCATCCAGGCGGCGATCTGGGACTGGACAAAGGCATCGGTGGCAAAGGCGCTGTCGGTCATTTTCTGGACCTTATACCCAGCGGGCAAAGAGAAGGTAAAATCGCGGGACAGCGCCCTTCTTAAAACTCTGTCATTGCCTGGCGCGTCCGGGCAATTGCTGTTTTTGTCGCTCTGGCGAGGATAACGCGCATAAGTGGCACAAGGCTGCCCCTAGCCGAATCGCCGCGCTTTCCTATCTAACAGCGATGAGAACGGAACGCGCACAAACATGTATGGTCCCGGAGACATCGTCGCGGTAATGGTCGGGGTGGCCGTCGAAGGCCCCTATTCCTATCGCGTGCCGGCCAATATGGCGGTTCAGCGCGGCTCCATCGTCGCGGTGCCGCTCGGGCCGCGGCTGACCCTGGGCGTCGTCTGGGGTATGCCGAACGAGGAAATCGGCCATAACCGGCTGAGAAATATCGAGTTTTGCTATTCCGTCCTGCCGCTGAGCGAAGAGCTGCTGCGTCTGGTCGAGTGGGTGGCGCGCTATACGCTCGCCGCGCCCGGCCAGGTGCTGCGCGGCGTTTTGCGCTCCCCCGAAGCGCTCGACACCCCCCGGCCGGTCACCGCCTATCGCCGCACCGGACACGAGCCGGAAAAGCTGACCCCGGCCCGGCTGCGCGTCCTCGACACCATCACCGACGAAATGCCCTGGCCCAAGGCGGCGCTGATCGGCGCCAGCGGCGTCTCCAGCTCGGTCATCGATGGGCTCGAACGCTGCGGGGCGCTGGAAAAACTCGATATGCCACCGCCGCCGGTGGTGTTGCCGCCCGATCCCGATGCTGCCCCTGCCGTACTCAATCCCGAGCAGCGGGCGGCGCTCGAGCAGATTTTGTCGATTGATCGCAATAGTTTCGGGGTCGCCCTGCTCGATGGCGTCACCGGCGGCGGCAAGACCGAAGTGTTCTTCGAGGCGGTGGCCGATACGCTCCGTGCCGGCCGACAGGCGCTGATTCTCCTGCCCGAAATCGCTCTCACCAATACGTTCATCGATCGCTTCACCCGCCGATTCGGCACCCGTCCGGCCGAATGGCATTCGGACATGACCCCGGTACAGCGGGCGAAAACCTGGCGCGGCGTGCTCGATGGCACGGTGAGGGCGCTGGTCGGGGCCCGTTCGGCCCTGTTCCTGCCTTTTCGCGAGCTGGGCCTGCTGGTGCTCGATGAGGAGCATGACGGCGCCTATAAGCAGTCGGAAGGCTTTACCTATCACGCCCGCGACATGGCCATTGTCCGCGCCCATCTGGCGCACGCGCGGGTCATTCTTTCCTCGGCCACGCCTTCGGTCGAATCGCGCAACAATGCCAATTCCGGGCGCTATGGCCATGTGCGGCTGGAAAGCCGCTTCGCCGCCGCCGCCATGCCCGACATCACCGCCATCGACATGCGCGTCGACGGGCCGGAAAAGGGCAGCTGGATCTCTCCGCTGCTGGCGCGCGAAGTGTTCGCCGCGCTCGAC
Source organism: Devosia sp. (assembly GCA_026126125.1). Taxonomy (GTDB): domain Bacteria; phylum Pseudomonadota; class Alphaproteobacteria; order Rhizobiales; family Devosiaceae; genus Devosia. The sequence goes on from JAHCJW010000126.1 coordinate 8,243, forward strand.
CGGGGCGAGCAGGCGCTGTTGTTCCTCAACCGGCGCGGCTATGCGCCGCTCACCCTGTGCAATGCCTGTGGTCACCAGTACAAATGCCCGGATTGCTCGGCCTGGATGGTGGAACACCGCTTTCGCGGCGTGTTGATGTGCCACCATTGCGGCCATGAAATGCGCACGCCCAAGGCCTGCGGCGAATGCGGGCAGCTCGATAGTCTCGTCGCCGTCGGTCCCGGTATCGAGCGGGTGGCCGAGGAAGCGGCGGTGCGTTTTCCCGCGGCGCGGCGGGTGCTGCTCTCGACCGATATGGGCAGCCACGCCCAATTGCGCGAGCGCTTTGCCGAGGTCGAGCGCGGCGATTATGACCTGATCATCGGCACCCAGCTTGTCTCCAAGGGCCACCACTTCGAAAAGCTCTCGGTGGTGGGGGTGCTCGACGCCGATCTGGGGCTGGCGCATGGCGATCCGCGCGCGGCGGAAAAAACCTTCCAGATCCTCACCCAGGTGGCGGGCCGGGCCGGCCGCGCCAGCCGCCACGGCAAGGCGTTCCTCCAGACCTATCACCCCGATCATCCGGTGATGAAGGCCATGGTCAGCGGCGACCGCGAGGCGTTCTACGCGCAGGAGCTTCTGGCGCGCGAGGCGGGCGGAATGCCGCCCTTTGGCCGGCTGGCGGCGCTGATCGTTTCGGCAAACGAGCAGCAGAACGCGATGAATTATGCGCGGACGCTGCTGTCGGCGGCGCCGATGGCCGAGGATGTGCGGCTATTCGGGCCGGCCGATGCGCCGGTAGCGATGATCCGCGGCCGGCACCGGGTGCGCCTTCTGGCCCAGGCCGGCAAGGATTTCGATCTGTCGGGCTATGTGCGCTTCTGGCTGGCCGGGGCGGAAAAACCCAAGGGCGACATCAAGTTGCAGATCGATATCGACCCGATGAGCTTCATGTGATGCTCTGGCTTACTGCCCCGCTTGCGCAGGCGCGACGGGGGGCGGCTGGACTGCGACATTTTCGCCGCAATTGAATCGCGGCTCCCAGCCTTGCATGGGCCGCTTGGCTTGTGTTAGAGCGAGCCCGACTTAAAAGGGGTCCGGCTAGGCTTTGTCCGACTTGGGTCCTTCTTCCACAAACGTTCAAAGCGTTGATAAGCCGCCCAGGCACCCCGAAAGGGACGAAGCCACGGGCCGGCAAAAGAGAGGGTGAAGCGGCATTGGCAGCGCAGAATTCAGTGCTTACCCAGATCGCGCGGCCATATGCGTCGGCGCTGTTCGATCTCGCCAAGAGCGAGAACCAGCTGGCCCAGGTGGAAACCGGCCTTTCCGACATCTCCCGGCTGATTGGCGAAAGCGACGAGTTTTCGCGCTATTTGCGGTCTCCGGTCATCAATAGCGACACCAAGGCCCAGGCGCTCGAAGCGATCCTGGCCAAGGCCTCGGTCAATGCGCTGGTGGCCAATTTCCTGCGCGTCGTGGCTGCCAATGGTCGCCTGTTCGCGCTCGATCAGATCATCGTCGTCTTCCGCGAGCTGGCCGCCGCCGCCCGCGGCGAGACCACGGCAGAGGTGACCTCGGCCGCGCCGCTGAGTGCCGACCAGGTCAAGGCGCTTGCCGAGACGCTCAAGGCCAAGCTGGGCAAGACCGTCACCCTCAATCAATTCGTCGATCCCTCGCTGATCGGTGGCCTTCAGGTGAAGGTCGGCAGCCAGCTGATCGATTCTTCGCTCAAGACAAAACTCGCTGCGATGAAAATCGCCATGAAAGAGGTCGGATAATGGACATCAAAGCCGCGGAAATCTCTGCGATCCTCAAGGACCAGATCAAGAAT
>JAHCJW010000127.1 GCA_026126125.1 Devosia sp.
TCAACACGTCGGTGGAAAGCACTTCTCGATTGCCCGCCTCTGCCATATGCCTTGCACCCCGATGAGCGGCTCCCGACTGGCCGCCCCGCACGCGGTGTGGCATAATGGAGCCCATGTCTCAAGATCGCACGCTCAATAACGCCGAACTGCTTTCGGTGCTGGACTGGTATCGCGCCGCCGGCGTGGACCTGGCCATGGGCGAGGATCCGGTCGATCGCTTCGCGCAAAAGCCGCCGGCGGCGAGCGCCGCCATTGCGCGCCCGGCCCCCGCCCCCACGGCGGCGCCGGTCGCTACCGGCCCGGTCGGCGGCGATCCGAGCGAGGCAAGGCGGCTGGCCGGATCGGCTGGCTCGCTCGAGCAATTGCAGGCAATCCTGGGCGACTATGATGGGTGCGGGCTGAAATTGCGCGCCACGCAGTTGGTGTTTGCCGATGGCAATCCGGACGCCAGGATCATGCTGATCGGCGAGGCGCCGGGGGCGGAAGAGGATCGGCAGGGCAAGCCCTTTGTCGGGCGTTCGGGGCAATTGCTCGACCGGATGCTGGGCGCCATCGGGCTGGACCGGACGCAGGTCTATATCGCCAACACCGTGCCCTGGCGCCCGCCGGGCAACCGCACGCCGACGCCCGAAGAAATGGAGCTTTGCCTGCCATTTTTGCACCGGCAAGTGGAGCTTGTGGCGCCAAAACTGGTGCTGACGCTGGGCGGGCCGGCGATGCAGACCGTGTTCAACACCACCGCCGGCATCATCAAGATGCGCGGCAAATGGCAGGATGTGCGCATCGGCACGCATGAGGTTCACGCCATGCCGACGCTGCATCCGGCCTATCTGCTGCGCAATCCGGCCGCCAAGCAGCAGGCCTGGAAGGACATGCTGAGCCTCAGGCTTGAGGCCGAGGGGCTGGGGCTGCTTTGAAGGCCCGGCGCGCGTGACGCCGCTTTTCGCCCGCCCCTCCCCGTCAGCGCTATTTGGGTCTGTCCATTAAGTTTTGCCGCGTTATTGTCACCTTCCAGTGATTTGCAACGTCTCGACTTTTTTCCAAACCCGAAAGCGCCATGGCTTCCGTCGTCAAGATCTATGCCCTCTTCCTCGGCTCGGCCCTGTTGATGTTCGGAGGGGGGCTGCAAGGCCTGCTGCTCTCGGTGCGCGGGGCGGAAGAAGGGTTTTCGCTGCTGGCGCTGGGCCTGATCGGCACGGGCTGGTCGGTGGGGTTCGTCGCCGGCTCCATCGCCGTGCCGATGATCGTACGCAAGGTCGGGCATATCCGCGCCTTTTCGGTGATGGCGGCCATCGGCACGATCACCATCCTGCTCAACCTGTTGTGGATCAACGATATCGGCTGGATCCTGATGCGCGCCCTTTCCGGCTTCTGCTTTGCCGGGGCGGCGATGATCGTGGAGAGCTGGCTCAACGAGGTGGCCGACAACAAGAGCCGTGGCACGATCTTTTCCATCTATGTAACGATCAATCTGGGCGCGTCGACGCTGGGGCAGATCGCCATGTCGGTCACCGGCACGGCGGGCTATGTCCCCTTCGTCATCGGCGCCATCAGCTTCATCTGCGCGGTGCTGCCCACCGCGATGACCTCGAGCCCGCAGCCGCGCCCGCTGGCCTCGGCCAAGCTCGACCTGCCGCTGCTGATCAAGACCTCGCCGGTGGCGGCGGTGGCGGCGTTCTGCTGCGGCATGGCCAATGGTTCCTTTGGCACGCTGGCGCCGGTCTATGGTTATGAACAGGGGCTCGACGCGGCCGGCATCGCCATGCTGTTCGCCATCGCCGCCATTGCCGGGGCGGTGGCGCAGATCCCGTTCGGGCGGCTGTCGGACCGGATCGACCGCCGCATGGTGATGGTGGGCCTGGCGGCCGCTTCGGCCACGGTCGGCTTGCTGGTGGTGCTGATCAATCCCAGCCAGGGCTGGGTGATGTATGCGCTGTTCGCCTGCTATGGCCTGGCGGCCAACCCGCTCTATCCGATCGCCGTCGCCCATGCCAACGACTTCGCCCGCGACGGCGATTTCGCCAAGATCGCCGGCGGCATGCTGCTCATTCTGGGCATGGGCCTGGCCCTCGGCCCGGCCATCGCCTCGATGCTGATGAGCTCCATCGCCCCCATGGCGCTGTTCATGGTCACCGCGCTGTTTCATGCGGTGGTGGGGGTTTTCGCCTTCTGGCGCATGCGGGTGCGCAAGAGCGTCGACGCATCCGAGCGCGCGCCGTTCCAGCCGATGGGCAATGACAAGCAGGTGACGCCGGAATCGGTTGCCATGGACCCGCGGGCTGATAGTGATGGTGAGGATGACATCATCGTGCGGCACGAGCCGGCGGTGCCTGACGAACTGATCGAGACGGCGGAGAGGGGAAGCCATGTTCAAGACCGAACGGTTTGAGGACCGCGCCTTCAAGCCCTTGTCCATCGCCATCATCGCGGTGTCCGACACGCGGACGCTGGAGACGGATACGGGCGGCGCGCTGCTGAAATCGCTGCTGGAGGCCGATGGCCACCACTGCGCCGACCGGCAGGTGGTGCGCGACGATATCCAGCTGATCCGCGCCGCCGTGCAGAACCATGTCGCCGATCCGGAAATCGACGTCATCCTGACCACGGGCGGCACCGGCTTTTCGGGCCGCGACGTGACGCCCGAGGCGGTCGAGCCGCTGTTCGACAAGCGGATGGAAGGGTTCTCGGTGCTGTTCCACCATTATTCGGCATCGACGGTGGGCACGAGTTCGCTGCAGTCGCGGGCGACGGCGGGGCTGATCGGCACCACATTCGTCTTCTGCCTGCCCGGCTCACGTGGCGCCTGCCGCGACGCCTGGGAGGGCATATTGCACCAGCAGCTCGATTACCGGCACAAGCCGTGCAATTTCGTCGAGCTGATGCCCCGGCTGGCCGAACGATAACGGCAAGCAGGCATGTGAGACTAAAACGCGGCGCGTTTCTTTCAGATTCGCTCGCCGCGCTTGAGCTGTTTGTTTTTACGCATGTCTTTTTCCCGAAACCGGTTCCCACTTTCGGGAGACATGCTTTAGTGACCGCCCATGGCCGGGCCCTCTCCGGCTTCGGGGCGGCGGACGAAGAATGCGGCGACAACCATCAGCAGCGAGATGACGGCGCCGCAGAGGAAACCGGCGCGAATGCCGGCGGCCAGGGCGTCGACCCCGACCAGACCCTCGGCCGCCGCCCCGGCAGTGCGCAGGCTCATGACCGCCACGAAAAGGGCGATGCCCGCCGCGCCGGCCACCTGCTGCACCGAGCCCAGAATGGCGCTGGCATGGGAATAGAACTTCATCGGCACCGAACTCATCGAGGCGGTGAACAGCGGGGTGAAGGCGAAGGCAAGGCCGACGCTGAGTGTCGCATGGCCCGCCATCACCGCCCAGACCGGGGTATGCTGGCTGACCAAAGTGAGCGCCCACATCACCGCCGAGACGGCGATGACCCCGGGAAGCAGCAATGGCCGCGGCCCGAGCCGGTCATAGAGCCGGCCGACGATGGGGCCCAGCAGGCCCATGAGCAGGCCGCCGGGCAGCAGCATCATGCCGGTTTGCAGCGCGTCGAGGCCGAGCACGTTCTGGGTGTAGATCGGCAGCAGGATGGAGCTACCGAGCAGCGCCACCATGGCGACGGCCATGGTCACCAGCGCCATGGCGTAATTGCCATGCTGAAGGGTGCGCAGATCGAGCAAGGCCTTGTCCTGGGACTGGAGGCCCAGCTGGCGCCAGATGAAGAGCCCCATGGCGACGAGGCCGATGGCGATCGGCGCCCAGGAGGGGAAGGACGAACCCTGCCCGGCCCCTTCGCCCAAATTCGACAGGCCATAGACAAGACCGCCAAAGGCGAAGGCCGAGAGAATAACCGAGACCACATCGAGCGGGGCATAGCGCGGGGTGGAGACATTGCGGATCTTCATCGCCCCCACGACCAGCGCCCCGATGGCGATGGGCAGGGTGAAATAGAACATGAAGCGCCAGTCGAAATGACCGAGAATGAAGCCGCCGATGGTCGGGCCGATGGCGGGGGCCACCGCCATGACGATGGAGATATTGCCCATGGTCTTGCCGCGCCCTTCGGGGGGAACCAGCGACATGACCGTGGTCATCAGCAGCGGCATCATGATGGCGGTGCCCACGGCCTGGACCACGCGACCCAGGATCAACAGCTCGATGCCGGGCGAAAGAGCGCAGATCAGCGTGCCCAAAGTGAACACCGACATGGCGACCATAAAGATCGGGCGGGTATTGACGCGCTGAAGCAGGAAGCCGGTGATCGGAATGACCACGGCCATGGTCAAGAGAAAGGCGGTGGTGAGCCATTGCGCGGCACTGGCGGAGACGCCCAGATCGGTCATCAGATGCGGGATGGCCACGCTCATGATGGTCTCGTTGAGAAAGACCACAAAGGTCGAGACAAGCAGCAGGGCGATGACCAGCCGGTTGCGGGCGGCATTGGCGGGGTGATGCGGCGCGCTTTCCGGCGCGGCATCCATAGTGGCGTCCATCGTCATCTCTTATTCCTGTTGCAAAGGAAAACCTGCTTGCCGACACGACGGGGAGGACCATCGTCTTTCGACAGGGATTTTCCGAATTTTTCGCGACAACCGGCGTCAGCAGCGCAACCTCGCCCGACATGCCCCGCCCCGAGGGGCGTCACGCCAAGCTGAGGGGGCCGGCCGAAAGGCTGGACTGTCTACGCCCACAAGCGGGCGCCGTCTAGTCTTGTAATGCAAGCCCGTGCTGCCAATATGACGGACAAAGAGCATAACGCAAAGTTAGTGTTCTTGTTTTGTTCTCATCAACCTGATAGCGTGTTCCTCACGTCCGGAAAGGTCGATTCTTTCTGGCCGCCGCAGTCAGGAGACACCAAAATGGCCCTTTATCAGGCCCCGTCCTTCGAAGCCCTGGAACGATTGAGCCGCAGCCGAGACGCGGATCTGGCGCGGCGCGAGCTGATCCATGCCGAGAGCGTGCGCGGGCGCGGGGCGCAATCGAACCGGTCGGGGCGCTTCGAGGCGCAGGCCCGCGAAAGTTTCGACGATGGCTGGGGCAGCGTCGAGGCGATGCCGGTGTTCGAAACCCGCGAGCATGTCGAGCGGGCCAAAACCATCATCACATCCAATGACAGCCCCGATGTCGGCTTCGAGCGCTCGATCAACGCCTATCGCGGCTGCGAGCACGGCTGCTCTTATTGCTTCGCGCGGCCCAGCCACGCTTATCTCGGGCATTCGGCCGGCATCGATTTTGAGCGCGACATCTATGTCAAGACCAATGCGGTGGACGCGCTGCGCCAGGAATTGGGGGCGAAATCCTATCGGCCCAAGCCAATCGCCATGGGCACCAATACCGACCCCTACCAGCCGGCCGAACGCAAGCACAAGCTGACGCGCGGCATTCTCGAGGTGATGCTCGAAACAAAGCATCCGGTGATGATCACCACCAAATCGGCGCTGATCCTGCGCGATCTCGACCTGTTGAGGGAACTGGCCCGGCTCAATCTGGTGAAGGTGGCACTTTCGGTGACCTCGATGGACCACCGGCTCAGCCGCAAGATGGAGCCGCGCGCCTCCTCGCCGGCGCGGCGGCTGGAAGCGATCAGGGCGCTGAGCGAAGCCGGCGTGCCGACGGCGATCTTTGCCTCGCCGATGGTGCCGGCGATCAACGATATGGAACTCGAGCGCATTCTCGACGCCGGCAAGGCTCAGGGGGCGATCAGCGCCTCGATGATCCTCGTGCGGTTGCCCGGCGAAGTGCGCGACGTGTTCCGCGAATGGCTGTTGCGCCATTTCCCCGACCGGGTGCGGCATGTGCTCGCGCTGGTGCGCGACACGCGCGGCGGGCGGGACAACGATCCGCGCTTCGGCTCGCGCATGAGCGGAGAAGGACCTTATGCGACGCTGTTGCGCCAGCGCTTCGACAAGGCGCGCGAGCGCTATGGGCTGGAGGCCAAGCTGCCGCCCTTGCGGGTGGATCTGTTCGAGGCGCCGAAGCTGGAAAGCCGGCAGATGAGCCTGTTCTGAGGGTGGCTGGCTTTTGGCATATGCTGGCCGGACACCCCAACCTGACCTTCGCCTGAAAGAGCAGATCAGCTGGGGTCAATATTGCGCCACCTTGCGCGCATAAGTGGCCATGAAGTCGAGCGAGCCCATGACGCCTTGAAGGGAGAGGCGGGTTTCCACCGGTTTTTGCTGCCCCGCCAGCGGCACGGCAAGCGTAAGAGCGGCCCGCTCCTTCATCGTCTCGACGAGGCGCTGGCGCAGATGCGCATTGGTGATGAAAAACTGGTTGGCGGTGTTGTGGCGGGTTTCGAGATCGGCGTCCATTAACAAGGTGATCGGCGCCGCGCCGGCAAAGCGAACCAGCATCGGCCGGGCCGGGTCATAGCTGCCTTTGTCGGGCGCCACGGTGAGCGCAATATCGAGTTCGCCATTCAGCCGGTTGCGGATCAAGGTCAGCTTATAGGCCGGCAGGCCGGCGCTGTTGAGCGTGGCGCTGCCGGTGCTGGCGAAACAGGAATAGCCATAAAAATCGGCGGCGTCCTCATCGATGGCATCGGGGCAGGCCGCCAGCCAGTCGCGACTATATTCGCGCCACTCGCCGAAAGCATGGTGAAAGGGTTCGGCCGATACGGGAAGGGCAAGGCAGAAGAACACGGCAAGGCATGCGACATGACGCATTGAAACACTCTCGGCTTTGCCCCCCGGCCGAACTCTTATATCAGGGGGCGCAGCGGGCGAAAACACGCGGAGCCGGCTATGGCCGAAGAAATCGTGAACGGGATCAAGCTGCTGGTGCTCGACGCGGCGGGCCCGGCGCTGTCCAGTGAGGCCGACGCGCTCGACATTATCGGCCAGACCTATGGCACGGAAGTCGACGCCATCGTGGTGCCGGCCGAGCGCCTTGCGCCGGAATTTTTCCAGTTGAGCACGCGGCTCGCCGGCGGTTTCATGCAGAAATTACAGAACTATCGGGTGCGGCTGGTGGTGCTGGGCGATATTGACGCGCATGTCATGCAGAGCAAGGCGCTGGCCGATTTCGTCGGCGAGACCAACCGCATCGGCCAGCATTTGTTCGTGCCCGACCGGGCGGCTTTGTTCAAAAACCTCAAGGCGTGACCATGGCACGACGCGCTTCCCCGGCGGTGGCCGACCTCATCGAGAGCCTGCCCGAGGGCCCCGATTTTTCGCACGAGGCCATGCTGATGGCGCGCGGGGCGCAGCGGATCGCCGGGGTCGACGAGGCCGGGCGCGGGCCGCTGGCCGGGCCGGTGGTGGTGGCGGCGGTGCGGCTCGATCCCGAGCGCCTGCCGCAAGGGCTCAACGATTCCAAGAAACTGACGGCGGCGCGGCGCGAGGCGCTCTATGCCGAAATCATGGCCTGTGCCGAGGTGGCCATCGCCACCGCGCCGCCCGACGAAATCGTCGCCCGCAACATTCGCGGCGCAACGCTTGCCGCCATGGCCCGCGCCGTAGTCGCCCTGCCCCGAGCCGTCGACCGCGTGCTGGTCGATGGCCGCGACGTGCCGCCCGGCCTGCCCTGCGAGGGCCTTGCCCTGATTGGCGGCGACGGGCGCAGTGTCTCGATCGCGGCGGCGTCCATCGTGGCCAAAGTGGTGCGCGACCGGATGTGCGCCATCATGGATTGCGACGCGCCCCATTTCGGTTTTTCCGGCCACAAGGGCTATGGCACTGCCGCCCATCTCGCCGCCCTCAACGCCCACGGCCCTTGCCGCCACCACCGCGCCGAATTCGCACCCGTGGCGGCTTTGCTGAGGCCGAGCACCGACTGAACCGCAAAAACTGACGCTTCTCTTTTACCCGCCGCCACTCTAACAATACCGGTGTCGGCTCGAGGCCGAACGCGCGGCTGGGGGCTGTCATGGTTCGCTGTTTTTTCCTGCTTGCGATCGCACTCGCTCTGGTGGCGCCCGCATCGGGACAGGATCTCACCCCCAATAGTGGCCCCCTCACGTTCTCGGGCTTCCTGCTGGACGGTGACGAAGCCATTGGTCAGTTCAAGGCAGAGGCAATCCTTGCAGAGGGCAATTTTTCCGGCTCGATAACCGCGAGCCTTCCAGGCGTGACTTTCAATGCGCCGCTGATGCGAAGCCGGAGCTATCTCGAGAACGACACCTGCCTGCTCTACGCCGAAGAGGGGCGAAATCGGCTGCTGCTGCGCGGCCCGTGCGACAGCCTTCAATATGGCGGCCAGGAGGGGAGCCACGAAGGCTTCTTTCAGGACATTGGCATGGTGCGTGGGGGCATGATCGGCCTCGTCACCAGCGCGGGAGGAACTGCAAGCGCAACTCTTGCTGCACAGATCATCGTACCGACGAGCAAGCTCACCTGCTTCTGGTACGAGCACCACCTGGCCCGCAGCAATTACGAGATCAACGAGTATCTCACCGCTATCAGCATGATGGTCGTGCTGACGCTCCATCAAGACGGCTGGTACGAAACCGCCGCGAGCGAGGGATATTACCGGCTCGCCGGCAACAAGGTCATCCTGGATGGCGGAATGTTCGACGGCGCCATAGGCACTCTGGAGCCGGACCGCTCGGGCGAAGCGGCGATCGTCTTTTATCGCGACGAGAACAAGGATGCCTGGGGAGCGCCGCTTGTCGACCCTGATACCACCCATTGCACCCAACAGGACTGAGGCCTGGCGTTTAACGCCTCGCTAACCCCTTGCAAACCCTCCATTAACCCTGAGGCCCTATAAGGGAATTGTTAGTGCTGCGTTAGGGTTAAGAGTATGTTGCGTACCGCGCGTATGGCCGTAGAGGCCACTGCGGAGGAGGCCCACCGCCTCCCGATCGACACCATTCTCGTGGGCGATTGCATCGACCACCTGAATGCCTTGCCGGCCGGCACGGTCGATCTCATTTTCGCCGATCCGCCCTATAACCTGCAACTGGAGCAGGGCCTCACCCGCCCCGACCAGAGCCGGGTGGATGCGGTGGACGACGACTGGGACAAGTTCGACAGTTTTGCCCATTACGACGCCTTTACCCGCGCCTGGCTCAAGGCGGCGCGGCGGCTGCTCAAGCCCGATGGCGCCATCTGGGTCATCGGCTCCTATCACAATATCTTCCGGGTCGGCACGGCGTTGCAGGACCTCGATTTCTGGATGCTCAACGACATCGTCTGGCGCAAGGCCAATCCGATGCCGAATTTCCGCGGCACGCGCTTCACCAATGCGCATGAAACGCTGATCTGGGCCTCCAAGAGCCAAAAAAGCCGCGTCACCTTCAATTACGAGGCGATGAAGCTGGCCAATGACGACACGCAGATGCGGTCGGACTGGCTGTTTCCGATCTGCACCGGCGCCGAACGGCTCAAGGACGAGGATGACAGCAAGGTGCATCCGACGCAAAAGCCCGAGGCGCTGCTGTTCCGCATTCTCAACGCCACCACCAAGCCGGGCGACATCGTGCTCGATCCGTTTTTCGGCACCGGTACAACCGGGGCGGTGGCCCGCAAGCTGGGTCGGCACTTCATCGGCATCGAACGGGAGGAGCGCTATATCTCGGCCGCGCGGCAGCGGATCGCCACCATCCGTCCGGCAGTGTTCGACGCGCTGCAATCGGTCAAACCCAAGCGCAAGGAAACGCGCATTCCCTTCGGCTCGCTGGTCGAACAGGGACTAATCGAACCGGGCGCGCAACTTTTCGACTTAACGAAACGTTACTCTGCCATGGTTCGTGCAGACGGCTCGCTCGTCTCGGGGCCGCATCAGGGCTCGATCCACAAGGTCGGCGCGCTGGTGCAGGACGCCGAGGCATGCAACGGGTGGACCTTCTGGCACCACGATTATCTTGGCGTTCTCGAGCCCATCGACGTGCTGCGGGCCAGCGTGCGCCAAAAACTTGATTTGCTTTCTGCCTGATCTTGACCTCCAATCACCTCAGGCTCTTCGACTGGCCGCCGGTTTGCCCCGGCGGCCTTTTTGTTTGACCGAGGGCCCGCGCATCGGCCGCAACCTTGACATCGCT
>JAHCJW010000128.1 GCA_026126125.1 Devosia sp.
CCGACGACCTGCGTTTTCGCATCTTCCATCAAGGCGAGGAAGTTGCGAACCTGCCGATCAAGGAGCTGGGCGACGAGGCGCCGGAATACGACCGGCCGTGGGTCGCGCCGGCCAAGCGCAAGCCGCTCGACCCCGACGACATTCCGCAGATGGACATCGCGGACGCGCTGCTGCGGCTGATCGGCGGCCACCACTGCTCGTCGCGCCGCTGGGTCTATGAGCAATACGACACACTGATCCAGGGCAATACCATGCAGCGCCCGGGCGGCGACGCAGGCGTCATTCGCGTCGAAGGACACGATACCAAGGGCCTGGCCTTCACCTCGGACGTCAATCCGCGCTATTGCGAAGCCGACCCGTTCGAGGGCGGCAAGCAGGCCGTGGCCGAATGCTGGCGTAACCTGACCGCTACCGGTGCCGAGCCGCTGGCCGCCACCGACAATCTCAATTTCGGCAATCCCGAACGCCCTGAAATCATGGGGCAGCTGGTCAAGGCCATCGAGGGAATCGGCGAAGCCTGCCGCGTGCTGGAATTCCCCATCGTCTCGGGCAATGTCTCGCTCTACAACGAAACCAATGGTCAGGGCATCCTGCCCACGCCCACCATTGGCGGCGTCGGCCTGTTGCCGGACTGGTCGCAAAGCGTGCGCATCGGCTTTGTCGCCGAGAACCAGCCGATCCTGCTGATCGGCGGCCCGGCCGTGCGCGGCACGCATCTGGGCCAGTCGATCTATCTGCGCGACCTGTTCGATCGCAAGGACGGCCCGGCGCCGCATGTCGATCTCGTCGCCGAGAAGAAAACCGGCGATTTCGTGCGCAAGCTGATCCGCTCCGGCGTCGTCACCGCCTGCCACGACCTCTCCGATGGCGGGCTGGGTGTCGCCCTGGCGGAAATGGCCATCGCCTCGGGCATCGGCGCGCGGATCGTCGATCTGGAAGGCCATGACCCGATCCTGCAATATTTCGCCGAGGATCAGGGGCGGTATCTGGTGACGCTCAATCTCGACCCGCAGGGCGACGAGATCGTGGCCCTCTGGGACGAAGCCAAGGCCCTGGGCCTCCACGCGCCATGGATCGGCACCACCGGCGGGCTCGAGCTGGTTCTGGGCGAGGCAAAACCCGTCGCTGTCGCCACGCTCAAATCGGCCCATGAAGGCTGGTTCCCCAACTATATGTCGGCTTGAGTATTCGAATCCTCCCGCCTGCCATATGATCGCCACCCTTGGGACGCTTTGCTCGCCCAAGGGTGGCGTCCAGGCGAGTAGTGGAGAAACAAATGAAGCGGAACTGGGCAGTAGCAGCGCTGGCCGGCCTCAGCATGGGGCTTCTGCCCGCGGCGAGCATGGCCCAGAGCGTCAATATCACCCGCTCCATTCTGGCCGATCAGCCCTATACGCTCATCTATCCCGAAGCGATGATCGCCAGCGGCGGTGCCGGCGAAAGCCTGACCATCAACCACCCTCAGGCCCCGCTGCAATGCGATCTGACGGTCGTGCCGGTCGAAGACACCGGCTGGACCGCCGAAGCCGCGCTGGGCGCGCTCGACGCCGCCGCCATCACCAATGGCTGGAGCGAAACGCTGCCCGGCTTCACGCTCGGCCACAGCGGCACGGCGGCCTTCCAGGACGCGACGGCCCTGTTTTATGACGGCACCAGCACCGACTCGCCCATGGGCATGCCGCTGACGCTGGTCCACGCCGAAACGGTGTCGCAGGGGCGTGGCTATGCGCTCGATTGCCTCTATGCCACCGAGGTCGCCGAACAGGCGCGGCCCATCGTTGATTTCATCCTCGCCAATTTCGCCACCCGCTCTGACGCCGAGTGCTGCATCGGCGCGGCGGTGGAGCCGGACGAGACGGAGCCGCAGGCGCAATAGCGCTCCCCGATATTGAAGCGGCCCATGACCCGTGCCATATCAGGCTCATGCGCCGGCCCGCAGCCGGCTTTGACCAAGAATGGGGAGAGTGAACATGCCAATGGACGCCAATGAGATCGAGCGCCGCATCAAGGCCGCCCTGCCCGATGCCGAAATCGAAATCCGCGATCTGGCCGGCGATGGCGACCACTACGCCGCCACCGTGATTTCCGAACAGTTCCGCGGCAAATCGCGCGTGCAGCAGCATCAGCTGGTCTACGCCGCGCTTCAGGGCGATATGGGCGGCGCGCTGCATGCGCTTGCCCTGCAAACCAGCGCCCCCGAGTAAACCGCGATGTCGAGCCTGCGCGCCTCGCTCGACCTTATTCGCATGGTTCGGCCCGAAGCCGGCACCGCGGCCCTTGAACACGAGATCGCCGCGGAACGCGCCAGCTCCCTCGGAGCGGCGGAACAGCGCGTCATCACCGCCCTGTCGGCGCTGGCAATGGCCGGCGCCGACCGCAAGGCCGCCCTTGCCAAAGCCCAGAACGCCGTCTGGGCCTATTTCGTGCAACGCGAATTGATCGGCTTTCGCCGGCATGCCGAGGTGATTGGCGATCTGGGCATTCCCGGCGACGTGCTGGCCGGCCTTGGGGCCATGCCGGCCTTCAAACCGTCCAACGGAGAAGCCAAGTGACGCGCAGTGTGGTTTTCGACGTCGACGGCGTGCTGGTGCACGGCATGCATCACAATTCCGAACAATCCCGGCGTTGGGACACGACGCTAAAGGCGGATCTCGGAGTGGATCCGAGCCGATTCACCGAAGAGTTCATTTTCGACATCTTCGTCAAGAAGGTGGTGACCGGCCAAATGTCGGTGATCGAGGCTCTGGAGCGCCAGTTGCCCAGCCTGGGCTACAAGGGCTCTCCGATGGTTTTTCTGGACTATTGGCTCAAGAAAGACAGCGTTCTCAACGACGAACTTATCGAGGGGATCAGACAGCTCAAGACCAGGGCGGATGTCAGGCTCTATATCGCCACCAACCAGGAACATATCCGCGCCAGCTGGCTTTGGAGCCAATGCGGCCTAAGCCAGATCTTTGACGACATGTTCCATTCCGCCCGTGTCGGCGTCAGAAAGCCAGACCCGGCCTATTTCGACTTCATTGCGGCCCGCATCGGCCCGCAAGACCAGCAACCGCTGTTTTTCGACGACACGCCAAAAGTCGTCGATGGCGCCCGCCGGCATGGCTGGGAGGCGGTGTTGTTCGAGACCAATACCGATTTTTTCGCCCATCCCTGGATCGCGGCGCAAGGGGATGAAACCGGCTGAAGAGCACGAGGATTTGCGGCATCGCTCACCTCGACACGATCACAAAGCTGTCCTATTTAAAGGGCGAGTTCACCGGCCCTTGACCCCGGTTTGTTGAAAGGCTCCCCACATGACCGATATCAATGCTTTCATCGACGACAAGGTGAAGAACAACGACGTGTTCCTGTTCATGAAGGGCACGCCGGACTTCCCGCAATGCGGCTTTTCCGGCCAGGTCGTCCAGATCCTGAACTATCTCGGCGTCACTTATGACAGCGCCAATGTGCTGGAAGACGGCGAGCTGCGCGAGGGCATCAAGGCCTATACCAACTGGCCGACCATTCCCCAGCTTTATGTGAAGGGCGAATTCCTCGGCGGCGCCGACATCGTGCGCGAGATGTTCCAGGCCGGTGAATTGCAGGGCCATTTCGAAAAAGCCGGCATTGCGGTCAAGCAGAGCGCCTGATCCGCCGGAATCATATTTTGAGGGTCTCAGCCTAACCGGCTGGGGCCCTTTGTTTTTAGCCGCGATACCCGGCACTGGCCCATCACTGCTTTTGATGGCGCTCATTCCGTTTTGTTGCTTTGCGCCGTGACGGGTCAGGCATAGATTTCCCCATCTTCCCCTTTGGTGATTGTCATGTCCATTGCCGCTGCTCCTGCGCGCCCCGCCATCCCCCTGGCCATCGTCATCATGGCCGGCTGCATCATTGCCGCCATCGGCTTTGGCACGCGCGGCGCCTTCGGCCTCTTCACCCTGCCCATGACCGAGGATCTCGGCCTCAGCCGCGAGCAATGGGGCATGGCCATGGCGATCCAGAACCTGGTCTGGGGCATTGCCCAGGCCTGGCGGACCGCTATGGCAGCGGTCGCGTCCTGGCGCTCGGTGGCCTGATCTATGCCGCCGGCATTCTGGGCATGGCATTCTCGCCCGATACGCTGAGCCTGACGCTGACTGCCGGCCTCGCCACCGGCGTCGGCATCGCCGTCACCTCCTTCGGCGTGGTCATGGCCGCATTCGGCCGCGTGGTGCCGGCGGAAAAGCGCAGCTTCATCTTCGGCGTCGCCACCGCCGCATCGTCGGCCGGGCAATTCATCTTCGCGCCGCTCGGTCAGGGGTTCATCAACACATTCGGCTGGCAGATGGCACTGGTGTGGCTGGCGGTCCTGCTGCTGCTGATCGTGCCGCTTTCGGCGGCGCTGCGCGGCCGCAGCGAATCGGTGCCCGGCCAGGCCGATCTGCCCTTCATGCAGGCCCTCTCGAGCGCCTGGGGACACGGCTCCTACCGCTTGCTGGTCATCGGCTTCTTCGTTTGCGGCTTTCACCTCGCCTTCATCAACGTGCATATGCCGGCCTATCTCGTGCAATGCGGCCTGTCGCCCGAAGTGGGCAGCTGGACCATCGCCGTGATCGGCCTGTTCAACATCGCCGGCTCCCTGCTCTCGGGATGGCTGGGCAGCCGCCTGCCCAAGCAGATGCTGCTCGCCACGATTTACTTCCTGCGCGCCGTGACCATCGCTGTCTTCCTGCTGGTGCCGGTGAGCGAGGTCACCGCCTATGGCTTCGCCGCCGCCATGGGGTTGCTATGGCTTTCCACCGTGCCCCTGACGGCCGGACTGGTCACCCTGTTCTTCGGCCCGCGCTATATGGGCATGCTCTATGGCGTGGCCTTTTTCAGCCATCAGCTCGGCTCGTTTGTCGGCGTCTGGCTGGGCGGAGTGGTATTCGACCAGACCGGTTCCTACAGCCTTGTGTGGTATCTGGGCATCCTGTTGGGATTGGCCTCGGCGGTCGTGCATCTGCCCATCAACGAGCGCAGCGCCCCCCGTTTCGGCCTTAAGCCGGCCTGATTTTCTAATATCGGTTTTTACCGATAGAGACTTGCCAATCCGGCCGGACGGGTTCATGGTCCGGCCGATATTTTTTGTGCGCCGCCCTGGTTTTCGGGCGACCCTCCTTATTGAGCCAATCTCATGTCCGACCACTTCACAAGGGTGCTCTCGCGCCCCGAATTCATTGCCCTCGTCGCGGCGCTGATGGCGCTCAATGCGCTGGCCATCGACGTCATGCTTCCGGCCCTGCCCTATATGGGCGAAGCGCTGGGAATTCCGAACGAAAACGAACGTCAGTTCGTCGTCTCTTCCTATATGCTGGGCATGGGCATCGCCGTGCTCGCCTTCGGCCCGCTCACCGACCGGTTCGGGCGCCGCGCCCCCTTGCTGGCCGGCATCGCCATCTATGTGATCGCCGCCATCGTCGCCGCTTTCGCGCCCAGCTTCACCATCCTCCTCGTGCTCCGCTTCATCCAGGGCATGGGCGCGGCCAGCGTGCGCGTCATCGCCACGGCGGTGGTGCGCGACCGCTATTCGGGGCGCGAAATGGCCGAGGTCATGTCGCTGACCTTCATGGTTTTCATGGCCATCCCCATCATCGCGCCGGGCATCGGCCAGATCCTGCTGCTCACCGGCCCCTGGCAGACGATCTTCATCTTCATGGGACTGCTGGCCAGCGCCTTCTGGCTGTGGACTTATCTGCGCCTGCCCGAAACCCTGCCGCGCGACCAGCGCCGCCCGCTGAGCTTTAAGGCCATTCTGGAAGGCTTCCGACTGGTCTGCACCAATCGCGTCGCCTTCTTCTATGGCCTGGCCGGCATGTTCCTCTTCGGAGCGCTGTTCGGCTTCATCAGCTCGGCCCAGCAGATCTATGTCGATATCTATGGTCTGGGCGTCTATTTCCCCGTCGCTTTCGCCGCGGTTGCCGGGCTGATGGCCATCTCGTCCTTCACCAATTCGCGCGTCGTGCGCCGTCTGGGCATGCGCAGGCTTTCGCATGGCGCTATCCTGTCCTACACCGGCTTTTCGGCGCTTTGGCTGGTGTTCGCGCTGCTCGGAGTGATGCCGCTCTGGCTGTTTTTCACCTTCCTGTGCATCATCATGTTCTCGTTCGGCTGGGCCTCCTCGAACATGAATTCGCTCTCGATGGAGCCGCTGGGCGCCGTCGCCGGCACCGCTGCTTCGGTTTTCGGCTTCATCCAGACCGTCGGCGGCGCCGTCATCGGGGGCTATATCGGCCAGATGTTCGACGGCACCACGGTTCCGACCGCGATAGGCTATTTCTGCATGGGCGCGCTGGCGCTGGTCTGCATTCTCATCGCTGAAAAGGGCCGACTTTTTGGAGTGGGCCGGCAATATGAGCCTGCCAGTGCGCCCGCGGCGCCGAACTGACGCTGCCAGGCCAAAGAAAAACAGCCAGGCCGCACAACGGCCTGGCTGAAAACTGCCTGTTACAATCCGGGCGCCCGCCTCAGACGTCGAACACTTCGCGGCGCAGCTCCTGCCAGCTTTCCGCAGCCGGCGCCACCAGCAGCCCGCCCTCGAGATGGCTGGGCTTGTATTCGGAGCCGTCGAACCGGGCGACATGGGCCCCTGCCTCGCGCATCATCAGCGCGCCGGCGACGTGATCCCACGGCATGAGCTTGTTATACATGAGGAAATGCACATTGCCGCCGGCCGCCAACCGGTATTCGTGGCCGGCGCAGCGATAGCTGGCGAACATCTTCACCTTGGACATATTGCCCAGAACCGTGCGGCGCACGTCCTGCGGCAGATAGGAGGCGGAGGCAAGCCCGCCCATCTCGGAGAGCGGCACCGGATCGGCGAATTTCTGGCGGATGCGGCGGCCATCGGGGAAAACCTGCCACGTGCCGCACCCGCGCTCGGTCATGACGAAATCATCGCCCAGCGGATCATAGATCACCCCGGCAACCATCTCGCCATTCTCGACCACTGCGGCCATGACGGCGAACAGCGGCAGCCCCCCGGCAAAATTGCCCGTGCCATCAACGGGATCGACGTAAATGACGGTTTGATCCTCGAAATGGCCGCGCAAGAGATTGGGATTGGCCGAGACGGCCTCTTCGCCGATCACCACTGTGTTGGGCGAGTGGTCATTGATGGCGGCGGTGATGACGCGTTCGGCTGCTTCATCCGCCTCGGTCACCAGGTCGAAGGCATTGGCCTTGGTCTGCACCATGCCCTCATCGAGCCGCCGGAAACGCGGCATGATTTCGTCCCTGGCGGCCTGACGAAGAATGGCGGCCAAGCGTTCGATATTCATGCGGGTCTAGTCCTTCTTCTGGAGGGTGAGGCCCGCGAAATCGAACAGGCGCGGGTCGAGCATGTGGCTGGGATTGATATTGCCCAGGGCCCGGATCATCACGTCCTTGCGCCCCGGCATCGCCCTTTCCATGTCGGTCAGCATGGCCTTGGTGACATTGCGCTGCAAGCCATCCTGAGAGCCGCAGAGATCGCACGGAATGATGGGGAACTGCATGGCGTCGGAAAAGCGCTGCAGATCTTCCTCGGCGCAGTAGATCAGCGGCCGCAGCACTTCCAGATCACCCTCGTCATTGACCAGCTTGGGCGGCATGGCGGCCAGCTTGCCGCCATGGAAGAGATTCATGAAGAAGGTTTCGAGGCTGTCGTCGCGATGATGGCCGAGCACCAGGGCCGTACAGCCCTCTTCGCGCGCGATGCGATAGAGATTGCCGCGCCGCAACCGCGAGCAGAGCGAACAATAGGTCGCCCCGGCGGGCAGCTTGTCGGTGACGATCGAATAAGTGTCCTGATATTCGATCCGATGCTCGATCCCCAGCCCGGTGAGAAATTCGGGCAGGATATGCTTGGGAAAATTCGGCTGCCCCTGGTCGAGATTGCAGGCGAGCAGTTCGACCGGCAGCAGACCGCGCCATTTGAGGTCGAGCAGCAGGGCCAGAAGCCCATAGCTGTCCTTGCCGCCGCTGAGCGCGATCAGCCATTTCTCGCCCGGCCGCACCATGGCGAATTTTTCCAGTGCCTCGCGCGTGTTGCGGATGAGGCGCTTGCGCAGCTTGTTGAATTCGACCGAGCGCGGCGCACGGGCATAGATCGGATGGGCGCCGACGTCACTCTCGTCGGTCGGCGTGGCAGGGACTTCCATCACCGCGGTCATGGCGAAACTCTCAATAGGGCTTTCGGATAGCTGATAGCGCTCAACAAGCCCAAGGGAAAGAGCCCACGCAAACCGCCAACCTTACCAAAGCTTAACATGGCGTCCTTGTTTAAATCCATTTGCCGCAGTTAGATGTCGCTCTCCTCCAACACCCTGGAGTCTCACGGTGTTTCGTTCGTTTTTTCCCAATCCGAAACTTTTCTTCTCCGCCGCCCTGGCGTGGACCGCCTTCTGCATGCTGGTTTGGTTCACCATCGGCCCGGCCCTCTCCGGCACCATCGGCCTCGGCGGCGTCTTCGGACAGGTCGCCACAGAAGCCGATCCCAATCCTTTCCTGACGCCGGACAAAGTCTGGCTCTATCAATACGTCATCCTGTCAGGATACCTGTTCTGCATCCCCTGGCACTGGATCGGGGACAATCGGCGCTGGTATTGGTGGTCGGTGGTCGGCAGCGTCACCATCATTGAAGTCGTCTTCTTCGACGTGCAGATCGGCGCCTGGATGAACTCCTGGTATGGCGAGTTCTACAACATGTTCCAGGGCGCGCTGACCAATCCGGGCAGCGTATCTCTGGAGCAGATCTATGGCGAACTCTCCACGGTGCTCTATGTGTTGCTGCCGCGTATCGCCGTGCTGGTATTGAACGCCTTCTTCATCGCGCATTACCTGTTCCGCTGGCGGCGGGCGATGACCTTCTTCTATATGAGCCACTGGCCGCGCCTGCGCGGCGTGGAGGGCGCATCCCAGCGTATTCAGGAAGATACCCAGCGCTTCGCCAATATCGTCGAAGGGCTCGCTGTCGCCCTGGTCAGCTCGATCATGACGCTGTTGGTTTTCCTGCCCCTGCTCTGGACCCTGTCGCAGAACATCACTGAACTGCCCCTGATCGGGCCCGTGAACGGCAGCCTTGTCTGGGTGGCGCTGATGTCGGCCATAGCCGGTACGGTGCTGCTGGGCCTGGTTGGCATCAAGCTGCCCGGTCTCGAATTCCAGAACCAGCGGGTCGAGGCGGCGCTACGCAAGGAACTGGTCTATGGCGAAGACCATCACGAGCGCGCCAGGCCGCTCGATACCAAGGAATTTTTCCTCGGCGTGCAGCGCAATTACTTCCGCCTCTACGGGCACTATCTCTATTTCAACGTCGCCCGCTACGTTTACCTGCAGGGCGCCAACTTCGTGCCGCTGATCGCCATGTCGCCGTCGATCGCCGCCGGTGCACTGACACTGGGCCTGCTCCAGCAGGTCAGCAACGCCTTCGGCCAGGTGGAAGATTCGTTCCGGTTCCTCGCCAATTCCTGGACCACGATCATCTCGCTGATTTCGGTCTATAAGCGACTGCGCACCTTCGAGGCCCATATCCCGGCCGATGCGATTTCGGGCGTCGACTATGACGACCCGCGCTATCTGGCGACCGATGCCGAGTTCGCCCCTCTGCTCACCGATCTGGACGAGGGCAAGGAAGGGGTGCCGGCAGGACTGTAGGTCACGTTCAACCGAACCATCCTCACTCTCGATCGTCACCTCGGCGCAGGCCGGGGTGACAGTCCATGCCAGAGCAAGGGATAAGAGCGGCAATGTGCGTTCGACAGAATGCGGGCCGCTCCAGGTTGTGAGCCCTCTCTTTTGAGGGAGGCTGCCTGCTCTGCAACTCTACCGGCCCCCTCGGCCACAAACAAAAAGGCCGCTCCGAAGAGCGGCCTTTTCCAATTCGATAGTGTCGTTCGCTTAGCGCGAGTAGAATTCGACGACCCGGTTCGG